>CABSRC010000087.1 GCA_902480035.1 uncultured Streptococcus sp. | reverse complement strand
CAAAGACCACTGAAAAGATACGATTGTACAGGCTTCCCAACCTCTTCTTCCTAATCCTCCAAGGTGACCGCTTGTCCAATAGAATCTTTATATAACTATATTACCTTGTTTTGGAAGGGTTTTCAAGTATTTTCTTAAAATTCCCTAATAAAAGCTCAAAAAACAAGAAAAAAGCCTAGATTTCTAGACTTTCTTCGGGGAGATTAGTTATGAAAAAGTTTTTTTTACTACTAGCTCACCAAAGCTAGTTGTTTTATTAGGATGGTTATAATATAAACTAATAAACTTAAAACTTGCTTAAAGTTTTATTCTCTTGCTTCACTTTTTAAAATAATAAGCAAAATAAGTAATAGTAAGGACCCACTAGGGATATCCATATCTAAAAACCAAGAGGGGGCTTTGATACTTCCAAGATCATTCATGATGCGGATGATATTATAGGCAATGCTTACTATTAAGAGGCTAAGTTCCGGTAAATAGTTAAGTCGTCCTTTTAAGATTGCTAACTTCTCCTTTCTGATAGTTTTCTTACGATGACCCTATTATAAGGCTGAAAAAGAAACAAAACTAGTGACATAAATGTCACCATCAAAAAAAGCAGGGCAAACCTGCTTTCTGTTATTTTGTTTAGATTAGTCACCCAAACCAATGCGTTCGAAGATTTCATCAACACGTTTAGTGTAGTAAACTGGGTTGAAGATTTCGTCGATCTCTTCTTGAGTGAGACGAGATGTTACCTCTGGATCTGATTCAAGAAGTGGTTTAAAGTCTACTTGGTTATCCCATGATTGGGCAGTCTTAGGTTGAACAAGGTCGTAAGCTTGCTCACGTGTCATACCTTTTTCAATCAAAGTAAGCATAGCACGTTGGCTGAAGATAAGACCAAATGTAGAGTTCATGTTGCGAATCATGTTTTCTGGGAAGACTGTCAAGTTCTTAACGATGTTTCCGAAACGGTTGAGCATGTAGTCAATCAAGATTGTTGTGTCTGGTGCGATGATACGCTCAGCTGATGAGTGAGAGATATCACGTTCATGCCAAAGGGCTACGTTTTCATAAGCTGTCACCATGTGACCACGGATGACACGCGCAAGACCTGTCATGTTTTCAGAACCGATTGGGTTACGTTTGTGAGGCATTGCTGAAGAACCTTTTTGACCTTTAGCAAAGAACTCTTCCACTTCACGTTGTTCAGATTTTTGAAGACCACGGATTTCAGTCGCCATCCGCTCGATCGAAGTTGCGATGCTCGCAAGAACTGCAAAGTACTCAGCGTGAAGGTCACGAGGAAGGACCTGTGTAGAGATTTCTTGAGCACGGATACCCAATTTATCGCAGACGTATTTTTCAACGAATGGTGGGATGTTGGCAAAGTTACCAACCGCACCAGAAATCTTACCAGCTTCTACACCAGCAGCCGCATGCTCGAAACGCTCAATGTTCCGTTTCATTTCGCTGTACCAAGTGGCCAATTTAAGACCAAAAGTTGTCGGCTCAGCATGCACACCGTGGGTACGACCCATCATGATAGTGAACTTGTGTTCTTTCGCTTTGTCAGCAATGATGTTGAGGAAGTTTTCAAGGTCCTTGCGGATAATGTCGTTGGCTTGTTTGTAGAGATAACCATAGGCAGTATCTACCACGTCAGTAGAAGTCAACCCATAGTGAACCCACTTACGCTCTTCACCAAGCGTTTCAGAAACCGCACGTGTGAAGGCAACCACATCGTGACGTGTTTGCTGCTCGATTTCCAAAATACGGTCGATGTCAAAGTCCGCTTTTTCACGAATCAAAGCCACATCTTCCTTAGGAATTTCTCCCAATTCAGCCCATGCTTCGTCAGCCAAGATTTCCACCTCAAGCCAAGCACGGTATTTATTTTCTTCAGTCCAAATGTTCGCCATTTCTGGGCGAGAGTAACGTTCGATCATGTTTTTATTTTCCTTTCTTTTGATGTTTCACATCAGTTAGCAACTGGCAATCACTTTATTCAAATTCTTCTTTCCCAATCCACACTGACGGATAATGATCCAGTGTATTCAAATCCGTATCCAGCGGAACATCATAGATAGCTAAATAGTTTTCAGGATATTGAGCAGTCAGCTCTTCATACTTAGCTTTCACTTTTTCATGATCACTACTAGCATACAAGACTTCGACGACTGCTCCTGTCTTGTCCTTCTCAACAAAAGCATTGACAATGAGTTGAATCATAAAACCTCCTAAATCGAAATACCCTTCATATTTGCTTCCAGAATAGGCATCTTGACACCTAACTCCTGACCAGTCTGATAAACACTTTGACAACAATAGAAGATGTCCTGTTTATCATTGTGTAAGGTCATGATTTTTCGGGTCAGCTCATTTTTCGCAAACATGACTTTCATGGCTTTGCCGGCTATCCAAGCGGGAATTTTGTAGGGTAAGAGTTCTGCCTTATAAAGCTTCAAATTCACCCCACGCGCTTCTACAACTTTCAAAGCTTCTCGAATGGCCTTGATGGCCAATGACAATTCTGAAGAACTATTCATCAAGTTCAGAGCCAATTCTTCTGGGTTTTCCAGATTTCCCGAACGAGCAGCTGTCGAAGTGACACCTGCGTTAATCGCCATATGAATCCAAATCCACTCGACCATATCATGAGGTACTTCCCTCTTCAAATCTGCAGAAGTCAGTAAATCCGTCAGATCAGCATAGTTAGAAATATGTGCTTTTTGCTCTCCCTCTAACATTAAATGGTCGAACAAAACACCATCCAAATGGTTCTCCTGCATGTGACCACCCGCTGTCGGAAAGGCCAAAATATAGTCGTAATCCCCTGCCCACTCTAGGACCTCTTCTCGAGTATCCCAGAAATTACAGAAGAAAACAAGGGTACCTTTGATATTATTTTTTCGCAAGGTCTCCACAGCTTCTTTGATAAGCCCATGACGCACACTCAGAAAAATAAAATCATATTCTGAATCAGCTTCTGCCACATGAACCTCATAGGTGTCGTGTTTGTTTTCACCTTTGGAATGATAGCGACCATCTAGTAGATCAACCGACAACTCCTTCGGAGCTGTACTTTTCTTACTATCTCTCAGTACGTGTTCCACTTGATGGCCTGCTTTTTGAAAGGCGTAGGCATAAGTGGTCCCGATGACTCCAAGTCCTAGAATCGCTATTTTCACTTAAAAATCAATTCCTTTCCAGCAGTAGTTATCTGCTTCTCTTGTTTAACAATGCGTTGACGATGAGTTGAATCATATATTTCCCACATTCAATTTAAAGACTATTCTTCCTCAGAATCTTCGTAAACACAAAATTCAATCGAAAGTTTTATAGGGCGACTTGTTAATCCACAACTCTTTATATAATCATAGACCTCATCATCATCGAGGATATGCTTTATAACTAGTCGATTATTTGTTATCTCTACAACATGAATCCCTTCTGTATCAGGAATTTCTGGAATCTCTACATCGTCCGCATAAGTAAATGTTAGAGTAGTAATGTCATCATCGAATACATCATCGAATTCTTCTACCATTTTAAAAATCAATCCCTTTCCCAAATTCAACCACATTATCTGGTTCATCACTAAACAAAGTCACATGTCCCATCTTGCGGTTGTGCTTTGCTTCTAGTTTACCATATAAGTGGAGGTGAGCGCTTGGATTTTCTGTGACATATGTTTCAGCAGCCTCGACGTGTTGGCCGAGGACATTGAGCATGGCAGCTGGCGCATGGAGGTGGATTGCTGGAAGTGGCGCTCCGAGAACGCCCAGGATATGCGTATCAAACTGTGAAAAGTCGCAAGCTTCGATTGAGTAGTGGCCAGAATTGTGTGGGCGTGGTGCGATTTCGTTGACAATAATATCATCAGCGGTCGCAAACATTTCTACACAAAGTGTACCAGAGAGGTTCAGTTGTTCAGCGATTCGCACGGCCATGGCTTTGGCTTTTTCAGCTAGACTGTCAGAAATGCGAGCAGGCACAATGGTTTTTGAAAGAATGTTGTTGCGGTGGATATTTTCCTGAACGGGGAAGACTGTCACATCCTTGCCATTTCCAGATACGATGACAGAAATTTCAAGGTCGAAGTTGACAAACTCTTCTAAAACGCAGTCTGCTGAATCAGCTAACGCATAGGCTTCTTCCAAATCTGCTTCTGAACGAATAACCTTTTGACCATGGCCATCATAACCACCGGTCGCCGTCTTGAGGACATAGTTTTTCGACAGGTCGATATCTGCCAAATCCTGGCTTGAGGTCACGACCTTGTATGGTGCTACAGTGACTTGGGCCTTGTTAGAAAGAAAGTCCTTCTCAAAGATTCGATTTTGAGAGATGCGGAGTAGGTCTGTCCCTTGTGGAAGCTGACCATCTTTGATAACAGCATCCAAACCGTCAGCATCCACATTTTCAAATTCATAAGTGAGAACATCACAGCGATCCGCCAACTGACGAAGAGCATCTACGTCGTCGTAAGGGGCCACGATGATTTCCGCCACACGAGAGGCCGGGCAATCAGCTGCTGGATCCAAGGCGATAACCTTGTGTCCCATGTAGATAGCTGAGATCGCCATCATCTGACCGAGCTGGCCACCACCGATGATCCCAATGGTTTTAGTTGAGCTCATTTGTAGACTCCTCTGCGATTTTTCCCTGTTCTTCTGCGAAATCTGCCAAAGCTGTCGCAATAGCCTGGTCCTCTACTGAAAGAAGACGAAGTGCAAAGAGGGCCGCGTTAGTCGCTCCAGCTTCACCAATCGCCATAGTTGCAACAGGTACCCCACCTGGCATCTGAACGATGGAATAGAGAGAATCTACACCGCTAAGAGCACGTGATTTGACGGGTACGCCAATAACTGGAAGGGTTGTTTTAGCAGCAACCATCCCTGGCAAGTGAGCTGCACCACCTGCACCCGCGATGATGACCTTGATGCCACGGCTACGTGCTTCTTCCGCATGTTTGAACATGAGGTCTGGTGTACGGTGTGCGGAAACAACTTTCTTTTCGTAAGCGACGCCGAAGTTGTCGAGGACTTCAGCAGCTTTTTGCATGGTTGCCCAGTCGGATTTTGAGCCCATGATGATGGAAATTACTGGTTTCATTTTTAATCCTTTTTCTTTTTTTGATAATGTTCTTAGGTGGTGGGGACGGAAGCAAACCTTCGGTTTCATTCCTAAACTTTGAGCCTAAGGTCTCAAAGTTTCCCCCGACCAGAACAGATGCTGTTCTGGTCTTTTCACCACGGCGACCATTAACGTGTTTGGCGACTTCATCGCCTAATATAGCATTGATATTCGAAAACTCGAAGAAAATCATAGAGTGACAAGGCAAAGCGACGAAGATAGAACTAAAGTTCATCAAGGAGCTTTAACACAGTCAATCGAAGATTTTCAAAGAGTTTTATTTATTCGCCTTGCTACCGATATCCGTACGATAGAAGAGGCCTTCTGTGTTTTGTTTGTCGAGTTCGTTGTAGATAATGTTTTGGCCGTCTTTGACGGTGTCTGCTGTGGTAACCAGCATGTAGACACGTCCACCGTTTGAGAGGAGGTCTTGGCCATTTTCAGCGAATTTGGCACCAGCATAGTAAGTGATGATGTCACCATCTGTCTTGGCTGGAAGCTTGACACCCTTATCATAAGCGAGTGGATAGCCGTTTGAGGCTACAACCACGCCTAGTGTCACACCATTGTCCGTCCAAGTGATAGCTGGCTCTTTGCCATCCAAAATGTCAGTGATGTTTTGTTCAAAGTCAGATGTCAAACGAGGCAAGATGATTTGCGTTTCAGGATCGCCAAAGCGTGAGTTGAACTCGATGACTTTCGGTCCATCAGCTGTCAAGATAAGACCCGCGTAAAGGACACCAAGGTAGGGACGTCCTTCTTTAATCATGCCTTCAAGAACTGGCTTGACAATGGTGTCAACCGCTGTGTCAACCACGCTCTGTGGCAAGTGGGGAACTGGCGCATAGGCACCCATCCCACCAGTGTTCGGACCCTTGTCGCCATCATAAGCACGTTTGTGGTCCTGCGCTGTTGGCATGATGTAGAACTTATCCCCATTGACAAAGGCAAAGAGAGAGAACTCTTCTCCGTCAAGGAATTCCTCGATGACCACACGCGCACCTGAATCCCCGAATTTATTGTCCAACAGCATCTCATGAGCGGCTTCGACGGCTTGCTCAACCGTCTCCGCAACAACGACACCTTTCCCAAGGGCCAAACCGTCTGCCTTGACGACAATTGGAGCACCTTTTTCTTCGATGTAGGCCTTGGCTTCCTCGAAATCTGAAAAGGTTCCATAGGCTGCTGTCGGAACGTCGTATTTGACCATGATTTCCTTAGCAAAATCCTTGGACCACTCCAGCTCAGCCGCAGCCTTGGTCGGACCAAAGGCTTTGAGACCAGCTGCATTGAAATCATCCACGATACCAGCTGCAAGGGCATCATCTGGACCGATAAAGGTCCAAGCAATATCGTTCGCTTTTGCGAAGTCAATCAGCTTAGAATGTTCGGAAATTCCGATATTGATCAAATCTAGACCATCTAATCGCATCCCGTCATTACCAGGAGCCACAAAAACCTGCTCAACGTCCTTAGACTCCAATAATTTCTTGGCAATCGCATGTTCACGACCACCAGAACCAACAACCAAAAGTTTCATTTGAAAGATACCTCAATATCAAATAAGACTAGGGGCAAATGCCCGTTAACGACAATCATTCGGAAAAATTAGCAATTTTCACGAATTATACATAACCATTATAACATATTTGTTCGGAGATATGGGTGTGTATCCAAATTTGGACATAAAAAAGGCGGCCACTTGGACCGCCTCTTGGGAGATTATGAAAATGAAAAAAGTTATTTAGGATTGATGATAGTATATCCTGA
>CABSRC010000086.1 GCA_902480035.1 uncultured Streptococcus sp. | reverse complement strand
TCATTTATCTTTTTTCCATCTCTATTATAAATCTAATAAATTGCTAAAAATTTTTAGAAGGCTACTCGTCAAAAAGTTTTCCTTCTACACGAAGTGGACTACCGCTACCAAAACCTTCGATTAAATCTTTCTCGCCATTTTTACCGTCTTTTAAATAGACCAAAACACTCCAACTTGAATTTTGGATATGATTAAAGCCTCCAAAAACTCGAAGAACTTGACCGCCGCTCTGAGGAGTACCATTTCCTACTTCTTCCCATTGTGTTTCATCCCAAGCAATCTGGACAGATTCAACTTTAGGACTTAACGATTTTACAAAATCTTCAATTTCTTTTGCATGCTTTTTTACATCTTCTAACTGTTGTTCCTTGGGACTGGCTTGCTTTACTTGATGACTATTAATTGAAAACAAGTTTGGATATTGAGAACCGATAATGGCCACTCCTGATAACGCAATTGCTGTAAATCCCAATATGAGAACTTTCTTCTTTTTTCTCATTGATCCTCCAAGAAAAATGCTTTCTACTATCATATCGAAATCTATAGAGATAAGCAACTTCATCACTAGTTGGTGTTTTTAGCAATAAAAAAGTGAGTGGGAAAGAACTCCGTAAAATAAAAAAGTTGAAAAGGTTCCCCAAACCTTTTCAATCTTCCCACCCCCGCACAGTTGATTAGGTCATCTTTGGAGCTTATAAAGTGAACAAAGATGCCAATCAACCACTGCGTCATATATTTATTTTTATAAGACTTCAAAGGCTGGACGATTTTTGCCCAGCCTCTTTTAGTCATGTTTAGTTTTTAGGTTTGCGAAGCAATCCGAATAAGATACCACTTACGACTGCACCGATCAATACGAACAAGATGTAAAGAAGTGGATTTGATGTAAGGGCGATAACGAAGATACCTCCGTGAGGAGCCATGAGTTTCAAGCCTGCAAAACCAACAAGGGCACCTGTCAATGCTGAACCTGCAATGAAGCTAGGGATGGCACGAGCTGGGTCAGCTGCACCGAATGGAATGGCACCTTCTGTGATGAAGGAAAGACCCATGATAATGTTTGTCAAACCAGAATCGCGTTCTTCTTGTGTGAATTTATCTTTGAACAAAACTGTTGCCACGAATACTGCCAATGGAGGAACCATACCAGCTGCCATAACTGCCGCCATAACAGTAGAACCACCACCAGAAAGAGCTGAAGCTGTCAAAGTACCTGTACCAAATACATAAGCAGCTTTATTAACTGGTCCACCCATATCGACAGCCATCATACCACCGACAAGAAGACCAAGAAGAACTGCTGAACTTCCTCCAAGATTTGTAAGGAAAGTATTCATTCCAGTGTTAATAGCTGACATTGGAATGTTCAATACAAACATAATTGCTGCGGTAAATCCAACACCAAGCAATGGCAAGAGTAAGATTGAACGGATACCGTCGAGTGTACGTGGAAGACCTGCAAGAACTTTACGAAGAACAAGAATCACTCCACCTGCAAGGAAACCACCAACCAAGGCTCCAAGGAAACCGGAACTTTGTGCGGCAGGAATAGTTGCTTTAGTAGCTCCGTATGCAACATTTCCGAGGGCAGCACCGCTGTCAGCAATAGCACCTGCTACAAAACCAGCAACCAAACCTGGTTTTTCTGCAATAGAGAATCCAATAAATCCTGCAAGAATTGGTAACATGAAACCAAAGGCAGCTTTACCAGCAGTCATGAAGTAAGCAGCAGGCTGGTTATAAGAACCCAGTTGTTTCAAAGACTCAAGGTCAGTTGGCACACCAAGGATTTGGTCAATCAAGAAGGCAAGGGCGATCAAGATACCACCACCGATAACGAATGGAAGCATTTGAGAAACCCCACTCATCAAGTGTTTGTAGAAGGCTCCACCCAAGCTTAATTTTTCTTGGCTTGCGCTAGCTTGTGCAGCATTTTCAGCGTGGAAGACTTCTGCTTTGCCATCCAAGATGGTTTGGATCAATTCTTCTGTCTGACGGATACCGGCTGCGACTGGTTTAGAGATCAATTTTTTGCCATCGAAACGAGCGGTTTCAACTGCTTTATCTGCTGCAATGATGACCCCTTCAGCTTTGGCGATTTCTTCAGCAGTCAAGCGATTGCCGACACCAGATGCCCCGTTGGTTTCAACGCGGACTGTGACACCCATTTCTTCCCCTTTTTTGATGAGGGCTTCTTCTGCCATATAAGTGTGGGCGATCCCTGTTGTACATGCTGTAACGGCAACGATGAGAGGTTTGTCAGATGAAGCTGCTTCTTTGACCGTTTCTGCTTTTTTCGCTTCTTCAGCGGCAGCTTCTTGCTCTTCTGCATCAAAGGCTGCAATGACTTGATCAGGAGTGCTTGCTTGGCGAAGTTTGTCCGCAAATCCTGGTTTCATCAAGTACTTAGACAATTCAGCAAGGGCTGCCAAGTGAGTATCGTTTGCTCCTTCTGGAGCTGCAATCATGAAGAACAAGTCTGTTGGTTGACCATCAAGAGATGCGTAATCCACACCCTTGTTTGATTTTGCAAACAAGACCGTTGCTTCTTTGACTGCTTCATTTTTGCTGTGTGGCATGGCAATTCCGTCACCCAAACCAGTTGAAGTTTGTGCTTCACGGTTCATAATCCCAGCTTTGAAAGTTTCAAAATCTGTCACCACACCATTGTCAACGAGCGATTGGATCATCTCATTGATCACGCCTTCTTTATCTGTTGCTTGAAGGTCAAACAACATCACGTTTTTATTTAAAACGTCTTGAATTTTCATAGTTTTTCTACCTCTACTTTTTCATAAGTTTCTTTAATATAGTCCGCTGTCGCCAAATCATCTGAGAAGGTGGTCGCTGTGCCACAAGCCACTCCCCATTTGAAGGCTTCGATGACGTCTCCTGTCGTTGCGAGCTTCCCAGTGAAGCCAGCCACCATGGAATCTCCAGCCCCGACAGAGTTCTTCACTTGACCCTTGATTGGTTTTGCGAAGTAAGTGCCGCTTGGACTGACAAGGAGAGCACCATCACCCGCCATGGAAATAATGACGTTTTGTGCACCTTTGGCCAAGATTTCTTTAGCGTAGCGTTCAATTTCTGGCAATTCCGTCAAGGTAACGCCAAAAATATCTCCCAACTCATGGTTGTTTGGTTTGACCAACTGGGGATTGAACTCCAAGGAATCAATCAAGGTTTGCCCTTCAAAGTCGCAAACGACTTGCGCACCTGTCGCACGTGTTGCTGCGATCAATTGTTTGTAAACGGCATTCCCAAGTGAAGATGGGGCAGACCCTGCAAAGACTACTACATCATCTGCTGTTAAGCTCGATAAGATGTTGAGCAATTCTTGCAGCTGAGCTTCCGTCACTTCTGGGCCATTCCCATTGATCTCTGTTTCCTCATCAGCTTTGATCTTGACATTGATCCGTGTATCTTGGTCCACTGTCACAAAGTTGGTTGAAATAGCTTCGCTAGTCAGTACGTCCTCAATGAAGCGTCCTGTGAAACCACCGATAAATCCCGTCGCTGTGTTCTCGATATCGAGACGTTTCAAGACACGACTGACATTGATTCCCTTACCACCGGCGAATTTATCTTCCGAAGCCATTCGATTGACCGCTCCGGTCTCTACATGATCGAGACGGACAATATAGTCAATTGCTGGATTCAGTGTTACTGTATAAATCAAACTTCTATAACCTCCGTTTTTTCTTTTAAAACCTTTAATCGTTGCGGTTCACATTGATTGGTGATAATCATAGCTCGCTTGATAGGAGCCACTTTGACAAAGGATGTCACCCCAATTTTCGAATCATCCGCTAGGATATAGGTCTTTTTCGCATTTTCGATAATCGCACGCTTGACAGATCCTTCTTCCAGGTCTGGAGTGCTGTAAAATTCATCATCGATTCCATTCATTCCAAGAAAGGCCTTGTCAAAATTCAACTGACCGATCTGATTGAGCGCGATCCCTCCGATACTAGCATCTGTAGAAGATTTTACCTTCCCACCGATGATGACCGTTGGAACATTTCGCTCGACCAACTTGGTCGCATGGTGAATCGAGTTGGTCACCACAGTTACCGTTGGATTGACAATTTCTTGTACCAAAAGTTCATTGGTCGTCCCGGCATCGATAAAGATCACATCATGATCTTTGATCAATTCCGCCGCTTTTACCGCGATCTTTGACTTAACTTGAATGTTTTTGATAGATTTTTCTTTATTGCTTTCTTCCTCTTGAAGAAAATGCAGGCTTTCCGCACCGCCGTGAACCCGGCGAAGTTTACTTTCAGCTTCTAATTCATCCAAGTCACGTCGAACCGTTGATTCAGACGTCCCTAGCTCTTGTACAAGGGTTTCTAAGGAAACAAATTTTTCCTTCAGTACCTTCTCGAGGATGAATTGTTTTCGTTCAGACTTAAGCATTTCTCCTCCTTTTGCAATCGATTACAAGGACTATTATACTCCATCTCCAAAAAATGTCAACACTTTTTATCATTTTCTGTCATTTTCTTTCAAATATTCTAAAAGTATACAAAAAAAGAGCAGGAAAGAACTCGTTTGTTAAGCGAGTTCTTGTCCCACCCTCATAAATTTCCTTTAAAGATTTTAAGCAATAAAGTGTCTAAGTATCCACTCTATTCTCAGTATGTCTTAATCATTATTTGAAGATTGTTTCTTTTTCTTGAAACCAAACAATCCGGCAAGTAGTCCAACGACTACACCTGTTGTTGCTGCTGCATATTTGGAAGAATCTGCACTTGCCACAGCTTGGCTGTTTTCTTTTTTGGGTTTGATTTCTTCTACTTTGGCTTCTTGTTTTGGAGCTGGAGTAGCTTTTGGTGCTTGCACTTGCGGACTATTGGTACCTGTTGGAAGAACTGTTGGTCTATCCGAAAAAGTGGTTGGATTGCTTGAGCGGATATCCATTGGCATATCTGCTGCTTCTAAAATAGCTGGATCCATTCGTGACGCTAGATCTTCATATTGAGAATTCAACAGTTCCACGACACTGTGATAAGATTGAAGAGTAGTGAATTCGGCTTCTAATTTTTCTTTTTTATTTTCTAAATTAGCCACCGCAGCTGATAAAACTGATTGGGCTTTGACCAATAATTCTGGAGCATTTTTAAAGTCAGAAAGACGTTTTTCAGCAGCAACCAAGCGTTCTTGCGCTGCCTTCAAGCCCTCATGCGCTTCTTGAACGACTTGGGCTTTTTCTGCTTCTTCTGCTTTTAAAAGATCTAATTTCTCACGCGCAGCTGCTAACAAATCTTTCGCTTTTTGAAGCGCTGCTTCTTTTGGTTGGATGGCTGCTTCAATCCGACCTCGAGATACATCAAGAGTCGCTTTTGCTTTTTCAACTGCATGATCCTTGCTGACAAGAAGAATTTTGTAATTTTGGATGGTCTTTTGGACATTGGCCATCTCTACTGCCACATTCGAATTAGCATGGCGGGCATCTTCTAATTTGCCTTGCAAGATAATGATTTGGGACTCTTGATTGGCCTTGTCCAACTTGAGGTTAGCGACTTCATCAGATTTTGCTTTCACATCTGATCTTGTCGTTGTAGCACCAGCTCCCTGACGCAATTGGTAAGCAAGCGCATTGGTTGACACTGCTGAATTGACCGGGTTATGTAAGAAAGCTGCTTCTGACATGGCATTACTTGGGTCATAAGCCACTGATAAAGCCGTTGCTTTGTTGTCCACCATTTGGAGGTAATGACCAACCTTAGCAAAGGCCTCAGCCCCAATCTTCATATAGATGTCGTTGGCATCGATTTGTGTTTCGTCTGTTGGTAAACCATATTGACCCGCCACTTCTTGGTAAGCCGCTTTTTCATTGTACCAAAAGTCTACTGCACCAGCAGGCGAGAAGCCATAGGCGATGTTTTCGTTTGGCAAATACTTAAACATATGCCAGTTGGCTTTTTTGAAGTATTCCAACTGAACTTGACTGGCAGGAAGGGAATAAGGATCCAGCTCCAATTCAGGCAAACCTGCATTGCGACGATAGCTATTAATGGCATCTGCGATTTCAAGAGCCCGAAGGTTGGCTTGCAAGGATCCAGACTCTCCAACTGTTAAGCCGTCTTCTTCACGACCACGCTTGTAGAGGGCTAAAGCGCTTGCTGCAGCTTCATTGCCATTGTCAGCCAAGTGTTGCAAGTAGCCTTCGTAGGTTGCTTGGCTCAGTTGAACTGGGCTATTAGCCGCTGCTTGTTCCAAGGCTGCCAACTCCGCTTCTTTTGTCGCAATGACCGCCTTTAAGTCTGTGAGTCGCGTTTGGGCGAGTTGAATATCACTCTCAATTTGAGCGACTGTGTCAGCCCCATTCTGCTGACTCGCTTGCAAGGTCGCGAGATAACTCTGAGATTCTCGAATACTTTGCTCGACTTGGCTTTGCTCCAACAAGGCCTGGTTTAGCACATTCTCATCATTTGAAATCGGTGCTTTGGCTTGATTTAATTCATTTTGTGCTACGTCAACCAAAGATTCTTGAGCTGTGACCTGGTTTTCTTGTTGACGAACAGCCTCTACGACTTGGTCATGTGCAGCTTCTGCTTCTCGAACCTTATTTTCTTCGATGGTCACATAGGCTTGCGCCACCTTGACATCATTTTCTGCGTTCTGAACTTGTGCATTTGAAGTCGTTGCGATGAGGTTTTCTGCCTCCGTCACTTCAGCTTTCTTTTCTTCCAACTCTTGACCAGCCGCCCTGACATCCGTCTGAGCATCGATCACTTTTTGCTCTTGGTAGTGGACATCTTTCACCACTTGCCCTTTTTGAGCAGTTATTTGCTTCAACTCATCAACTGTAATTGGTTTTTCGACTACTTCCGTACTATTGGTTTCTGGATTTTCATTTTGTTTGACCTCTTCAGCATTTGCCTTATGATGAAACATTCCAGATAGGACCGTTGTCGCAGCAACTCCCGTCGTGAAAACCGATTTTCCTAATTTCTTTCCCATTAAACTCACCCCCAAAACTGAATCATTTCTTGAAGTTTCTCTACCCCTTAGCATACCACATTTTGTTACCAATAACTAGTAGGTTTAAAAAGTTTTTTCACAAAATTTTAGGGCAAAAGAAAAACAGCTGACGCTGTTAGTCTTCTTGTTTA
>CABSRC010000085.1 GCA_902480035.1 uncultured Streptococcus sp. | reverse complement strand
CCATATTCTATTTCACTTATCACTAAATAAAAATATCATATAAATGAACTTTTTTTAAAAAATAACAGGCCAGAGTTTGACACTTTTTTCACAAAGGAGTATACTGTTAGCATAGTTTTGTCGGATATTTATAATAGACCCCATCAAAACTAGTTGTCAACCCTTGCTGTTCTGATAGGAACGTTTGCTGGTATCGTTGATACCAAGGAGGAATCATATGTCTAAAGTAGCTATTGTCACAGGTGCTGGTCAAGGAATCGGTTTTGCAATCGCAAAACGTTTGGTGCAAGATGGCTTCAAGGTCGGAGTATTGGACTACAATGCTGAAACAGCTGAAAAAGCAGTTGCTGAGTTGTCCGCAGAAAATGCTTTTGCGGTCGTTGCTGATGTATCCAAACAAGCAGAAGTAGCTGCAGCTTTCCAAAAAGTTGTTGACCATTTTGGAGATTTGAATGTTGTCGTGAACAATGCAGGTGTTGCGCCAACTACACCACTTGATACAATTACAGAAGAACAATTTACGCGTACATTTGCTATTAACGTTGGTGGCGTGATTTGGGGTGCTCAAGCTGCACAAGCTCAATTCAAAGCGCTTGGCCATGGCGGAAAAATCATCAATGCAACTTCACAAGCAGGGGTTGTAGGTAACCCTAACTTGACTGTTTATGGTGGTACTAAATTTGCAGTTCGTGGTATCACACAGACTTTGGCGCGTGACTTAGCGGATTCAGGAATCACTGTCAATGCTTATGCACCAGGTATCGTGAAGACTCCAATGATGTTTGATATTGCTCATGAAGTTGGTAAGAACGCAGGTAAAGATGACGAATGGGGTATGCAAACATTCGCTAAAGATATCACTTTGAAACGTCTTTCAGAACCAGAAGATGTAGCAGCAGCGGTTAGCTTCCTTGCTGGACCAGATTCAAACTACATCACAGGACAAACCATTATCGTAGATGGTGGAATGCAGTTCCATTAAGATGAAAAAAGAGGTTGGGATCAACATCCTAACCTCTTATTTTGTGCGTTCACAATAAAAGAAACGGAGATCAAAAAAACCACTCCCGAAAGGGAAGTGGTTCTGTGTTGGTTCTTATTTGAGACCGTATTTTTTGTTGAAACGATCCACACGTCCATCTGCTTGAGTGAACTTTTGACGTCCAGTGTAGAATGGGTGTGAGTCTGATGAAATTTCAACACGGATCAATGGGTAAGTTTCACCTTCGAATTCAACTGTTTCGCTAGAGTACTTAGTTGAACCGCTGAGGAACTTGTAACCAGTAGTAGTGTCCATGAAGACAACGGGGCGATATTCTGGATGGATATCTTTTTTCATTTTGCAATATTTCCTTTCTGCCATGGTCTCTTTCCGAGCCATAGATTGTTACTAAGCTAGTTTACCAAATTTCCAGGATCTTGACAAGTATTTTCACTAATTTTATTTAAAATAATGATCAAAAAAATCACCCTGGCTAAGCCAAGGTGAATCTAATATTATTATTGTTCAGATTGATTTGGATCTTTTGGTGCTTCAACTGGTTGATCAGCTTGTCCTTCAGTGTGTTCGTGTGTTTCTTTTTTGATTTCATCTACAGCAGTTTTTACAGTAGAAGTTGTCACGCGTCCAACAGATTGGGCAAATCCTTTACCAGATTCAGCAAGTTCTTCGAATGTTCCTTTTGTGATTTTACCACCTGACATCGCCAAGAGACCAGTTACAACAATAGCGATTGATGCGATTAAAGCAAGGATCAAACCAAAGCCAATTGAAACGCCATAACCATTGAAGTCAACAGCGTACTTGTTCACACCGAAGACATCGATCAATGTTACGATAGTTGAGAGAGCTCCTGCTACGATAACACCAATTGCAAAACCTTTTGGTAGTGAAGATTTTACATCGTTCAAGCAAGCAAGGACAATCGCAACGACTGCGAAGATAATAACGAACCATCCATCTCCGCGAAGGCCATTCCAGCTGTATGAACCAAAGGCACCAGCATTCAGGCTTGCCCATGGCAAGAAAGAGCTAAGAATCGCTACCGCAGCAGAGATAATGATAAACAAACGATTTTTTTCCATAAAAAGTCTCCTTAAAAATTTTATTAGCTTTATTTTACCATAAGAAAGATCAAATGAAAACCCCATGACCAAGATAAAAAGGCTGAGAATCGGTTCTCAGCCTTCGTTTGTGCGAGCTACTTCTTGTAACTCTTGGTAGATTTGGTCATTTTCTTCAAGGGAGTAGGAGTTAGCTCCACTCGCTAGTGGATGGCCACCACCATTATGACGTTTGGCAATTTCGTTGATCACCTTTCGTTTGCTGCGCATCCGGACACGGAAGTGACCGTCTGCCTGCTCGACAAAAATAGCCCAAACAGACACGGTATCAATGCGTCCAGGAGCCCCAACAATGGCAGCAGTCTCGGAATCACGTAGATCGAATTTTTTCAAGAGCTCTTGTGTCAAGGTAACACGCGCAGCACCATGTTCATCGATCTCAAGATGGTCATAGACATAGCCTTGAAGCTTAGCAGTTTTGAGATTGATCGTATCCATCTGACGAGCAAGTGCTGTAAAATCAAAGGGAATGCTTCGAAGAGTTGCAGCGATCTCAAAAGTCCGAGTCGAAGTAGCAGGATAAAGGAAGCGACCTGTATCGCCAACAATCCCAGCATAGAGGAGACGCGCAGCACTAACCGGGAGTTCGAGATCCAATTCTTTAGCAAAAAGTGCAATCAGCTCACTGGTAGAGCTTGAGTCTGTATCAACCCAGAGCAGATCGCCATATGCATCGTCATTTGGATGGTGGTCGATCTTGATCAGGAAATCACCAGTCATATAGCGTTTGTCATCGATTCGGGGAGTATTGGCCGTATCACAGACAATCACTAAAGCCCCCTCATAATCCTCATCCTTGACCTCATCCATCTCAGCAAGCCAAGTCAAGGTCGGTTCATCATAGCCAGTTGCCAAGACCCGCTTTTGAGGGAAGTGCGCACGCAGGAGATCCCGCAAGCCCACCTGGCTACCAATCGCATCCGGATCCGGATTTTGATGACGGTGGATAATAATCGTGTCATAAGCTTGAATTTTTTCAAGAATTTCATTCATTACGTTCATACATTACCTCATTTTCTCTGTCAATTTTAACATAAGAAAGGCCCATCCAGCAAGCATTTATCACTAATTAGGAGCTATGGAAGCGGTTTTACAGAAGTTCAATATTTTGGTAGAATGGATAAATATGATGAAAGAAATTAAAAAGAGACGATTCAGTTCGAAAGTCTTTCTAGTTGTTTTGATTCTTGTAGTTGTTGCTGGAATTTTCATAGTTGTTCAAAGAGGTAAGATTAAAGAAGATTCAAAATCGATACTAGAAAAACAACGTTTTATTGTTGTGGATAGTGCAGAATATGAAAATTCTTATCGATTTAATTTTGAGAATGGCTATGATTTGAGGAGCAATAATTCTTATAGTATAACTCAAGTAGTAGTAAAAAATGGGAAAAAATATGGCAGTTATTCGGACGAAAAACCATCCGATAGGTATCATAGAGACTTATACCGAAATATTACTTCCGCAATTCTGAATTTAAAGGTTTCAAAAGATGAGATCGAACAATCAAACTTTATCATTGAGCGAGATCCGAAATCTCTAATCACAAAATCACTAGTAAAAGAGGAAAAGACACCTGCATTTGAGGCTAGAGTTTTAGAAAAAACTGACCAATTTTCCAAAGTTCGGATCACCTATAATCAAAATTATTTACCGATCAAACTTGAATGGTATTTTAAAGGGAAAGATGGGTTGAAGTGGTATACCTGGAGCCGTTTTTCATATCCCTATCAAACTGAATCTGAATTTAATAAAAAACTAGATGAAGAAATCCAGCGTATTAAAGATATTGAAGAAGAACACGAAGCGGAAGGAAGGGATGGATAGAATAAATCCATCAATAGAGGAAAACAAGGGCGATTAGGTTGAATCGGTCCTAATTCTTGAAACGTGTCCCTTCTTTCACCTTATCGGGAAAGGTTTCGTGCAAAATGCTTGAAAAAGTGGTATAATACGGGAAATAGCTTTTGGGAGGAAATTATGACTGTAGCGAAGATTGTTTTTGCTAGTATGACTGGAAATACTGAAGAAATTGCTGATATCGTAGCGGACAAATTCCGTGATCTTGGTGTCGAAGTAGATGTGGATGAGTGTACAACTGTGGATGCGGAGGACTTCCTTGATGCGGATATCGCAGTGGTAGCGACTTATACATACGGTGATGGAGAACTTCCAGATGAGATCCAAGATTTCTACGAAGATTTGGCAGGCCTTGATCTCAAAGGCAAACTTTACGGTGTGGTAGGATCAGGTGATACCTTCTACGATGAATTCTGTAAAGCAGTTGATGATTTTGACCGTTGCTTCGCTGCGACGGGTGCTGAAAAAGGTTCTGAGTGTGTCAAAGTTGATTTGTCTGCAGAAGACGAAGACATTGAAAAATTAGAATCCTTTGCAGAAGAACTCGTAGCAAAAGCAAATTAATGACAAAGAGGCTGGATCGATGGATTACAACCTCGATTTATATCCAAAAATAAAGAGGAGACGCATGGATTTAGATCAGATTCGTAAGGACATTGACCAGATCGATCAAGAGCTTGTAGCCTTGCTGGAAAGACGGATGGTCTGTGTCGGTCAGATTGTAGAATATAAGGAGCAGCAGGGCTTACCTGTGCTCGATCAAGGAAGGGAAAGAGAGGTGCTTGAGAAAGTAGGCTCTCTTGTGACGGATGAGCAGTATCGTGCGACCATTCAAGCTCAGTTTCAAGATATGATGAAGCGCTCGAGAGACTTCCAAGAGGAGGTGAGGGCGCGTGACTAGTCTATCGATTAAGCAAAAAGCACAACAGTATGTGGTCCTAACAGGGATGGCGCTTTTCATTGGTCTCTTGGTCGGTGCTATTGACATGATTTTTGGTCAAGGATTGCTCCTGATTGGAGATGTCCGAAGCCAGCATTGGCCCTTGATTCTTTTTCTAGCCATAGCGGGTCTTGTCATTGTTTATCTCTACAAACGTTTTGGTGGCAAGGCTTCAAAAGGGATGGGCCTGATCTTTGATGTTGGACACGCGCGTGAGGAGAAAATCCCCTTGGTCTTGGTGCCTTTGATCATGCTGACGACCTGGATGAGCCACCTCTTTGGTGGTTCGGTCGGTCGGGAAGGCGTAGCGGTCCAGATCGGAGCGACCCTTTCGCATCGTTTTGCCCGTCATATTAAGATTCCAGATGCTTCACGTATCTTTCTCATGACTGGGATGGCAGCTGGTTTTGCGGGGCTCTTTCAGACGCCACTCGCAGCAACCTTCTTTGCCCTTGAAGTCTTGACGGTTGGGGAGTTGCAGTTGGTGGCTCTCTATCCTGCCCTCGTCGCCTCGATCGTGGCGAGCTTCACCTCTCACGCCCTTGGTTTGGAGAAATTTGCTGTGCCACTAAGAGAAACGCTGAGCTGGACACCAGAGACCTTGATCAAAGTCGCTCTACTTGGCCTAGCTTTTGGACTCGCTGGGAAACTCTTTGCAGTTAGCCTTTCTTGGTTGAAGAAAGCAGTCGCTCAAGTCTTGCCTAATCCCTATATCCGGATTTCCCTTATAGGGGCTGGACTTAGCTTGGTCCTCTTGACCCTCCAGCTGACCAAGGTCGGAACATACAGTGGACTTGGAACCAATCTGATTGATGTGGCTTTTCATCAGGGCAGTGCGCAGAGTTATGACTGGATCTTGAAGCTCCTCTTTACCGTGGTGACGATTTCAGCTGGTTACCAAGGAGGAGAAGTGACACCGCTCTTTGCGATCGGGGCTACGCTTGGAGTCTTTCTCGCTCCTATGCTAGGGTTACCAGTCTTAGTCGTGGCCGCTATTGGTTATGCCAGTGTCTTTGGCAGTGCGACGACGACCTTGCTCGCACCGGTCTTGATCGGAGGAGAAGTCTTTGGCTATGCCAATCTTCCTTTCTTTGTCATTGCTTGTGCCATCGCCTATTGCCTACCAAAAGAGTGGAGCATTTATTCCGGTCAAAAAGTTGCGAAAAAGTAGAGAAAAGAGCTTTACAAACCTGAAATTATCTGATATGATAGTTTCTGTGCGTAATGGAAGCACAAAAATACAGTTTATCCGCTGAGGGAGGTCCCTCAAGATTGACGAAGATAGGAGAATAAAATGAATCCATTAATCCAAAGCTTGACTGAAGGTCAACTTCGTACTGATATCCCTGCATTCCGTCCTGGTGACACTGTTCGTGTACACGCGAAAGTTGTCGAAGGATCTCGTGAACGTATCCAGATCTTTGAAGGCGTAGTTATCGCTCGTAAAGGTCAAGGACACACTGAAATGTACACTGTTCGTAAAATCTCTAACGGTGTCGGTGTTGAACGTACATTCCCAGTACACACTCCACGTGTAGAAAAGATTGAAGTTGTACGTTACGGTAAAGTACGTCGTGCGAAATTGTATTACCTTCGTGCATTGCAAGGTAAAGCAGCTCGTATTAAAGAAATCCGTCGTTAAGACGAACAAGGAGGCGGGAGTGATCTCGCTTCTTTTTTTATAGGTCCCCTTAGTTCAATGGATATAACAACTCCCTCCTAAGGAGTAGTTGCTGGTTCGATTCCGGCAGGGGACATAAATAGAAAAGAACACTGAATCTTCAGTGTTTTTTTGTTGGTTTATGCAAGGATGGTTCTTGGGGAAAGTTCTTGTATGGTATAATAGTGGAAAACGTAACATTGTCTTTTAAGGTAATTCTATCATGTTGGAATACCAAATTAAGAAGATTATGAGTGCTCTGCAAGTTTAGTCTAAAAGGGATATAAGAAAAGGAAGGAAAATGAAAATTTCTAGTCCAAGGTCTATCATCACTTTTGATTATGAAAATGGTAATGTTTTAAAAGCAAAAGGGAGAATTGTTGATTGATGGAAGTTTTACTGTATATAGGTCAAGTATACAGAATTGTGAGGCATCATTCAACCACATTCGTATCACACAGAACGAGATTGATAAACTTGTCGAGGAAGTGCAGTCCATGATGACTGAGCAAACAATACAGATCGAATTTATCTGAGTTAGAGTAGGAGAAGGATGATGAAAATCGATTACAGTGAACAGATGGTAACATGGGAGTGGGATGGTTGTGAAATAAAGATAGAACTACCAGATATCCTTCATGCGGAATATAATAAAGATGAGAACATTGTTATCG
>CABSRC010000084.1 GCA_902480035.1 uncultured Streptococcus sp. | reverse complement strand
AATCAGCTCTTTTAGACCAAAAATTAGTGGCTGGTCTGGGCAATATCTATGTAGATGAGGTCCTTTATCGAGCCAAGGTTCATCCAGCCCGTTTGGGTCAAAGCTTGACTGCTAGAGAAGCCAAAGCTATTCGAAAGGAAACAATCGCTGTATTAGCTCAGGCTGTCGAAAAAGGTGGCTCCACCATTCGCTCTTATAGCAATGCCTTCGGAGAGGATGGCACCATGCAGGAAGAGCACCAGGTCTATGGGAAAACAGGTCAACCTTGTTTGCGCTGCGGGACACCGATTGAGAAGATCCAGCTGGGGGGACGCGGAACCCATTTTTGCCCCCACTGCCAAAAGGAGAACTAGATGGCAAGAATCATCGGATTAACAGGAGGGATTGCTTCAGGAAAGTCCACTGTCACCTCCTATTTGAAAGAAAAAGGTTATATTGTCATTGATGCTGATCGAGTGGTCCATGACTTGCAAGTTCCAGGAGGGGCCCTCTACCGTGTCTTAGTGGATCATTTTGGTAGGGAGATTCTCGACGCAAGTGGAGAGTTGGATCGTGTCGCTCTAGGTCAACGGATTTTTTCAAATCCTAGTGAACGAGACTGGTCCAATCGCGTCCAAGGCCAGCTCATTCGTGAGGCTTTGGCAGATGCAAGAGACAGGCAAGCTGCTCAATCCGGTCTCTTTTTTATGGATATTCCCCTCTTGATCGAGCAGCACTATGAAGGGTGGTTTGAGGCTGTATGGTTGGTAGCTGTCTCAAAAGAAACCCAGTTCAAGCGCCTGATGAAACGCAACCACTTATCAGAACGGCAGGCTAAAGAACGCATCGCTGCTCAAATGCCGCTAGATGAAAAAAGAGCCCATGCGGATCTGCTCTTAGACAATAATGGCGATCTAACTGCTCTCTATGCCCAATTAGATGCAGCCCTAAAACAATTAGAAAGAAGATGATTTTATCACAAGAGAAATCAATTGGCGTAAAAATCTTTATATTGCCTGGATCGGGTGCTTTTTCATCGGAGCTAGCCTTTCGTTAGTTGTGCCGTTTATGGCCCTATTTGTAGAAGAGTTGGGCGTTACGGGCAAGGCTGTTCCTTTTTATGCTGGGATTGCCGTCGCGAGTTCTTCTGTAACCTCTGCGATCATGTCTCCTATCTGGGGGAGCCTGGCCGACCGCTATGGTCGAAAACCCATGATGCTCAGGGCTTCTATTGCTATGACCCTAACCATGGGAGGGATCGCCTTTGTGCCATCCGTCTTTTGGCTCTTAGTTTTACGCTTTCTCAACGGTGTCTTTTCAGGTTTTGTCCCAAATAGTACAGCCTTGATTGCCAGTCAAGTATCAAAGGACCAATCAGGCTATGCCCTGGGGACTTTGTCGACCGGTGTCGTAGCTGGAACCTTGATGGGGCCTTTGATTGGGGGACTCATTGCTGAAAATCTGGGAATGCGCAATGTCTTTCTTTTGGTTGGTTTTTTCTTATTTCTAGTGTCCCTTTTAACCTTTTGGGGCATCGAGGAAGACTATGAGCCCATTCCAAAAGAAGAACAAAAATCCAGTTGGCAGTTGCTCATGTCCATTCAGCAAAAGGATATTCTCTTAGGCCTCTTTTTAACCAGTATGACCATTCAAATGATCGCCCAATCTATTTCTCCAATCCTGCCTCTTTATGTGCGAGCTTTAGGGCAAAGAGATAACTTGATTTTTGTATCGGGGATGATTGTTTCGGCTATGGGAGTCTCTAGTATGCTCTTTTCAGGTTGGATGGGAAAACTCGGAGACCGAATCGGGAATCACCGGCTCTTATTAATCGCCCTTCTCTATAGTGGTTGTCTTTATATTCTCTGTGCCCAAGCGCAAACGCCCCT
Source organism: uncultured Streptococcus sp. (assembly GCA_902480035.1). GTDB lineage: Bacteria > Bacillota > Bacilli > Lactobacillales > Streptococcaceae > Streptococcus. Next base: position 5,389 of record CABSRC010000084.1, on the reverse strand, counting down.
GCAATTAGGAATCTTACGCTTCCTTTTTGGGATTGGGACTGGTGCCCTTTTACCAGGAGTTTCTGCTTTGTTAAATCGCTTAACCCCTCCTGAAGGGATCTCTCGGATCTTTAGCTACAACCAGCTCTTTTACTACTTAGGTGGCGTGTTAGGACCAATGATGGGATCGAGTATTTTCATGCATTTTGGCTATCATTGGGTTTTTTACGGCACAGCCCTCTTGGCCTTTACCGATTTGATTTTCCTCTTATTCTTATTTAGAAAGTATTTGAAAGTGAGAGACGTACGTGCGAATTAAAGTTCAATTGACCTGCACAAGCTGTGGGAGTCAGAATTATTTGACCAGTAAAAATACCAAAACCCATCCTGAAAAGATCGAGGTCTTGAAGTATTGTCCCAAGGAAAGAAAAGTAACCTTACATATTGAATCAAAATGATTTTCATGGTATAATAGTGAGGATTTTAAGGAGTTTTGAATATGAGCGGAGCATTAACAACTATTTTACTAGTATTATCAGTATTGATTATTATCGCAATTTTTATGCAACCAACAAAAAACCAATCGAGCAACGTCTTTGACGCAAGCTCAAATGACTTGTTTGAACGTTCAAAAGCGCGCGGGTTTGAAGCCGTGATGCAGCGTTTAACAGCTATTATGATCTTCTTTTGGTTATTGATCGCGATGATCTTAATGGTACTTTCTAGTAGATAAGATAGGCTCAGACAATGTCTTTGCCTATTTTTATTTTGCAAAACAAAGACACAAGTAGATAGAAAAAAGGAGGCTGGATAACCAGCAAATAAATCAATGAAAACAAGTATTAAAGAATATTTACAAGAGCATGACAAAGCCCAGATCAATGATCTGGCAGCAGCTCTAGGAAAAGAAGGGTCTAAGGATTTCCGTGACTTGGTCAAAACCATCTCTCTGATGGAACGACGTCATGAGTTGAAATTCGAGGATGATGGCTCTCTTCGTTTGGCTCAAAAGAAGGCCCAAGCCATTACGCTCAAGGGGATCTTTCATGCCCATAAGAATGGCTTTGGTTTTGTCAGTTTAGAAGGCGAAGAAGAGGACCTCTTTGTTGGCCGAAATGATGTCAACCACGCCATCGATGGGGACACCGTTGAGATCGTCATTACCAAGGTAGCAGACCGAAACAAGGGAACGGCAGCAGAAGCTAAGATTATTGATATCTTGGAGCATAGCATCAAAACGGTAGTTGGACAAATCGTTCTGGATGAGGAAAAGCCTAAATATGCCGGCTACATTCGTTCGAAAAATCAAAAGATCAGCCAGCTGATCTATGTGAAGAAGCCAGCCATCCAATTGGAAGGGACCGAAATCCTCAAGGTCGAAATTGATCAATACCCGAGCCGCAAGCACAATTATTTTGTGGCGACTGTGCGGGATGTGGTCGGTCATGTAACAGATCCAGGAATCGATGTCTTGGAAGTGTTAGAATCCATGGACATCGTTTCAGAATTTCCAGAAGAAGTGCTGAAAGAGGCTGAGAATGTTCCAGATGCACCGTCTAAAAAGGATTTAGAGGGACGCTTGGATCTGCGAGAGGAGATCACCTTTACGATCGACGGGGCAGATGCCAAAGACTTGGACGATGCGGTCCATATCAAGCTACTCAAGAACGGCAACTTTGAGCTGGGTGTTCACATCGCAGATGTTTCTTATTATGTTACAGAAGGTTCAGCACTCGACAAGGAAGCTCTAAATCGGGCGACTTCTGTCTATGTGACCGACCGAGTAGTACCCATGTTGCCAGAGCGTCTCTCCAATGGGATCTGTTCTTTAAATCCGAATGTGGACCGCCTGACCCAGTCTGCCATCATGGAGATCGATCCTCATGGCAAGGTCGTCAAGCATACCATTACCCAAACAGTGATCAATACAACCTTCCGAATGACATATAGCGACGTCAATGATATCTTAGCGGGCGACGAAGAAAAGGCTCAAACCTTTAAGAAAATTGTCCCAAGTATTCATCAAATGGCCACCTTGCATGGCATTCTAGAAAGCATGCGGATTCGTCGCGGCGCCCTTAATTTTGATACCAATGAGGCTAAAATCCTGGTCAATAAAGAAGGAAAACCGGTCGATATCGTCCTTCGTCAAAGAGGAATTGCCGAACGGATGATTGAGTCCTTTATGCTGATTGCCAATGAAACAGTGGCGGAGCACTTTACACGACTAGAACTGCCGTTCATCTACCGGATCCATGAAGATCCAAAGGCAGAAAAAGTACAGAAGTTTATCGATTATGCCTCCAGTTTTGGAATCCAAATCTACGGAACGGCTAGTGAGATGAGCCAAGAAGCCCTGCAAGAAATTATGCGCAAGGTCGAAGGGGAACCCTATGCAGATGTCCTTTCGATGATGTTGTTGCGCTCGATGCAGCAGGCTCGCTACTCAGAGCATAACCATGGCCACTATGGGCTTGCTGCTGAGTATTATACCCACTTTACCAGTCCCATTCGTCGTTATCCGGACCTGATGGTTCATCGAATGGTGCGCGAATACGGCAAATCCCAAGAAGTGGCAGAGCACTTTGAACAAGTCCTTCCAGACATTGCCAGCCAATCCTCTAGTCGGGAACGCCGGGCTATTGATGCGGAGCGTGAAGTAGAAGCCATGAAGAAGGCTGAATACATGGAAGACTATGTTGGAGAAGAGTACGATGCTGTGGTTTCCAGTGTGGTGAAATTTGGCCTCTTTGTGGAGTTACCAAATACGGTTGAAGGCTTGATCCATATTACCAATCTCCCTGAATTCTACCATTTTAACGAACGTGATCTAACCCTTCGCGGAGAAAAATCAGGAGTGACCTTCCGTGTCGGTCAGCAAATTCGGATCAAGGTAGAAAGAGCTGACAAGATGACAGGAGAGATTGATTTCTCTTATATTCCAAGTGAATGGGATGTCGTCGAAAAAGGCCTCAAGGCTAAAGGACGTGACCGAGATGGCAATCGCCGGGATCGCAGACGCAAGGATAAAAAAGTTTCTAAGGGATCAACCGCTAGAAAAGATGACAAGCGGAAAGATTCTTCCTCTAAATCCAAAAAGAAAAAAGGGAAGAAACCATTTTACAAGGAAGTAGCAAAGAAAGGAGCCAAACATGGCAAAGGGCGAAGGAAAGGTAGTCGCGCAAAATAAAAAGGCGAGACATGACTACACCATCGTGGATACGATTGAAGCAGGGATGGTGCTGACGGGGACAGAGATCAAAAGTGTCCGTGCAGCACGCATTAACTTGAAAGATGGCTTTGCGCAAGTGAAAAATGGCGAAGTTTGGCTTAGCAATGTCCACATTGCCCCTTACGAGGAAGGCAATATCTGGAATCAAGATCCAGACCGTCGTCGCAAGCTCCTGCTTCATAAAAAGCAAATCCAAAAGCTGGACCAAGACACCAAAGGGACCGGAATGACCTTGGTGCCTTTGAAGGTCTATCTCAAGGATGGCTATGCTAAATTGCTTTTGGGGCTCGCTAAAGGGAAACATGATTATGACAAGCGTGAATCCATCAAGCGTCGGGAACAAAACCGGGACATCGCGCGGGTCATGAAACAATACAATACACGTTAAAGAAAAAGGCAGTTTTGAAACTTGTTTCAGATCTGTCTTTTTTCTTAGAGATGGGCTCTCCTTTTTCTAACTTGTAAAAAGGGGCTTTTTTCTGTATGATAAGGGTAGTGAAAGAAAAAGGAGAAGCAGCATGACACAAAAATTGATCGCTTACAAGCGCATGCCTATCTGGACCAAGGATACCATGCCAGAAGCTCTTCAAAGAAAGCACAATACCAAGGTAGGAACCTGGGGAAAGATTACTGTTTTAAAAGGTCAGTTACGATTTATTGAATTGACCGAAGAGGGGGAAGAAATCGCGAGCCACCTCTTTGAAGCAGGAGCAGAAAACCCCATGGCCGAACCCCAGGCCTGGCACCTTGTGGAAGCAGCGACTGACGATGTGGAGTGGTACTTGGAATTTTACTGTGAGCCAAAAGACTATTTCCCCAAAAAATACAACACCAACCCTGTCCATTCAGAAGTGCTAGAAGCAGTGGGAATTGTCCCCGCTGGAAAGGCACTGGATCTAGGATGCGGGCAAGGACGCAACGCCCTCTTTTTGGCCCAACATGGCTTTGACGTAACAGCGGTGGATCAAAATGAGCTGGCACTTGAGATCTTACAAAGTATTGTCGCTGAGGAAGATCTGGACATGCCAGTGGGCCTTTATGATATTAATGCTGCAGCTCTTACCCAAAACTATGATTTCATCGTGTCAACTGTGGTCCTCATGTTTTTAGAGGCTGATCGAATTCCAGCGATTATCCGCAATATGCAAGAGCATACCAATCCAGGTGGCTACAATCTTATTGTCTGTGCCATGGATACAGAAGATTATCCCTGCCAGATGCCCTTCTCGTTCACCTTTAAAGAAGGAGAATTGGCGGAGTATTACAAGGATTGGGAATTGGTCAAGTACAATGAAAATCCCGGCCATCTCCATCGTCGAGATGAGAATGGCCATCGGATTCAACTTCGATTTGCAACCATGTTGGCAAAGAAAAAATAGAGAAAAAGCAGGATCCTAGCGTCCTGCTTTTTTGCTTTCTACAAACAAGTTGAACAAGGTGATCTATATGTTGTTCATTTGCCAAAAAGAAAAACCTTCTCCATAAAGGTAGGAAAAGGTTGGGGAATTTAGTTCCAGCTAGCAAAGTCGCAGACGCTGAGAATGATCGTCCCGATTTCGATTGGCTCTTCCTTGGCACCGGATTCTAACCAGGTCACAATCACAGATTCAATCGTAGCGATGAAAATTTCTAGCCCATACTTGTATGGAACTTGAAAGTCTGAAATAATGTGTTCTTTCGCATGGGGAGTATCGTCTAGTGCATGAAGGGTAAAACTTCTTACCAATTTACGGAAGTCCGAGCAACAGGATTGTGACAATGCGTAAATAAAATCATAATTCTCTTTAATAGCGGTTAACACATTGAGAAAGTTTACCTTGACAGGGCTTCCTTCAACGAAGAGGCTATCCAATTCTTGCATCATGTCCATTTTCATTTGCTCAAACATGTCGTATTTATCGACATAGTGCAAGTAGAAGGTCCCGCGGTTAATCCCAGCGGTTTCAGTTAATTGTCGAATAGTGATGCTTTCAAAAGGTTGTTGCAAGAGGAGTTTTGAGAGCGCATTTCGTAAGTCTGACTTGGTTGTTGTTTGTCTTTGGCGTACCATATGTTCCTTTCTGTAGTTGTATAAATTTATTCTTATTTATTTGACGTTAAAATAATTTATATGTTAAATAATTTCACGACACTAACAAAGAGCATTATACTCCAAAAGAATAAATTAGACAACAATTC
>CABSRC010000083.1 GCA_902480035.1 uncultured Streptococcus sp. | reverse complement strand
CTACCTCTTTTACAGCTTTTGTGATATAATTATCATGTATTAAAAAAAGAAGGAGTCATATCTTATGGCAAAATTGACTGTTAAAGACGTTGACTTGAAAGGGAAAAAAGTTCTCGTTCGTGTTGACTTCAACGTTCCTGTAAAAGATGGCGTGATCACTAACGATAACCGTATCACTGCAGCTCTTCCAACTATCAAGTATATCCTTGAACAAGGTGGACGTGCAATCCTCTTCTCTCACCTTGGACGTGTAAAAGAAGAAGCAGATAAAGAAGGTAAATCACTTGCTCCTGTAGCTGCTGATTTGGCTGCTAAATTGGGTCAAGACGTTAAATTTATCCCAGGTGTTACACGTGGTGCTGAATTGGAAGCAGCTGTTAATGCTCTTGAAGATGGACAAGTTCTCTTGGTTGAAAACACTCGTTTCGAAGATGTTGACGGCAAGAAAGAATCTAAAAACGATCCTGAACTTGGTAAATACTGGGCATCACTTGGAGATGGTATCTTTGTAAACGATGCCTTCGGTACTGCTCACCGTGCACACGCATCTAACGTTGGTATCTCTGCAAACGTTGATAAAGCCGTTGCTGGATTCCTTCTTGAAAACGAAATTGCTTACATCAAAGAAGCAGTTGAAGCTCCAGAACGTCCATTCGTAGCTATCCTTGGTGGATCTAAAGTATCTGACAAGATCGGTGTTATCGAAAACTTGCTTGAAAAAGCTGATAAAGTTCTTATCGGTGGTGGGATGACTTACACGTTCTACAAAGCTCAAGGTATCGAAATCGGTAACTCACTTGTAGAAGAAGACAAATTGGATGTGGCGAAAGCTCTTCTTGAAAAATCAAACGGCAAATTGATCTTGCCAGTTGACTCAAAAGAAGCAAACGCATTTGCTGACTACACTGAAGTGAAAGACACTGAAGGTGAAGCAGTAGATCCAGGCTTCCTTGGTCTTGATATCGGTCCTAAATCAATCGCTAAATTCGACCAAGAATTGACTGGTGCGAAAACAGTTGTATGGAATGGTCCTATGGGTGTATTTGAAAACCCTGACTTCCAAGCTGGTACAATCGGTGTGATGGACGCTATCGTGAAACAACCAGGCGTTAAATCAATCATCGGTGGTGGTGACTCAGCTGCCGCAGCGATCAACCTTGGACGTGCAGACAAATTCTCATGGATCTCTACTGGTGGTGGTGCTTCTATGGAACTCCTTGAAGGTAAAGAACTTCCAGGATTGGCTGCTCTTACAGATAAATAATCTAATGAGAATTAAGAGGCTGGGACAAAAGTCCCAGCCTCTTAATTGTCTTTGCATTGTCGAGCAAGACGCAGTGGTTGAGTGGGCTCTACTACGCTGATTTCATCAGCTTTTATAGCCCTACTCAACTGTGCGGAGGTGGGACGACGAAATCGAATTCTAACGAATTACCGATTTCTGTCCCACTCTCTTTTCTTTCTATTTTTACCTGTTCTCTCCTTTCTGAAAATATGGTAGAATAATAGAGATAGAAAGATAGGTGACCATGGATTACTTTAAACGACACAAATTTGATTGGTCCAAATTCCGTTTGGGGATGAGAACCTTTAAAACAGGGATTGCCGTTTTTATTGTACTACTTATTTTTGGAATATTTGGCTGGCGCGGCCTTCAGATCGGGACCTTGACAGCTGTTTTTAGTTTGAGGGAAGACTTTGATAAGAGTGTCCACTTCGGGGCTTCGCGTGTCATGGGCAATAGTATCGGAGGTTTTTATGCTGTTTTGTTCTTCCTTTTAAAAACGCTCTTTCATGGGGCGTATTGGGTAACTCTGATTTTTGTCCCAATTGCGACTATGTTAACCATTATGACAAATGTCGCTATGAATAATAAAGCAGGAATTATCGGAGGAGTTTCGGCAATGCTGATCATTACTCTCTCGATTCCTAACGGAGAAACCTTCTTGTATGTTTTTGCCCGAATATTTGAGACCTTTATCGGCGTTTTTGTTGCGATTTTGGTCAATTCGGATGTCGATCGCATTCGAGATTTTCTCAAGAAGTACAAAAAATCTATGTAAGATTATATAACATTTAATCTTGACATAGATTTTTTTTTCGATATAATAGAATAGAAAGAGGAATGGTATGAAGGAAAAGGAATTACGACGCTCACTGGCTGTCTTCCCGATCGGAAGTGTTATGAAGTTGACCGACTTGACAGCTCGTCAGATTCGTTATTATGAAGATCAAGGGTTAATTTCTCCTGATCGAACAGAAGGCAATCGCCGCATGTATTCATTGGACAATATGGACCGTCTGCTTGAGATCAAAGATTATATTTCAGATGGTTTGAATATTGCGGATATCAAGAAGAGATATGCGGAAAAAGAGCAAGAGCAAACCAAGGTGGTCAGCCAAGAAGCCATTCGTAAGGCTCTTCATCGTGACATTCTTCAGCAAAGTCGCTTCACATCTTCCCCATCGCCATATGGTCAATTTCGTTGATCATTTCATAAGCTTGTAATCTATTTTAAGGAGACAAAAATGTCAATTACTGCTGCAGATATTCGCCGTGAAGTAAAAGAAAAAAATGTTACTTTTATTCGCTTGATGTTCTCTGATATTTTGGGAACGATGAAGAACGTCGAAATTCCAGCTACCGATGAGCAACTGGACAAGGTTCTTTCAAACAAAGCCATGTTTGATGGTTCTTCTATCGAAGGATTTGTCCGTATCAACGAATCAGATATGTATCTTTACCCAGATTTGGATACATGGACAGTCTTCCCTTGGGGAGATGAAAATGGTAGCGTAGCTGGCTTGATCTGTGATGTCTATACGACAGAAGGAGAACCATTTGCAGGAGATCCACGTGGCAACTTGAAACGTGCCCTTCGTCATATGGAAGAGCTTGGATTCAAATCCTTTAACCTTGGTCCAGAACCAGAATTCTTCCTCTTCAAGTTGGACGAAAATGGAGATCCAACTCTTGAAGTAAACGACAAAGGTGGCTATTTTGACTTGGCTCCAACAGACCTTGCAGATAACACTCGTCGTGAAATTGTAAATGTCTTGACCAAGATGGGCTTTGAAGTAGAAGCCAGTCACCACGAAGTAGCCGTTGGTCAGCATGAAATCGACTTTAAGTATGACGAAGTGCTCCGCGCTTGTGACAAGATCCAAATCTTTAAACTCGTTGTGAAAACCATCGCTCGTAAACATGGTTTGTACGCAACCTTTATGGCTAAACCTAAATTTGGAATTGCCGGATCAGGTATGCACTGTAATATGTCTCTCTTTGACCAAGATGGCAACAATGCCTTCTTTGATCCAGAAGATCCACGTGGAATGCAATTGTCAGAAACTGCTTATCACTTCTTGGGTGGTTTGATCAAGCATGCCTACAACTTTACAGCAGTGACAAATCCAACTGTCAATTCTTATAAACGTTTGGTTCCTGGATATGAAGCACCCGTTTATATTGCTTGGGCAGGACGCAACCGTTCCCCATTGGTACGTGTGCCAGCATCACGTGGTATGGGAACTCGTTTGGAATTGCGTTCCGTAGACCCAATGGCCAATCCTTATGTAGCCTTGGCAGTCTTGCTTGAAGTCGGCCTTCACGGTATCGAAAACAAAATCGAAGCACCTGCTCCGATTGAAGAAAATATCTATGTGATGACACCGGAAGAACGTAGGGCCGCTGGAATCACAGATCTCCCTTCTACCCTTCACAATGCCTTGAAAGCCTTGACAGAAGACGAAGTGGTGAAAGCTGCCTTGGGTGAGCACATCTACACCAGCTTCCTTGAAGCCAAACGAATCGAATGGGCAAGCTATGCTACCTTCGTATCTCAATGGGAAGTAGACAACTATTTAGATCTTTATTAAGAAACAAGAGCAAAGAGCTTGGGAAACATTCCAAGCTCTTCTTTGCTCTTCAAAATGCAACAATAAAACCAGTTGAAACAGTGGTCTCAACTGGTTATTTTTTAATTTTCGTCATCTGGTGTGAGAATCATTGGAATAATGATGGGTTCACGTTCCGTGCTTTCGTACAGGAATGGACGAAGAGCATTGACAATCGCACCATTAACGGTTTGGATATTGGCATCTTTGTTCTTCAAGGCGATACGAATGGCATTGAAGAGGATGCGTTGGCTTTCACGGATCAGGTCTCCTGATTCACGCATGTAGATGAAACCACGGCTCAAGATATCTGGTCCTGCCAGAATCATCTTCGATTTGAAGTCAACAGTCGCAACAGCAAGTACGACACCGTCTTCAGAAAGGTCTCTCCGGTCACGAAGAACAGCAGCTCCGATTTCACCGATGCGATTTCCATCGACATAGATGTCTTGAGCATTGAAGCTTCCTGCGATACGAGCAGAGTTGGCTGTAAGAGCGAGGACATCACCATTACTCATGATGAAGATATTGTCTTTTTCTACTCCGCAATCACGCGCAAGTCCTGCGTGGATCTTCTGCATCCGGTATTCACCATGGACAGGCATGAAGTATTTTGGTTTGATCAAGCGGAGCATGAGTTTTTGTTCTTGTTGCCCCCCGTGTCCAGAGGTATGGATGTTGTTGATCTTCCCGTGAATGACATCGACACCCGCTTCAGAAATCGTATTGATCAATTTGTTCACACTGGTTGTATTTCCAGGAATCGGGCTAGAAGAGAAGATAACGGTATCTCCTGGTTGGAGTTGCACTTGGCGATGCGTTCCGTTGGCAATCCGAGAGAGGGCTGCCATTGGCTCTCCTTGGCTTCCTGTACACATGATCAGGATTTCATTGGCCGCATAGTCTTTGATCTCATTTGGCTCGATAATGGTTCCAGCAGGGACCTTGATGTAGCCAAGCTCGATTCCATTGACGATGGCTTTTTCCATGGAGCGTCCAAAGACAACGATCTTGCGACCTGTCTTGACAGCGGCCTCGGCTGCCTGTTGGAGACGGAAGATATTCGAGGCAAAGGAAGCAAAGATGATGCGCCCATGGATGCCTTCGATGATCTTCATGATGGATTGGCCAACCACTTTTTCAGAGTTGGTAAAGGTTGGAATTTCCGCGTTGGTTGAGTCTGAGAGCAGACAGAGAACGCCTTCTTCTCCAAGAGCTGCCATACGATGGAGGTCAGCAGGTTCCCCAACGGGCGTGAAGTCAAATTTGAAGTCTCCGGTACAGACAATCTTTCCTTGAGGGGTGTGAATCACAATCCCTAAAGGTTCTGGAATAGAGTGAGTGGTACGGAAGAAGGTTGCTTTAAGATTTTTAAATTGAAGCTCAGTGTTTTGGTTGATTTCGTAGAGTTTGGCATCGCGAAGAAGGCCATGCTCTTCTAATTTTCCACGGATCAAGGCAAGCGCTAAAGGTCCAGCATAGATAGGGACATTGGCTTGCTTCAAAAGGAAAGGAATCCCACCGATGTGGTCTTCGTGTCCGTGGGTAATGAGGACCGCTTTGACACGATCAATATTGTCAACGATATAAGAGTAATCAGGGATCACATAGTCGATCCCAAGGAGGTCGTCTTCTGGAAATTTGATCCCGGCATCGACAATGATGATTTCATCTTGGTACTCGATCCCGTAGGTATTTTTCCCGATTTCTCCAAGTCCACCAATGGCAAATACACCAACTTCTTCAGGTTTTAAGGTATAGGCCATGGATTAGTACTCCGTTAGTTCAAAGGCACCTGACTCTTTCTCGTAAGCAAGGTGTTGCTCAGAAAGTGGTGTGATAAATTCAATGTTGAAATCTGTGTTTGCTTCAACCAATTGACGTGCTTGGATGCGTCCTTCGCGTTCATTTGGTGCATCAATATCGAGATAAAGTGCATGCGTCGTTTCACGACGAGGGTTCCGTTCTTTTGTTTTCTGATAAAAAACTTTGTAAATCATGAAGTAATTTTCCTTTCATTATTTCGGTCCATTTGTTAGCTGCGAAGGAGTGCAATCACTAGAGTTTTCTACTCGCAACTAGTGGACCTGATTCGATACAATTAATTATCATTATATCATAAATTCGCCTGTAAGTAAAAGATAGACTAGAAAAGTCAGAGGGGCAAAGACCTATAATAGAGAAGCTTTTGAGCGGTTTGGTGTATGAAAATCCTGCGCTTTAAGGGAGAGTTTCGCTGGGATTTGAAGGGAATTTGTAGTATAATATAATCCAGTTCAAGAGGAGTAGGAAATGAAATTATTAGCATTTGATACCTCGAGTAAGGCTCTTTCTGTAGCGATTTTAGAAGATGAGACTCTACTTGCAGAAACAACATTAACCATTAAAAAAAATCATAGTATCACCTTGATGCCGGTCATCGATTTTTTGATGCAACAAATCGACTTAACACCCAAGGACTTGGACCGCATCGTGGTGGCAGAAGGTCCTGGGAGCTATACTGGACTGCGCATTGCAGTCGCATCCGCAAAGACATTGGCTCATACTTTAGGGATTGAATTGGTCGGGGTCTCAAGCCTCTTAGCTCTAGTGCCGGATGATCTAAAAGGTTTGGTAGTACCTGTTATGGATGCTCGTCGAAACAACGTCTATGCGGGTTTTTACCAAGAAGATCAGCTGGTCGCACCAGAAGGGCATTTTCCATTTGAGGAAGTCCTAGAGCGTGCAGCATCGAGTGAGCAGGTCACCTTTGTCGGAGAGATCACGGCTTTTAAGGAGCAGATTGCCTCTAGCCTGCCAAGTGCTACTTGCTCTGAAACCCTGCCAGATGCAGTGAAAATCGGACGTCTCGGCCTCAAACAAGCGCCTGCTAGCCTCCATGATTTTGTCCCCAATTATCTCAAACGGGTCGAAGCGGAGGAAAACTGGCTCAAAGACCACACGGAAACAACGACCTCCTATATCAAGCGTCTATGATCAAAGTAGAAATCAAAAAGGGGCAAATTCAGGATGCAGCCGCTATTCTTTCTATGATGGAAGATGTCTATGAAGCTAGTCCCTGGAAGTTGGAGCAGATCCAAGCTGATTTAGAGCAGGCATCAAGTACTTATTTCATAGCCCTGGATGAGGAGCGGCAAGTCCTTGGGTTTGTCGCCATTCAAGAGACTCTCTATGAAGCAGAGGTCTTGCAGATTGCGGTCAAGCCTGCCTTTCAGGGCCGAGGCCTAGCTCAGCAGTTACTCGCGCAGTTGCCGGATCAAAAAGAGATTTTCTTAGAAGTGCGCGTGTCCAATCAACCGGCACAAGGCCTATACAAAAAAATGCATTTTGAAGAAATTGCACGGAGGAAAAACTACTATCACGATCCGATAGAGGATGCTGTGATCATGAAGA
>CABSRC010000082.1 GCA_902480035.1 uncultured Streptococcus sp. | reverse complement strand
CTTTTCTTTTATGTGTGAAATCGGTACGAAAAAATTTACTTTTACTAACTTTTAGTATAAAATATAAAGTGATAATCTATGGTAAAATGGAGGCACTGTTTATGGTTGATAAAGAGCTAATTGCAGAAATTAAAAACAGTGTAAACATTGTTGAAGTTATTGGAGAAGTTGTTTCTTTGACCAAGGCTGGCCGTAATTTTTTAGGGCTCTGTCCTTTTCATGGTGAAAAGACTCCTTCTTTTAATGTCGTTGAAGACAAGCAGTTTTACCATTGTTTCGGATGTGGTCGCTCGGGAGATGTCTTTAAGTTTATTGAGGAATACCGTGGAGTGGCTTTTATGGATGCGGTCCAGATCGTAGCAGAAAAAGCGGGTATTGCGCTTCAGTACCAAGCAAGGCCGGCTCAACCAACGTCTATCAATCCCAACCAAGAACTTTATGAGATTCATCAGGAAGCCAGTAAGTTCTACCAGGCGATTCTGATGACGACAAAGATGGGAGAAGAAGCGCGAAATTATCTGCATGAACGTGGATTGACGGATGAGGTCATCCGACATTTTCAATTGGGCTTAGCCCCAGCAGAAGGGAATTATCTCTATCGAAATCTCTCTGAGAAGTTCTCTGAGAAAGTGATTACCGATTCGGGGTTATTCACAATCTCAGATGCTGGAACAGTTTTTGATGCCTTTCAGGATCGGATTATGTTTCCTTTGACGGATGATAGTGGACGTGTCATTGCTTTTTCTGGTAGGCTGTGGAAACTAACGGATGATGGCAGTCATCAAGCCAAGTACAAGAATAGTCGAAGTACCCGTCTATTTAATAAGAGTTATGAACTTTATCATTTGGATCAAGCTAAGACGAGCGCCAAAAAGCAACATGAAATGTATATCATGGAAGGCTTTATGGATGTCATTGCGGCTTATCGAGCTGGGATTGAAAATGCAGTCGCCTCTATGGGGACAGCCTTGACACCAGAGCACGTCCAGCACCTGTCTCATTTTACCAAAAAGGTCATTCTGACCTATGATGGGGATAAGGCGGGACTTGAAGCAACCGCTAAGGCCTTGGATGTCTTGCAGGATCTGGAGTTGGAGATCGTCCGTATCCCTGATCAGATGGATCCCGATGAGTACCTCAAAAAGACCTCCCCAGAAGATCTAGCTTCCCTCTTGAAGAATTCGCGGATCAGTAAGGTTGAATTCTTGATGCACTACTGGAAACCCCAGTATATTGAGAACTTGCAGGCACAGATTGAGTTTGTCGAGAAGCTGGCACCGATGATCGCCCAGACGCGCTCCATCACAGCGCAAAACACCTATATTTATAAGTTGGCAGATTTATTGCCAGACTTTGATTATTTGCAGATTGAGCAGATTGTCAATAATAGTCGCTTGCATCAACGGCAGGAGGATCAAAGTGGTGGACGATCAAGAACGTCGAATTTTTCAGTCGATCTCCTGCCTAATCGTGGGATGACGCGCTTGATCAAGGCGGAAAATCATTTATTAAGTAGGATGAAAGATTTTCCAATGGTGCTCAATGATTACCGTTTGCGACCTGATTTTGTCTTTGACACACCGGAGTTACAGATCTTGTACCAATTACTCTGTCAAAATGGAGAAGTCACATCTCAGGATTTGTCCGAGCAACCTGAAGGGGTCCAGCACGCCTGGTACCGGATGTTAGAAGAAGATTTGCCAGAAGAGATAGCGGATGGTGAATTAGAAGAAGTGGAAGAAACGCGAAATCGTGAGCTTCTTCGCAAAGAAAGTCAACAAATTGGAAATAAAGTGAAGGAAGCTTCCTCGACAGGGGATGCGGAAAAAGCTTTATTGGAACTCGAGCGTTTGATCGCTCAAAAAAGAAGAATGGAGTAGGAATGGCTAAAGAACAAAAAGATATTACAACATTGGACGTTCAAATTGCAGAGTTTATTCGCAGCCACAAGAAAAGTGGAACTGCAACAGATGATGAAATTAATGACAAGTTGGTTATTCCATTCACACTAGATGCAGATGGGATTGAAGATCTTTTGCAACGTATTCAAGATGCAGGAATTTCCATCACGGATAAAGATGGTAACCCAAGTGCGCGTGTGTTGAACAATGAAGAAGAGCCAGAATTGTCAGATGAGGAATTGCTTGGAAGCAACTCTGCCAAGGTCAACGACCCAGTACGGATGTACTTGAAAGAAATTGGGGTTGTTCCTCTTTTGACCAATGAAGAAGAACAAGAATTGGCTATCTTAGTGGAACAAGGTGACTTGGAAGCCAAGCAACGTCTTGCAGAAGCCAACCTTCGTTTGGTTGTATCCATTGCGAAACGTTACGTTGGTCGTGGAATGCAATTTTTGGATTTGATCCAAGAAGGAAATATGGGCTTGATGAAGGCCGTTGATAAGTTTGACTATACCAAAGGGTTCAAGTTCTCTACCTATGCTACTTGGTGGATTCGTCAGGCTATCACTCGTGCTATTGCAGACCAAGCACGGACCATTCGGATCCCTGTTCACATGGTGGAAACCATTAACAAGTTGGTTCGTGAACAACGCAATCTCTTGCAAGAATTGGGACAAGACCCAACGCCTGAACAAATCGCTGAACGCATGGATATGACGCCTGATAAGGTGCGTGAAATCTTGAAGATTGCCCAAGAGCCTGTTTCTTTGGAAACGCCAATCGGGGAAGAAGACGATAGCCATTTGGGAGATTTCATCGAAGATGAAGTGATTGAAAATCCAGTAGACTACACCACTCGTGTGGTTCTACGTGAACAATTAGATGAAGTCCTCGATACCCTGACAGACCGTGAAGAAAACGTCCTTCGTTTACGTTTCGGTTTGGATGATGGAAAAATGCGGACCTTGGAAGATGTGGGTA
Organism: uncultured Streptococcus sp.; assembly: GCA_902480035.1. Taxonomy (GTDB): domain Bacteria; phylum Bacillota; class Bacilli; order Lactobacillales; family Streptococcaceae; genus Streptococcus. The sequence goes on along the minus strand of CABSRC010000082.1, from coordinate 4,622 downwards.
AAGTCTTCAACGTGACCCGTGAACGGATCCGTCAGATCGAAGCCAAAGCCCTCCGCAAACTCCGCCATCCAAGCAGAAGCAAACCATTGCGTGATTTTATTGAGGATTAAAAATGTCCGGGGGACATTTTTAACGGTCGCCTAGAAATGAAGAAGCGACCTAGGTCCGGGGGACAATTTTAACGGTCGCCAAGAAATTCTATCGAGAGTAACATAACAAAAAAGGAAGTGTCATATGGCATATACAACTGAGCAAATTGAAGAAATTAAAAATAAAATCTTAAATGCTTTGGAAGAGGTAATCGATCCTGAGCTTGGGATTGACATTGTTAATTTAGGTCTTGTTTACGAGATCCATTTTGATGGTGAAACTGGAGCGACTATTATTGATATGACGCTAACGACCATGGGATGTCCATTAGCGGATCTTCTGACAGATCAGATTCATGATGTTTTAGCAGAAGTAGAAGAAGTGACATCGGTGGATGTGAAGTTGGTCTGGTATCCTGCTTGGACGGTTGAAAAAATGAGCCGCTATGCACGGATTGCACTTGGAATTAGTTAAAAATTCTATTCATCAAAACAAATCAGAGGTTAGGGGCTTCCCTAACCTCTGATTTGTTTACACCTGTATTTTTGAACAACCATTTTCAAATTCTTAGCAAATTTTCAGATAAAGTTGCAATCATCAAGAGGACAAGGTATAATAGCATAAATAGAAAATAAAGGAGATTTACATGAATCAGTATCCTTTGGTCTACTTGGACCATGTGACAAAGAATTATGGGCATGAAGTTGCTCTCATGGATGTTAGTTTGAACATCCAACCTGGCCGTATTATTGGCCTTTTGGGGCCTAATGGTAGCGGGAAAACAACCATCATTAAATTGATTAATGGTTTGTTGCAACCAAGCCTTGGAAATATCTATATTCATGGTCAATTACCATCCCCAGCTTCTAAAAAAGTTGTTTCCTATTTGCCGGATACGACTTATCTGAGTGAAAATATAAAAATTAGTGATGCTATTAGCTATTTCCAAGATTTTTATTCAGATTTTAATGTCCAACGAGCTTACCAATTGCTCAACGATTTGCATTTGCATCCAAATCAAAAATTGAACAGCCTTTCAAAAGGGAACAAGGAAAAAGTACAATTGATTTTGGTGATGAGTCGTGAAGCTGACTTGTATGTCCTTGATGAACCAATCGGTGGGGTCGACCCAGCAGCGCGTGATTATATTTTGCGGACCATTATTCAAAACCGACGTCCAAACTCTTCTGTCTTGATTTCTACTCACTTGATTGCGGATATTGAGCAAGTTTTGGATGAAGCGATTTTCATCAACCAAGGAAGAATCCTCTTGCATGAAAATACGACTGTTTTGCGCAATCAACACGGAAAATCAATCGATGAGATCTTCCGTGATCAATTCCGTGTTTATTAGGAGGACCCTATGTTTGGTAAATTATTAAAATATGAATTTAAATCGACAGCTAAGTGGTATTTATTGATCACCCTGATCGCACTAGGTTTGTCAGTGATTACAGGTGTTATTGGTGGAAGTGCTACAAACGGTTTTGTGGATATGGAAACCAATAGTATGCAAATCATAACTGGGACTCTTGGGATTCTCATTTTTGGAGGAGTCATTGGTCTTTATCTTAGTAACTACTATATTATTATTCGTCGTTTCTATTCCAACTTATACGGACGTGAAGGTTACTTGACCTGGACCCTTCCAGCTAGCCCTCATGCGATCATTTTGTCTAAATTTGTGGGAGCTTTAGTAGCGAGTCTTTACTGCCTATTCCTTCTATTTTTTAGTGGTTTTATCACAATTATTGTGATGGGCGCTGTCATTGGTCAAGACCTCTCTCCTGTATTTAGTATTATCGCTGAGGCTTTTAGTCATTCTATTGCTTATTGGATTATCATCTGGTGGATTTTTACCACAGCTTCAGGAATCTTACTATTTTATGTATCAATCGCACTTGGCCAACTGTTCCAAAATCGTCGTGGATTGAAGGCTATTCTGTTTTTCTTTCTCTTGTGTATTGTGTTAAGTATCATCGGTACAGCAGTCAATCCATTAAAAGATTCATATGCTGTCGGATATGCATTGGTTTATGGAAATATTGATGAATTTGGACCAAACTTCATCCCAGGTCTCATTTATGAAGTCATTAAGATTGTTTCTATGTACTTCACCATTCACTACATCAGCAAGTACAAGTTGAATCTTCAATAATAACAGTAAATTGAGCAAGGAGCTCTCCAGTGGAAGCCTTCTTGTTCAATTTTTTTCTTTTGCATTTTTAGCTACATTTTGATATACTAATTGTATTCGTTTTGGGGTCGTTACGGATTCGACAGGCATTATGAGGCATATTTTGCAACTCATCTAGCGGATGTAAAACGCCAGTTAAATATAACTGCAAAAAATAATAATTCTTACGCTTTAGCTGCCTAAACACCAGCAGGCGTGACCCGATTCGAATCGCTCGTGTTTGATGACAGGTCTTTATTTTAGCGAGATACGATCTAACTTTGTCTAGAAGTTAGATAAGAGATTGATAGACTCGCAGGTACAGGGCTTGAGTTATGTGTCGTGTAGCTGTTAAACTAAGACATAACCTATGGTTGTAGACAAATATGCTGGCAGGTGTTTGGACGTGGGTTCGACTCCCACCGGCTCCATATATAATTTTGGAAGATTACTCAAGAGGCTTAAGAGGCCGTGTTGGAAACGCGGTAGGCGTGTAATAGCGTGCGTGGGTTCGAATCCCATGTCTTCCGTTGTTGAGACATCATTGTGTAGCAGTGGTGTTTTTTTGTACAAAAAGGAGTTACCAAAGGAGGCACCAAAATAGACAATGCAGAAAGGAGAAAAAGTGATTACACAGCTAGATACCAAATCAGTCTATACCTTTATGGAAAGCCTAGTGACCATAAAAGACTATGTCCAAGTGGCTAAAAGCATGGGGTATGGCGCATTGGGAATCATGGATGTAGATAATTTGTATGGTGCTTATGAATTTATCGAAGCCTGTCAGGCCCACAACCTCAGCCCCTTGGTCGGTTTAGAAATTGGACTAAAAGTAGACAATGAAACAATTCCGTTTCGGATGATGGCCCTGTCAACGAAAGGCTACCAGAATCTGATGAAGATGTCGACCGTCAAAATGATGGGGAAAAACAATTGGGAAGATGTGAAGCACCTTACAGAAGGAGTAGCGGTCATTGTCCCAGCGCCTTTTGCTAGTGAAGACATACCGCTTGGTCTAGATTACTTCATCGGAGTTTTTGCCGATACGCCGGACCAAGAGTTTAGCCACCCTGTGCTTCCTCTTCATACTGTGCGTTTTTTTGAGGCGGAAGATATGGAAGCCATGCAGATGCTCGCGGCCATCAAGGACAATCAAAGCTTGACAGAAACAGGACAAATTGATCCTAGAACTGTCCTAAAAACTCCTCAGGAGTTACAGAATGATTTTGCTGAGCGATTTCCTCAAGCCATCACAAATCTTGAAAAACTTGTCCAAGGGATTCAATACGACATTGATACTCAGTTGAAATTGCCTCGCTTCAATCCTCAGAAACCAGCTGTTGAGGAATTGAGAGAATTAGCCCAAGCCGGTCTTCTTCGAAAGAACTTGACTAGTCCGGTCTATCAAGAACGTTTGGAGCATGAATTAGACATTATTCACCAAATGGGCTTTGATGATTATTTCTTGATTGTCTGGGATCTTCTTCGTTTCGGACGAAGTCAGGGATATTATATGGGAATGGGGCGTGGGTCTGCTGTAGGCTCACTGGTAGCTTATGCCCTGGAGATTACAGGGATTGATCCAGTGGAGAAGAACCTCCTGTTTGAGCGCTTTTTAAATGTGGAGCGCTATACCATGCCGGATATTGATATTGATATTCCTGATATCTATCGTCCAGAATTTATCCGTTATGTGAGAGACCGTTATGGGAGTTACCATGCGGCTCAGATCGTGACCTTTTCAACCTTTGGGGCCAAACAAGCCATTCGAGATGTTTTTAAACGTTTTGGGGTACCAGAGTACGAATTAACCTCCATTACCAAGCGGATTGGCTTTAGGGATACACTGACGACAGCGTATGAACAGAATCTAGCTTTTCGACAAGTGATTCATAGTCGAACAGAATTTGAACGTGGCTTTGAAATTGCCAAAAGAATTGAGGGCCAACCTAGACAGACCTCGATCCATGCGGCGGGTGTTGTGATGAGTGACCAGGATTTGACGGATCACATTCCTCTCAAGTATGGAGAAGACATGTTTGTTACCCAGTACGATGCTCATGCGGTTGAAGCCAATGGTCTATTGAAGATGGACTTTTTGGGTCTGCGAAACTTAACCTTTGTTCAAAAAATGAAGGAAGCCGTCTATGAAAAGTACCAAGAAGAGATCGTGATTGAAGCCATTGATTTAGAAGATCAAGAAACCTTGGCCTTATTTGCTGCTGGGGATACCAAGGGGATTTTCCAATTTGAACAGGCTGGAGCCATTCGCCTTTTGAGACGTGTGAGACCCAATCATTTCGAAGAAGTGGTAGCGACCACCTCTCTCAATCGTCCAGGCGCTAGTGATTACATT
>CABSRC010000081.1 GCA_902480035.1 uncultured Streptococcus sp. | reverse complement strand
CAAGACGCAGTGGTTGAGTGGGCTCTACTACGCTGATTTCATCAGCTTTTACAGCCCTACTCAACTGTGCGGAGGTGGGACGATGAAATCGAATTCTAACGAATTACCGATTTCTGTCCCACTCTCTCTTTATTTGATAAAAGTTGTCACGATCAAATTGAAATTTAAGATGGTTAAGACAATCGCAACGAGATAGCCTAAGAAGGTATTCCATTTCGCATTGACATGCTCTCCCATGATTTCCTTGTTGGAGGTGAAATAAACCAGAGGGAAGATGGAGAAAGGAAGGGCCACTGATAGGAAGACTTGAGAATATACCAGAAGGTCATCGAGGACATGTTCTTGGTCACCAAATAAGATCGCAACGATGATGACAGGAAGAAGGGCAATGATCCGAGTCATGAGACGCACCACCCATTGTGGTAGTCTGAATCGCAAGAAACCTTCCATAACGATTTGACCGGTTAGGGTCCCAGTAATGGTTGAATTTTGACCACTAGCTAACAAAGCGATGGCAAAGAGGGTGGACAAGAAAGGACTAGCGATGGCACCAGCAATATGGTTATCCTTGAGGGCATTGTACATGCTAGAGAAAGCACCAATCTTATCCCCGTGACCAAAGAAGAGGGCCGCTCCAAGAATCAAGAGCAGGGAGTTGACGACAAAAGCCAAACTCAATTCAATATTTGAATCCCAGGTCATAAAGCGCACTGCCCGTTTGATATCTGCTGGATCTTTGTAATCGACCTTTCGCGTTTGCGAAATGGAAGAGTGGAGATAGAGGTTGTGGGGCATCACCGTTGCTCCGATGATTCCAAGAGCCAGGGTTAAGGCTTCATTTCCTTTTGGAAGCCCAATTCCCAATACTTCTTTTTGAGGCAGGAAGCCAGCGAAGATTCCCCCAATATCTGGTTTGGATAGGAATACCAAGTAGCCAAAAATTGCAAGGATCGTAAGGATCAAGGTTGAAACTATGGCCTCGATCTTTCGAAATCCTAGATGCATAAGGCCCAATAAGAGGAAAACATCAAAGATGGTGATCAGAATGGAAAAGAGCAAGGGCCAGCCAAAAAGAAGGTGGAGGGCAATCCCTGATCCGATGACTTCCGCCAAATCTGTCGCCATCAAGGCAAGCTCGATCACAATCCAAAGGGTATAGCGAAGCCATTTTGGCAAGTGATGGGCGGTTGTTTGGGCCAGGTCCTTACGATGGACAATCCCTAATTTCCCAGCCATTTGTTGCAACTGCATGGCGATTAAAGAGGAGAGAAGAACCACTGATAAGAGGAGGTAGCGGTATTGGGCCCCTCCGACCACACTGGTAATCCAGTTTCCCGGATCCATATAGCCGACAGCTACCAGACTTCCTGGTCCTGAAAAGAGTAGAAGAGTCTTCCAAAAGGGGATGCCTTTTGGCACGTCAATAGACTGGTTAATTTCTTGAAGTGATTTCCTTTCAAACTGTTGTAAACTCACGATGAGCCTTCTTTCTAAGAATAAATCAATTTGTCTCCATTATAGCATAAAATTTATGATAGTTCATGATAATGAGGAAGAATCACTATTATTGATGCCTCGATTTCTTTGTAATCTATTCGAAAAGGACTATAATATAGATAGGAAATAGGAGGGAGGAGAGAGAAAATGGCCTACATCGAAATGCAGCACTGTTACAAGCGATACACTAGTGGAGAAACGGAGATTCTCGCTAATCAGGATGTTTCTTTTGAGATTGAAAAAGGCGAATTGGTCATTATTTTAGGGGCGTCAGGAGCTGGAAAATCAACGGTTCTCAATATCTTAGGAGGGATGGACACGAATGACGAAGGACAGGTCCTGATTGATGGGGTGGATATTTCTAAGCTCAATTCCCATCAACGAACGGATTATCGACGAGAGGACGTTGGCTTTGTCTTTCAATTTTATAATTTAGTAGCCAATCTGACAGCCAAGGAAAATGTCGAATTGGCTTCAGAAATCGTCTCTGATGCCTTGGATCCGGAAGCCGTTTTAAGAGAAGTAGGACTTGGCAATCGTCTTGATAATTTTCCTGCCCAATTGTCAGGTGGAGAGCAACAACGGGTGGCGATTGCTCGGGCAGTGGCGAAAAATCCAAAAATCCTCCTTTGCGATGAGCCTACAGGAGCCTTAGACTACCAGACAGGTAAGCAAGTATTGGGGATTTTACAGGATATGTCTCGTAAAAAGGGAGCGACGGTCATCATCGTAACCCATAATGCTGCTTTAGCTCCAATTGCAGACCGTGTGATTCGCATGCATGATGCCAAGGTCAAGTCGGTAGAAATCAATGAGCTTCCTCAAGATATTGCTACACTAGAGTATTAGAAGAGGTGCTAGCATGAAACGAAAAATCTATTGGAAGGATCTATTTGCTTCTTTTACACATTCAAAAGGACGTTTTCTCTCCATCTTAACCTTGATGTTGTTGGGAAGCTTGGCCTTGGTTGGCTTAAAGGTGACCACCCCAAATATGCACCGAACAGCTAATCAGTTTATTCAACAACAAAAGATGCTGGATCTTGCCGTCGTGGGGGGCTTGGGATTAGACCAGGTAGACCAAGAGGAGCTTTTAGGAGTCAAAGGGGCGCGTGTCGAATTTGGTTCACTGCTGGATCTGACGGTGAAAGGAACAGGAAAGGCAATCCGACTTTTTTCTCCCCCAAAGAGTCTCTCTTCTTTTCGTGTGACCAAGGGGCGTCTGCCCAAAAAAGAAGGGGAACTGGCCCTAGCGAGTTTTTGGGAGGATCGTTATCGATTAGGGGATACCCTCACACTTGAAGAAAAGGCGGGAACTAGGTCTAGTTTAAAGCGAAAACAATTCACCATTGTTGGCTTTGTTCAATCCTCTGAGATGTGGTCTCAAAAGAATTTAGGCACTGCCATGAGTGGCAGTGGGAATCTAGATGCCTATGCTCTGGTTTCAAAAGAGGTCTTTACGACTAAACTCCCTGTGATGGCGCGGATCCAGTTTGATGATCTGAGATCTTTTGATTCTTTTTCGCAGGCCTACCAAAAACGGCTAGAAGATCACCGAGAAGAGTTAGAAAAAATTCTGAAAGACAATGGAAAGGCTCGCTATCAAAGACTCAAGAAGGAGGCGGATGGGCAGATCCAAAAAGGCCAGAAAGAACTCAGTCGTGCCAAGGAAACACTCCAGTCAGCCAAGAATCAGATCGATCAGGCTCAAAAGCAATTAGACTTGCAGGAGACACAACTCAGTAAACTAGCTCCATTTCTACAAGCTAAAGAGCAAGTAGCCAGTCAAGAAAAAATCCATCAAGCTAAAGAGCAACTGGATCAGAAAAAGAAGGACTGGACCGAAGGTGAAAAGGAGCTTGCAAAAAAAGAGGAGGAGCTAAAAAAAGCCCAAACCGAGCGAGATCAGCTGGAAATTCCAACTTATCATGTTTATGATCGCAAGACCATGCCAGGCGGACAAGGTTACCTGATGTATAGCAATGCTAGTAGCAGTATCTCTGCTGTCGGAAATATTTTTCCGGTCGTTCTTTATCTGGTAGCAGCCATGGTGACCTTCACCACGATGACGCGCTTTGTCGATGAAGAGCGGACCAATGCAGGTATTTTTAAGGCTTTGGGCTATCGAACCAAGGACATCATTTTCAAATTTGTCCTCTATGGATTCTTTGCTGGTACGATTGGAACCCTTCTAGGAAGCTTGTTGGGGCATTATTTCCTATCGGGAATCATCTCCAACATTATTACGCAAGGGATGGTTATAGGAGAGAGCAGAGAGTATTTTTATAGGGATATAACTCTGATTGCTCTCGGACTATCTTTCATCGCGAGTGTGCTTCCAGCTTACTGGGTTGCTCGTAAGGAATTAAAAGAAGAAGCCAATCTTTTATTACTGCCCAAACCACCGGTATCCGGTTCGAAAATTTTTCTGGAGCGTATCCATTTTATTTGGAAACGTCTGAATTTCACGCACAAGGTTACTGCTCGCAATCTCTTTCGTTACAAACTACGGATGCTGATGACCATTTTTGGAGTGGCGGGTTCTGTTGCTCTTCTCTTTGCAGGGCTAGGGATTCAATCTTCTGTAGGAAGTGTTTCCAAACGCCAATTTCAAGAGATCCTATCTTATGAGTTGATTGTAGCCAAAAAAACGAATGCCTCTTACCAAGAAAGCAAAGAACTAACCAATCGTCTGGCCAAATCAGACATCAAGGATTATCGAGCTATCTATAGTAAGGTCATTGAAGCTTCTTTAAAAAATGGACACGACAAACAGACCGTTACGATGTTGGTTACGGATCGTGCAGATTTTTCTCCCTTTGTCAGCCTGCGTTCTTTCAAGCAAGGGGAGTCCTTGTCTCTAAAGAAAGGGGTTATCATCAGTAGCAAACTGGCACAACTAGCCCAGGTTACAGTTGGGGATCGACTGACCCTAGATGGCCACTCTTTTAAGATAGCAGGGATCACTGAAAATTATGTCGGCCATTTTGTCTATATGGATCAGGCAAGTTACCAAAAAATCTACGGAGAGCGGACTTCAGCAAATAGCTATTTGGTGCAGTTGAGAAATCCTTCTACACGAAAAGTGCAGACTGTCAGTCGGGACATGATGGCACTTGCAGCTGTGAAGGCAGTCAGTCAAAATGCTTCGATGATTTCCCTCTTTAACTCAGTTGCTAAATCCTTGGACACCACCATGATGATTCTAGTAGTCGTATCGGTTTTGTTAGCTATCGTGATCTTGTATAATTTAACCAATATCAATGTGGCAGAACGGATTCGTGAATTATCGACCATCAAGGTCTTGGGATTCCATAATAAGGAAGTGACACTCTATATTTACCGCGAAACCATCTTATTGTCTATCATAGGGATCCTCATGGGGTTAGTGGGTGGCTATTATCTTCATCAATTTCTTATTGCCATGATTGCACCAGATGCCATTCTCTTTTACCCCAAAGTAGGACTTGGTGTTTTCCTCTTCCCTGTTGGAGGATTGATCCTTCTTTTGGTCCTGTTAGGAATTTATGTTGACCATTATCTCCGAAAAGTAGATATGCTCGAAGCCCTCAAATCAGTAGATTAAGATACAAAGCCCGTAGCTGATGGCGACAAAATGAGTCCTCTAACCTTATTTTTCATTTCACCAGCATCGAATGTTTATAAAACTTTCACCTCAGGGTGGAAGTTTTTCTTCTCTTTGTTATAATGGAGAGTAGGAGAAGATCATGACTAAAATTGCTTTACTTTCAGATATTCATGGAAATACGACAGCTTTGGAAGCTGTCCTAGAGGATAGTCGAAAAGCCAAGGTGGATGAATATTGGCTCTTGGGAGATAGTTTGATGCCTGGAACAGGCAGACGCGCTCTTTTGGAGCTGTTAGAGGAGCTTCCTATTACGGTTAAAGTCCTTGGAAACTGGGAAGATAGTCTTTGGCGCGCCATGAGGGGGATGTTGGATGAGACTAGACCAAGTCATCGCTACCTTATGCGCCAGTGTCAATATATTCTTGAAGAAATCACGCCTCAGGAAATTGAAGCTATGCAGGAAATGCCCATGCAGGTCCATAGAGAAATCGCCGGTTTAAAGATCGGCATTACCCACCACTTACCCGATAAGAATTGGGGTCGGGAATTGATCCACATTGGTGAGCAGAAGGATTTTGATCGCTTGGTGACAAACCCATCTTGTGATATTGCAGTCTACGGACACATTCACCAGCAGTTTTTTCGCTACGGGACAGGAGGAGAACTGATCATCAATCCTGGGTCGATCGGTCAACCCTTCTTTTTGGAAAAGAATCTTCGCAAGGATCTTCGGGCCATGTATGCCATTCTTGAATTTGATCAAATGGGGCTAAAAGATGTCGATTTTAGACGGGTGGATTATGATGTGCAAAAAGAACTCCAACTTGCTAAAGACCTCCATCTTCCTTATTATCAAGTGTATTATGAAAGTTTGGTCAATGGCATTCATCATACCCACAATCATGAGCTACTTCATGAGATTGAGCAGAGAGAAGGTCATGATCGAGAAATCGATTCTTGGTTAGAGGACTTTTTTCAATAGTGTAACTGTTGACATTACAACAAAAACTAGTATAATAAGGGTAGTAAGAGTCATCTGTTGACAATCGTCCAATGGATGTCACTTTCAGAACAGGCAGAAAGGAGAAAAGACATGCAAATTTCGAGTCGGTTTACCATTGGAACCCATGTACTAGTGATGATTGCCCTAAAAGGGGACTGTACCAAGGTGACCAGTGATATGATTGCTGAGAGTGTTGGGGTGAACCCGGTCATTATTCGAAAGACCTTGTCTCAGTTAAAGAAAGCGGGATTGATCCATGTAGCGCGTGGGACAGGAGGAGCTGAACTCGCTAAAGCAGCCGATGAGATCAGTCTGCTGGATATCTATCAAGCGGTCGAATGCTTAGGTTCGACAGGCCAATTATTTGGTTTCCATGAAAACCCCAATCCAAATTGCCCAATAGGTCACAATATCCATCATGTCTTAGATGGGAAGCTCGAAGACATTCAGACTGCTATGGAAAAAGAGATGGCTCAAACCAGCCTAAAAGAAGTCGTAGAAGACGCGCAGAAAAGAATGGACCTCGAATCGGTTTCATAAGAAAAAAGAGAGTGGGACAGAAATCGGTCATTCGTTAGAATTCGATTTCGTCGTCCCACCTCCGCACAGTTGAGTAGGCTGTAAAAGCTGATAAAATCAGCGCAGTATAGACTACTCAACCACTGCGTCTTGTTCGACAATCCAAAAACAATTAAGAGGCTAGGACTTTTGTCCCAGCCTCATTTTTTATATTTATTGACGAAACATTCTGTTTGCTGCGACTTGGATCTACAAAAGGATTAGTCAAAGTAAAGCAAGTCTTTGCTGGTTTCTGTAAAGAGTCCAAAGCCGTCTTTTGTGACATAGCCGCAGTCTTCGATACGGACTCCGACTTTACCTGGGATATAGATCCCTGGTTCGACTGAGAAGCACATGCCTTCTTCAAGCACCAGGTCATTTCCTTCCATAATAGAAGGGAATTCATGCACATCCATACCGATACCGTGTCCAAGGCGGTGGTTGAAGTATTCACCATAGCCAGCTTTTTCGATGACGCTCCGTGCAGCACGGTCAACGTCATGTGCGGTTACACCAGGTTTGATCATATCGATGGCTGCTTGTTGAGCTTCTAACGTCAAGTGGTAGATTTCTTTTTTGAAATCATCCGGTTTTCCAACCGCTACGGTACGGGTCATATCTGATGCATAACCATTGACCATACAGCCAAGGTCAAAGAGCAAGAGAGCATTGTTTTCGACTTTATTGCTTCCAGGAATTCCGTGTGGGTTAGCTGCATTATTCCCCGTCAAGACCATCGTTTCAAAGCTCATTTCATAGCCCAAGCGTTTGATGCCAAAGTCGATTTCTGCAACGATATCAGTCTCTGTTTTATCCAGTGAGATGGCGTCAAACCCCATATTGACAGCCTTATCTGCGTATTGACCGGCCACCAACATCTTTTGGATCTCATCAGCAGATTTGATCAAGCGCATGCGGTTAATCCGTGGTGTTAAGTTAGTAAATTCCGCTTTTTCAAAGA
>CABSRC010000080.1 GCA_902480035.1 uncultured Streptococcus sp. | reverse complement strand
TGCTTACAGTATTGGTTCCTAGGGCAATGACCACATTTTTTAGGAGAACTTTATTGGAGATATCGGTCTCAAAGACCTTCATTCCATTTTCCAACTGACGGCTCACCACTGCATCGATCTGGATGCCAGGGATCGCTTTAGTCAGGTAATCCTGCGCCCGCAAGTTAACGGAGTCACCGATCATGGTCACACCATTTGAGACGTTATAGTCTGTTGCAGTCGCATTGTCCACCTGCGTCCGCGTAACCTGCATTTTGCTATCTGCTTGATTGAGCCCACTCACAACCAAACTCTCATCAAAAGCTCCAACTGTTGGTGCAAAGGCGGAGATTCCAACCATCAAGAGAGCCAGTGGAATCATGAGGTAAAAGATTGGCTTGGTCAAAAAACTCAGATCCATCTTCATACCAAAGACACGAGGCTCCTTGCCTGCAATGGTTGGCTCCAAAATATAGAAAGATAGAGCCGTTAGAATCAAGGAAACAATCGTCGTCACAAGGGCTGCCATCATATTTCCCAAGTGTTGAGAAAAGATGATAAAGAAAGGCCAGTGGAAAAGATAGACACCATAACTGGTATCTGCCAAGAAATTGAGGATGGCTGGTTCCTTTTTATCTGGTGTCTTTTCATGGAGAATACGGGCCGACAGAATCATGGCACAAGCTGCGATTGTCGCTGCTAAAAAGCCAAACAGATAGGTCCACAAGCTATCAAATGGCAAGAAAAGACTGAGCACAAACAAGAAGGCAAAGCTTCCACCCAAGACCGACAAAGTCTTTTTCATACTCCAAGACTGCACCAGCTTTGTAAAGTTCGGGCTGACATTAGCAATCCCTGTTACCGTTGCTAGGCACGATCCCGCAAAGAAGGGGAAGATGTGAGTGAAACTAGAGAAATAGATAGTGGAGAAGTTAGCTGTCAGAAAGGCGCGGATGAACATGGACAAGAAGGTAAAAAGAAAGAGCCCGCTGGATGCTAAAAAGAGCATACCTCGGTATTTTCCAACCGTCTTGGCCCGCTTAGCCAAGAACCATGCCAGAAGCGCCCATAGTACATAGTAATGCACTTCTAGGGCCAAACTCCAGGTATGAAGAAAGAGATGCGGAATGAAGTTACTTTCGTAACTACCACCCGTTGCCATCTCAAAGAAATTGGTCACAAAACCAAAGACCGCCGCAATCTGTGTCCCAATACCAGCCACGTAGTCCCGTTGCACCATAAAGGTAAAGGGCATCACGACCAAGACCATAAAGACAAGGGGGGGGACGATCCGGTAAAAGCGCCGCTTCAAGAAAGCCAAGTAGTCGATTCCTTGCTTGCGCGCAAATTCATCGATCAAGAGCGCTGTAATCAAAAATCCTGAGAAGGTGAAGAAAATATCTACCCCAATAAAGCCTCCAGGAAAGGCTTTTTGGAAGAAATGGTAAAGCAATACCAATAAGAGTCCTGTAACACGGACTAGTGAAAACCATTTAATGCGCATTTTGATAAATCCCCTGCTTGAATGTTCCTTTGTATACGACGTTGGCTTCTGTGGTTAAGGTGCCTTTGCCCTCCGGCTGGCCATTAACAAACTGCCCTTCATAGGTCCAGCCATCCTTGGACTTAAACTTACCATAGCCACTAAAAGAGCCGTTGACGAGGTTACCTGTATAGGTATCCCCATTTTTAAAGGTGACGGTTCCCTTGCCATTCATCTTGCCACGGACCAAACTTCCGTCGTAACGGATCGCCCCCTTGTCCAAGGTCAAGACGCCCTGACCTGGAATGGCTGAAAGGAAAACCAGCAAAGCAGATAGAATAATCACGACTAATGCTGCTATTTCTAAATTTTTTCGCGTCAGATAGACCTTATAGGTCTCATAAAATTCTTTCATATTCTGTATTCTCTCACATATCAAACTCTTAAAAAGTTGCTAACTGATCTAACCAAGCCTTACAGCCGCTCAGGACTCTGGAATAGGTCTCTTCAAAATCACCGGTATACCACGGATCTGGCACACTTTCAGCAGCAAAAAGATGAATCTTGTGTTCTGTTCCTGCAGGAGCCATTTGCTTCAGATCTGCTACATTGTTTTCGTCCATCCCTAGGATCAAATCAAAGTTGTAAAAATCCTCTTCCTTGATCTGTAAGGACGTCTTAGCTGGATCATATGGGACCTGGTGTTGTTGAAAGATTTTCCGGGTTCCCTGATGGATGGGATTGCCATGTTCCCAGCTCGAGGTGGCCCGACTTTCAATCTCATACTGATCCGTCAAGTCCTTCATGACAAACTCCGCCATGGGGCTCCGACAAATATTTCCTAAGCAGACAAAGACGATTTTTTTCATGATTCCACCTAACTCCTTGTTCGGACTGCCCAACCTAGCTGAGCTCTTCGCTTTCCACTATGGAAAACCAGCATACTATTACCATTATAACAAAAATGTGACAGAAAGATGACAAAGGGGCTCCATCATTTTAAAGAAAAATCAGATTCCTTTTTTCAAATCTGATCTGTTTCTCTATTTTGGAAAACGAACCTCTAATTGAGGCCATTTGGTCTGCCAATTCTTCTTTTTCATTCGCTCTGTATAAACCGCCAAACGCTCTGGGCTGGCTAAAAAATGTGGAGTCGGCTCAACGATGAAATTTTCGATATCCCTTGTCCCATAGGGGAGAAAAAGCTCTAGCTGATCGTCTTTCCTTAAGCGAACCGCAAGAGCCGTACACTGCTCGGGGTATTTGGAAACAGCATCGCAAGAACTAGTGTAGGGAGCTGTCCCCGGACTATGCTGGTGCATGTAAACTTGATTTTTCACTTCCCAAGCGTACTGGGGATAGGTCCTCTTTAATTCTTGCTCGATCTGGAGAGTCTCCTCATAGCTGATCTCAGGGTCATAAAAGACCAGATCCATATCGGTCGTCGCATCAAACCCTGGTTTTCCAGAGAGCCGGTTCCAGATGAAATTGCGCACCGCGCCCGCCGCTAACCAGGCATCTGCCAAGTTGAGATCTCGAATAATAGCCAAGACAGTCATCATCTCCGGATCCGCTTGGATCTGTTCTACTATTGCTTCTTCCGTCAGCATCTTCTTCTAGTCTCCATTGTAGGGATAACCCAGGTGTTCGTAAGCCTTGCGAGTCGCCACGCGCCCTGTCCGGGTCCGCATGATAAAGCCTTTTTGAATCAAGTAAGGCTCATACATATCTTCTACGGTCTCGCGCTCTTCGGCAATATTGACCGATAGAGTCCCAAGCCCGACCGGGCCACCGCCGTACATTTCAATCATGGTACGCAGGATCTTTTGATCGACATAGTCCAGTCCTTCATGGTCCACATCCAGCATAGAGAGGGCCTTATCTGTAATAGTATCGTCAATCAAGCCATCGCCCATGATCTGGGCAAAATCGCGCACCCGTTTGAGCAAGCGGTTGGCAATCCGAGGAGTCCCACGACTACGAAGAGAAAGCTCTTCTGCAGCTTCGTGGGTAATCTCCATCTCAAAGATCTCGGCGGTCCGCTCGACAATCTCTGTCAGATCATCTTGCTCATAGTATTCCATGTGCCCCGTAATCCCAAAGCGAGCGCGCAAGGGATTGGACAGCATACCAGCTCGCGTCGTTGCCCCAATCAAAGTGAAAGGAGGAAGGTCCAGATGGACACTCCGGCTGCTCTCACCAGCACCAATCATGATATCGATGTAGAAATCTTCCATGGCGCTGTAAAGCACTTCTTCGACTGACATAGGAAGACGGTGGATCTCATCGATAAAGAGGACATCGCCCGGCTCTAGATCATTGAGGATGGCTACCAAGTCACCAGCCTTTTCAATGACAGGACCAGAAGTCTGCTTGAGATTGACACCCAGTTCATTGGCAATGACAAAGGCCATGGTGGTTTTCCCCAGTCCCGGAGGGCCAAAAAGAAGGACATGATCCAGTGCTTCATCCCGAAGCTTAGCCGCCTCAATAAAGATTTTCAGCTGGTCCTTGACCTTATCTTGACCAATATATTCATGTAAATATTGCGGGCGCAGCGTCCGTTCAACGGCCTCTTCATCGCCCATGATTTCATTGTCTAAAATTCTACTCATACAGTCTATTATAGCAAAAAATGATACCTTCGGTACCATAAATAGAATGTGTTTTTTAAAGATCCTGGTTCTCACTAGCGTTCAAACTGCGTCAATGTACCTAAGCTCGTCTACCTCCCTATCAGGCTTGGTTAGATGAAGTAGGTTTAGTAATAATTACATAACGCAGTGGTTGATTGGTATCTTTGTTCGCTCTTATAGCTCCAAAGATTACCTACTAATGAGGAAACGAGGTTTCCTATATCCGCAACCTCAAACAGTCTCCCAGACTGTTTGACCTGTGCGGGGGTGAGACAATTGAAAAGGTTTGGGGAACCTTTTCAACCTGAGCCAAAAAATAAGGAAGCAAAGCAATTTTAAAAAATTGTTCTGTCTCACTCCCATAGAAAAAAGCCACCGGTTTTGGTGGCTCTTATAGGGAGATTATTATGAAAAAGTTTTAGGAGTTTTATCATTCAAAGTTAGGAGGTCTTTGATGATGGTATTAGTATACGACGAGAAGCTTAAACTTTCCTTATAGTTTTTCTAAATTTTTTTTGAGAAAAAGAGGAGGTCTCAAGCAAGGATTTCACATCCTTGTTTGGCCACTCCCCTTTCCTCCTTATTTCTTAGCGATGGCATGGTAGCTAGTCTTACTGGTAAAGACTTGACCTGCTCTCAAAATGACTTTTTCAGCTTGGTCGCTGTGAATGGCATCTGGTACTGTTTGAAATTCTAGCGCCAAGCCATTGTGCTGAACCATTGGTTGGCCTTGCAGACGAACGGTTTCATCTACAAAATTGGCTGAATAAACTACCAAGGCGGGAGCTTCTGACTTGAAGGTCAAAAAGCGTCCAGACGGCCGATGGTAAAGAAAGCCAGCATTTTCATGCCCTTCTGGAAGAGCAAATGGATGGTCCAAGCCTTCTACCAGACAGATTTGCGGATCAGCATCCTTAAAGAGATCCTCTAAGAGCATAGCTTGGTAGAGATGCTGAACGATTGGACTTTCTCTATCCACGGTCTGAAGAGGGACGCCATCTGGGTGGATAGGGTAAAGTCCTTGATGATTGATCTGAAAGACATGGTCATGAATCGACTGAGTGAAGTTGCCTGATAGGTTGAAATAGCTGTGGTTAGTCGGGTTGACCAAGGTGTCTTGATCCGTTTCTACCCGATAAGCAATCTCGAGTTCACCATCTTCCGTTAAACCATAGGTCACCCAGATCTTGAGATTTCCAGGGAAACCGCCGGTCCCATCCGCCCGTTCTGTATAGAGAGTGATTTCTTGGTCCGTTACCGACTCCACGCTAAACAAGGCGCTGTCCCAACCAGTCGACCCACTGTGGTTGCAGTTGGCACCGTTATTAGCTTCTAAGTGATAGGTCTCTCCATTGAGTTCAAAACCGGCTCCTGCTATCCGGCCTGCTACCGGGCCAATACTAGCCCCGTATTTAGGGCTGTTGCCTACATAGTCCTCAAAGCGGTCAAAGCCTAGGATAATATTAGCAAACCGGTCTTCTTTATCAGGTGTCACATATTCTAAAATCGTCGCACCATAGGTCATGACAGACAATTGGTAGCCCTTGTCATTTTCGAAGCGATAAGCCCGAACTTCCTGATTCTGCCATTCCCCAAACACGCTTTCTTGATACTGTTTCACAAATCTTCTCCTCTCACTGTTTTTCTCCATTGTATCAGTTTCACAAGAAGAAACACTCCACTTTTTATAGAAAATTAGTGGCTATTCTTTATCAAATGGATGAATGATCACCCCTTGTACAACCCGATTGACGGTACCAGTCGGTGAAGGTGTGTCTGGGCGATTTTGAACCTTGAGCGAAGTCAAGAGAGAAATCAACTGACCGTAGATAATGTATGGGAAGGCACGGTAGATATCTAGAGAGTCTGCTGATGCTTCCACCAACACTTCTCGTACATGCTCAATGCCTGCAGCTTGATCGGACAAGAGAACGACCTGACGGGCAATCTGATCCCCAGCCACTTCGCGAACCAAATCCAAATCGTATTGGCGCGTATAAGGATCAATGGAGCCAAAGACCAAGACCAGAGTCTGCTCATTGATGAGGGATTTCGGTCCATGACGGAAGCCGACAGGACTCTCATACATGGTCGCGATTTTACCTGCAGTCAATTCCAAAATCTTGAGCTGGGCTTCATGGGCTAGCCCAAAGAAAGGTCCCGCTCCTAGATAGATCACGCGCTCGAAGTCTAGATCGACCACTTCCTTGACCTCGCGATCTTTCTCCAAGATCTGCTCTGACAGATGAATCAATTCTTCTACCCGTTTTTCTTTGGTTTTTTCCTCACTTGGATCAAAGACCAAGAGGGCTGTCAGGAGCATAGAGGTAAAGCTCGAAGTCATGGCAAAGCCAGCATCATTGGTTTCTTTAGGTTGGAGAAGCAAAAGGTTGCGCTCATCTCCGTGGGCCTGCTGGGCCAGCTTCCCTTCTTCCGCACAAGTAATGGTGATCTGATAGAGTTCATCGACCAAGTCTTGAGCCAACTCAACTGTCGCAACACTTTCAGGCGAGTTGCCACTTCGTGCAAAGGAAACTAAGACCGTCGGCACTTCTTTTTTGAAATAGGTTTGTGGATGCGCCACGATATCGGTCGTCGCAATGGATTGGAAATTCCAATGCCGTTCATCGTGCACTTCCTGCAAATACGGAACCAAGGTGTCCCCCACATAGGCTGAGGTCCCAGCCCCTGTCAAGATGACCTTGATGTAGGCATGCTCTTGGCCAATTTTTTCTAAGAAAGCTTTTATTTCCGCTTGTCTTTCTTGGTACAAGCGAGCCGTTTCCTTCCAAACACTTGGTTGTTGGTAGATCTCACGTGTTGTGATCTCTGCTCCTAGCTCCTGCAAGTCTTCTTTTGTATAGTCTAACATAGAACCTGTTGTTCCTTTCTACAATCTAACATTGATAAATGGGAAAGGAGCCTGAGATGATTCTCCCAGACTCCCTACCAACCTACTCATCTTCATCATCATCAAGATTTGACAAGAGGTCATTGACCTTGACAATACTTTCTTTTGCACGTTCAGGGTAGTCCCCTTCGCTACCAGTCAGACTGCTATTGATAAATTCGATAACCATCGGAAGATTCATCCCTGCGTATAAGTCAATCGCACGTCCTTCAAGGATCAAGCGGCTCACAGTGTTGCAAGGAGTCCCTCCTAATAGATCTGCAAATACAATATAGTCTTCTAGGCCTTGAACTGTTGCTTCAAATTTAGCAGTAAAGTCTTCTGGCCCTTCTTCTGGTAAGAGTGCAACTGTATGGATGGATTCTTGTGGTCCCATAATCATTTCTGTACTGGCTTTAAGCTCTTCACAAAAGTGACCATGGCTGACCAATACTAACTGTTTTGCCATACCTTACTCCATTATGCCATTCCAAAGAAGAAGTGGCCAAATGCTGAGAATGCGATTGCGGCAAGGATGATGAGCAAGATAGCTTTTGTAGAGTTCATACCCTTACGTCCAAGCAACCAGTAGATTACACCTGTGATGATAGCTGGTACCAAACGTGGGAAGATAAGGTTGAGCATATCTTGAATTTCAATCGCTTTGTCCCCAATGTGTGGAGTCCAAGAAACTTCAACACCAATCATGCTGGCAATCAAGGCACCAACCATGAAGATACCCAGAACGGCAGCTGCATCGATCA
>CABSRC010000079.1 GCA_902480035.1 uncultured Streptococcus sp. | reverse complement strand
GGCGTTCATTTGAACCGGTCAAATCAATGTGTGAGGATTAGGCTATGCTATTTACCATCGATATCGGAGGGACCTTTATTAAGTATGGTCTGATGGACGTGGACTATCACTTGGTTCATACAGACAAAATCCCGACGCCACCTACGATTGAGGAGTTTTGGCAAGGATTAGAAGAAATCATTACACCCGATCGGGAACAAATTGAGGGGATCGCCATTTCATGTCCTGGTGAGATCCAAAAGAGCCTTGGCTTTGTCTTTCGAGGCGGTCTCATTCCATATTTGCGCAACATTCCTTTGGCTAGTAAGCTGAAGCAAACCTTTGATTTACCAGTAACAGTTATAAATGATGGTGATGCGGCAGGTCTAGCAGAAGCAAGGCTTGGAAATCTAAAAGATTGTCCGTGCGGTGCAACCTTGGTCTTAGGGACAGGAGTTGGTCTTGCTCTTATTTCTAACGGTGATTTATTGAGTGGATGGCAACTGACAGAATACATTCGGTCCATTGATAAGGCAGAAAGAACACCCGAAAATCGACGCTTTCATTGTGAACTCTTTTTGCAAGGCATTTCCAATCTGTTGGAAAACACCGGTTCAGCTGTTCAATTTGTT
Source organism: uncultured Streptococcus sp. (assembly GCA_902480035.1). GTDB lineage: Bacteria > Bacillota > Bacilli > Lactobacillales > Streptococcaceae > Streptococcus. Next base: position 7,291 of record CABSRC010000079.1, on the reverse strand, counting down.
GAGAAAGCTAGTCACATCTTGAATCTAGAAAAGGCAGATGGTCTTGCTGTTTTTAAGGTTCTCAATCAAGATGACAATGAAGAAGTGAAATCCTTGTTTCAGTCCTATTGCCATGATATTGCTATTCTGATTTTTAATCTTCAATCTTTATTGCGACTTGAGAAGGTGACCATTGGAGGGGGCATTAGTAGCCAACCGCTACTGATCGATGAAATCAATCACCAATACCATGACCTGCTCTCTCAAAGAGGGCATGAACAATTTGAGGCTTTGCCCATTCAAGCGGCTCGCTTTCATAATGAGAGCAACCTAATTGGCGCTTCATCCTTCTTTTATTCATCAGAAAATCAAAAAAAGTTCTATAAATAGAACTTTTTTCATTTCTTTTGCGAATAAATAAGTAAGAGAACAAAGAGGTGACTATGGAATCATTTGAAATTTATAAATTGAAAGCAGCAGGATTGACTAATGAACAGGTCTTGAGAATTTTAGGATTTTACCAGGACGGGAACTCTCTTCCTACTCTAGAAGAAATGGCAAAAATCGCACGTTGTCGCAGTATCATTCATTTTGTAGACAAATACCGGCAACTAGACGACGACCAATTACACAAAGACTTTGAACAATTCCCATCTTTATCCATTTTTGATCCTAAATACCCTGAGGAATTACTACAGATCTACAATCCTCCTGCACTCCTTTTTTACCAAGGAGATTTGGAGCTGTTAACCAAACCGAAGATTGCAGTCGTAGGAGCTCGAGAGACAACGCGAGAGGGGGTACGATCTGTAGAGAAAATTATTAAGGAACTTGGGAATGAACTGGTCATCGTCAGTGGACTTGCAAAAGGGATTGATGCGACTGCGCATTATGCCAGTATCCGAAATGGTGGTAAGACCATCGGAGTGATAGGAACGGGGCTGGATGTTTTTTATCCCAAGAGTAACCAAAGACTACAGATGCACATGGGCGAGCATCATCTTGTCTTGAGCGAATATGGCCCAGGTCAAGTGCCACTGAAGTTTCATTTTCCTGAGAGAAATCGCATCATTGCAGGACTCTGTCAGGCTGTGATTGTGGCAGAGGCACGACTTCGTTCAGGAAGTTTAATTACTTGTGAGCGTGCCATGGAGGAAGGACGAGATGTTTTTGCTATTCCAGGAAATATTTTAGATGGAAAATCTGCAGGCTGCCATCACTTGATTCAAGAAGGTGCAAAGCTTGTCACATCAGGCCAGGACATTCTTGATGAATTGAAATACGAATTGTGATTTTCCTATAGGAGAAGTTCCTAGTTGACATCTTTCTTAAAATGTATTAAACTCAATGAGATTTATACAATACAGAGGGATAAAACGTGGTAACAAAAAAGAAAAGCAGTACAACCAAGAAAAATTTGGTGATTGTGGAGTCTCCTGCTAAGGCCAAAACAATCGAAAAATACCTTGGTCGTAACTATAAAGTCATGGCCAGTGTTGGCCATATTCGGGACCTGAAAAAATCAACCATGTCGATTGACTTCGACAATAACTATGAACCGGAATATATCAATATTCGCGGAAAAGGTCCCTTGATCAATGATTTGAAAAAAGAAGCTAAAAAAGCTAAGCAAGTCTTTCTCGCAAGTGACCCGGACCGAGAAGGAGAAGCTATTTCTTGGCATTTGGCTCATATTTTAAACTTGGATGCCAAAGAAAAGAACCGCGTGGTTTTTAATGAAATCACTAAGGATGCCGTTAAAAATGCCTTTAAAGAACCGCGCCAAATCGATATGGACTTGGTCGATGCCCAACAAGCACGTCGGGTCTTGGACCGGATTGTAGGGTATTCAATTTCGCCTATTCTTTGGAAAAAGGTCAAAAAAGGACTTTCTGCAGGGCGCGTGCAATCTGTTGCCCTCAAATTAATCATTGATCGTGAAAACGAAATTAATGATTTCAAGCCGGAAGAATACTGGACCATTGATGGTGTCTTCAAAAAAGGGACCAAACAATTCCAAGCTAGCTTCTATGGGATTGATGGCAAGAAGATGAAGCTCAACACCAATGAAGAGGTGAAAGCAGTTCTTGAACGCTTAGATGGCAAAGATTTTACCGTTGAAAAAGTTGAAAAGAAAGAACGTCGTCGCAATGCTCCCCTTCCTTACACCACCTCTTCTATGCAGATGGATGCAGCCAATAAGATCAACTTCCGTACCCGCAAGACCATGATGGTCGCTCAGCAATTGTACGAAGGAATCAATATTGGCTCTGGTGTTCAAGGTTTGATTACCTATATGCGTACCGACTCCACACGGATCAGTCCGGTTGCGCAAAATGAGGCAGCTAACTTCATCGTGGATCGCTTCGGTGAGAAATATTCTAAGCATGGAAGCCGTGTGAAGAATGCTTCTGGTGCCCAAGATGCCCACGAGGCGATTCGTCCGTCTAGCGTCTTCAATACTCCTGAGAGCATTGCTAAATACTTAGACAAAGACCAATTGAAACTCTACACCTTGATTTGGAATCGTTTTGTCGCTAGCCAGATGACGGCAGCTGTCTTTGATACGATGAATGTCCGTTTGGGTCAAAATGGGGTTCAATATACAGCGAATGGGAGTCAGGTAAAGTTTGATGGTTATTTGGCGATTTATAATGATTCAGACAAAAACAAGATGTTGCCGGACATGGTAGAAGGCGATATCGTCAAGCAGGTCAATAGCAAGCCTGAGCAACACTTTACCCAACCACCGGCCCGTTATTCTGAAGCGACTTTGATTAAGACGTTGGAGGAAAATGGGGTAGGTCGCCCTTCAACCTATGCTCCGACGATTGAGACTATTCAAAAACGCTATTATGTGAAGCTGGTAGCTAAACGCTTTGAACCAACGGAATTAGGGGAGATCGTTAATAAACTGATTGTTGAGTTTTTCCCAGATATTGTCAATGTGACCTTCACAGCGGAGATGGAAGGGAAACTCGATGATGTCGAACTCGGAAAAGAAGAGTGGCAAAAAGTCATTGATGCCTTCTACAAACCATTCTCTAAAGAAGTCGCGAAGGCTGAAGAAGAGATGGAAAAAATCCAAATCAAAGACGAACCAGCTGGTTTTGATTGTGAAGTCTGTGGCAGCCCGATGGTGATTAAATTAGGACGTTTTGGTAAGTTCTATGCTTGTAGTAATTTCCCAGATTGTCGCCATACCCAAGCGATTGTCAAAGAAATTGGGGTGGAATGTCCAAACTGTCACCAGGGACAAATCATTGAGCGTAAAACCAAACGAAATCGTATTTTCTATGGCTGTAATCGCTACCCAGAGTGTGAATTTACTTCTTGGGACAAGCCAATTGGCCGTGACTGTCCAAAATGTGGTCATTACTTAGTTGAGAAGAAAGTCCGAGGCGGTGGCAAACAAGTCGTTTGTAGCAATGGGGACTACGAAGAAGAAAAAGTGAAATAAGCTTTTAAATGATTTAATGTCTATTATAACGGCAATTTTTATAAATGTCTGTTATAATAGACATTTTTTGTTTTTTTCGTTATAATAGACATAAGGAGGTGGGCTTATGTATCTTGCTTTGATTGCAGATGTCATTGATTCTAAAATGGTTCAAGAACGTTTTGACCTGCAAAAACAGGTAGAAAAAACGCTTCAAAAGATGAACGAATTATTTGGAGATTACCTGGCATCCCGTTTTACTTTGACCTTGGGAGATGAGTTTCAGGCGCTTTTAGAAGTGGATGCTCCGGTTTTTCAAATCGTTGATACCCTGCGTTCAGAACTAACCCCGACACAACTTCGTTTTGGAATTGGCCTTGGGGAGATTGTAACAGCTATTGATCCCTTGCAAAGTATTGGAGCAGATGGTCCAGCTTATTGGAATGCACGCGCAGCCATCAATCTTGTTCATCAGAAAAATGACTATGGTAATACACAGATTTATTTTTCAAGCGGGAAGGAAAACCGAGACTTTTTTGTGAACGCCCTCATCGCTTCTGGAGAAGCCATTCGTTCGGGTTGGCGGGATAGTCAGGAAGAGATCTTGCTCAATCTTCTAAAGAGATCCGTATATAGCGAGTCCTTTAGTCAGCAGGATTTGGCTCAATCACTAGCTATTAACCCAAGTGCCCTCTCTAAACGGTTAAAGAGTAGTAGTATCCGTGTTTATTTACGGGGGAGAGCAGCTGCCCTGGCTAGTATACAAAGCACAGTGAAAGGAGAGGAAGATGAGCGGATTGTCTAGTATCATAGTGAATCCATACTTGATTCTCTTGTTGATTTGTCATTTACTATCAGATTATTATTTTCAAAGCCAAAAGATGGCGGATCGCAAGGATCAGGATAAAAAGGTGCTAGGGCTTCACATTCTATATGTAGCTTTGCCTCTGATCGTCGTTTCCTTTTGTCATCTAGATTTGTGGTGGATTTGCTTGGTTATTTTACTGACCCATGCTGCAATAGATTTCTTAAAACCAATAGTTCAGAAACAATTGAAATTACCAACCGCATGGACCTTTGCGCTGGATCAAGTCTTGCATATTAGTATCATTACGTGTCTAGTCCTTATGGGAGCTAAAGATGGCACTACCTTTCTGCCTATGGACACTTTAAATCTGATCTTTTATGTCCTCCTAGTTGGGAAACCAAGCAATATCGCCTTTAAAATTCTGTTTGCCAAGTATCAACCTACCAGCAAGAAGAAAATGGATACGATCACTGGGGCTGGTTCCATGATTGGCTTTTTAGAGCGTTTAGTGATTGGAGCCTGTCTCGTCTATGGGCAATTCGCTTCTATCGGGCTAGTCTTTACAGCCAAGTCCATCGCTCGCTACAATAAAATTTCGGAGGATCCAGCCTTTGCGGAGTATTATTTAATTGGGTCTTTATTTAGTATCCTATCTGCCCTCTTAGCAGCCTGGTTGTGTTTATGAATCTGGAAGGATGCTATGTCAAAAAAAATATAGATAATTTTATAAGATCACCAATCAACTGGAAATTGATCCCTTTAAGATTCTAACTGTAACGAAAATAAGGATTTTGTTTAAATTGCATGCTAGGAGGAGAAATGAAAAGAAAAGCGATTAAGAAAGTAATTGGCGTACTGTTGCCTATTCTCACGTTATTTATTTTATCGGCACGTAACAACTACAGAGTCGATCGTGATTTAGCTAAAACAGCTATTTCAGACATTCGTTCCGTAGTAGAAGCAGCAGGACTAGAAGCAGAAGAATACTCGACAGCTGCCATTGATTATAATAGATATCCGAATTACGTTAAAGGAACTAGACGAGCAGTTGATGTCTATGTGGATTTTGAAAAAGACTATGTTGAGAAAACTCCAGTCCTTAAATACAATCCGGAGCTTAAAGAAGTTGAAAAGAAAATTTTCTTTGTTTTTCCTAAGAAAACAGTCTATCGTTTAGAAATGAAGTATGATTCTGGTGATGACGACTATGACCGATTTAAAAAAGCTTACAATACGATACTTCCAAGTGCTAGCTGGACTTCAACTGCTACCTTGACTTCAACATATTTAAGCGAGGATGCGATTAGGAAACTTTACATTAAAAATTCAGTTGAATTGAGTCACTATGACTTTTGGTTCAAATATTCTTTGTTACCGAAAGAAGAATATAGTGACAACCCTAAAATCCGTCTTAAATTGAGAGAAAAAAGAGAAGCAATTTTGAAGACGGATGTAGAAGAACTCACTCCCTTAATCGAGGATTTAGACCCAAGTAGAGTCAACAATCTCGATGAAGAGACACTTGTCCGTAATCGAGATTTACTCTTAAAAAGGGTTGCTGACAATCGTTCGACCTTTAGTGTTACAATACTATTTAGTATAGATCAGGTACGAAAACAGAACCTCCAAGTAACTAATGAAGATATTGACAATTGGACAAGGTCTGATTTTAAATATTTACTTGCTCAAATAATTGAAATCGAAAAACTACCTAGGAATACAGAAGTAGGCTTTGGCATAGATTACAAAGACAAAAGTAATCGGTATGCTCATAAATCTTACAGTTTCTATAAACAATAATTTTTGAAAGACATTCAGGAATTCTCCTGTTTGTCTTTTTACTTGGCTTTTTGGTATAATAGACCAAGTAGAAAATTAGAAAGATTTGTGGGTGTCTAACAGTCCAGTGGGGTGTTTTGATACCCAAAGAGGTATTAGTGTCATGTCTCAATCTTATATCAATGTTATCGGTGCGGGCCTTGCGGGCTCGGAAACGGCTTTCCAAATTGCCCAACAAGGTATTCCGGTCAAGCTTTATGAAATGCGTGGAGTCAAATCTACTCCGCAACACAAAACAGACAACTTTGCTGAGTTAGTCTGTTCCAACTCTCTTCGTGGGGATTCGTTAACCAATGCTGTCGGGCTCCTCAAAGAAGAAATGCGTCGCTTAGGTTCGGTCATCCTTGAAGCTGCTGAAGCGACTCGGGTACCGGCTGGTGGAGCGCTGGCAGTGGACCGCGAAGGCTTTGCTAGTCGGGTAACTGAGAAGGTATCCCAACACCCACTGATTGAAGTGATTCGCGATGAAATTACAGAATTGCCAACAGATGCTATCACAGTGGTTGCAACGGGACCTCTAACTAGCGATACCTTGGCGGAAAAGATCCACGCGCTCAACGGTGGAGATGGCTTCTATTTTTATGATGCCGCAGCTCCGATCATCGATGTCAATACCGTCGATATGAACAAGGTTTATCTCAAGTCTCGCTATGACAAAGGCGAGGCAGCCTATCTCAACTGCCCCATGACCAAACAAGAGTTTATGGATTTCCATGAGGCCTTGGTTAACGCGGAAGAAGCGCCGCTTAACTCTTTTGAAAAAGAAAAGTATTTCGAAGGTTGTATGCCAATTGAAGTCATGGCTAAACGAGGCATTAAAACCATGCTCTATGGTCCTATGAAGCCAGTTGGACTCGAGTATCCGGATGATTACAAAGGACCTCGTGATGGGGAATTTAAGACCCCTTACGCAGTCGTTCAGCTTCGCCAAGACAATGCGGCAGCTAGCCTCTACAATATCGTTGGCTTCCAAACTCACCTTAAATGGGGTGAGCAAAAGCGGGTCTTCCAAATGATCCCCGGTTTAGAAAATGCGGAGTTCGTTCGTTACGGCGTCATGCACCGCAATTCTTACATGGACTCACCAAATCTCCTCGAGCAAACCTACCGTTCGAAGAAACAACCAAACCTCTTCTTTGCGGGTCAAATGACAGGGGTAGAAGGCTATGTTGAGTCAGCTGCCTCAGGTTTGGTAGCTGGAATCAATGCCGCTCGCCTTTTCAAAG
>CABSRC010000078.1 GCA_902480035.1 uncultured Streptococcus sp. | reverse complement strand
AGCGCTCCACTGAGAATGCCCGCAAGGTAGTCGAGTTTTTGAAAACCTCCCCTCAGGTCAAAGAAGTCCTCTACACTGGAAAAGGTGGAATGGTCTCCTTTAAAATTCAAGATGAGAAAAAAATTCCCAACTTGTTGAATTCCCTTCAAGTCTTTACCTTTGCAGAAAGCCTTGGCGGAGTTGAAAGTTTGATCACTTATCCTACCACTCAAACCCATGCGGACATTCCTGCAGAAGTTCGCCATTCATATGGTTTGACAGATGATCTTCTTCGTTTGTCCATCGGAATCGAAGATGCGGATGATTTGATTGAAGATTTGAAACAAGCATTGGAGGCTTAAGATGACCAAATATGATTTCACGACTTTACCGAATCGCTTGACCCACCATACCTACAAGTGGAAAGAAACTGAGACAGATCCAGAAATCATTCCGGCTTGGATCGCGGACATGGATTTTAATGTCATTCCAGAAGTACGAGAAGCTGTTATCGGCTATGCTGACCAAATGGTCTACGGCTATACCTATGCATCGGATAGCCTCTACCAGTCTATCCTTGATTGGGAAAAAGAAGAGCACGGCTATTCCTTTGACAAGGAAGCTGTCGTCTTTATCGAAGGTGTTGTTCCAGCCATTTCAACAGCTATTCAAGCCTTTACTAAGGAAGGGGATGCTGTCTTAATCAATACGCCGGTCTATCCTCCATTTGCCCGAAGTGTCAAGCTTAATCGTCGAAAATTGATCGAAAATTCATTAGTTGAAAAAGACGGTCTTTTCCAAATCGATTTTGATCAGCTAGAAAAAGACATTGTGGAGCAAGGGGTTAAACTCTATGTTTTGTGCAATCCGCACAATCCTGGAGGCCGTGTATGGGATCGTGAGGTCTTGGAAAAAATTGGCCACCTCTGCCATAAACATGGGGTCCTACTCGTTTCAGATGAGATCCACCAAGATTTGGCCTTGTTTGGCCACCGTCATATCAGCTTTAACACAGTTGACCCAAGCTTTAAAGACTTTAGCTTGATCTTAACCAGTGCGACCAAGACTTTCAATATTGCAGGAACAAAAAATTCTTATGTGGTTATTGAAAATCCAAAGCTTCGCACAGCTTTTAAACAGCGGCAATTGGCCAATAACCAACATGAAATCTCAGGCTTAGGCTATATTGCTACAGAAGCAGCTTATCGCCATGGCAAACCTTGGTTGACAGAGCTCAAGCAAGTCTTTGAAAAACACATTGACTATGTTGTAGATGAATTGCAGGAAAAGACCAATATCCGAGTCATGAAGCCCCAAGGAACCTATCTTCTTTGGTTGGACTTTTCAGCCTATCCTTATACCGATGATGAGCTACATGCTAAAATCCATGACCAAGCCAAATTGATTTTGAACCGCGGAACAGATTTCGGAAAAGAAGGAACCTTGCACGCCCGCCTCAATGTAGCAGCCCCTTTTTCTCTTATTGAAGAAATTACCAAACGTTTAGTTGATACTTTTCACAAATAAGTGTTGACTTTCTGTAAATGAAGGAGTAAAATAAACTCGAAATACGGTAGGTGAGGCTACCACAAGGATACGGATGACTACCGCAAAGCAGTGGAGACACTACTCGTTGGTCAACAGTCCTGATCGCAAAGGTCAAGACTAAGCTCATTTCATTGCCTTGCGGAGCTAAAGCTTGAACGGTCAATTTTTTAAGAGTTTTGATTGAAAAATAAATGACGAGTTTCATGAGTCCTACCGATCGAGGGTAGGGCTCTTTATTATGCCTTACCAAGAAAAGTGAAAGGAGAGAACTATGATACAAATCGACGACCATCCCGAACCGCACCGAGCCAGCCAATCGCTGATTTGTGTCGTAGGGACTCCAAAAGTGATTGGCTCCTGATTGAAAAAGGAGATACCAATGCAAACAAATAAAGAAAGACTCATTGCTGCTCTTCAAGAACCACTTGAAAGCACCTTTGCCAACTATAAAACCAGTGCCCTTGGTCTAGTTGACGATCAAGTAGAAGAAAACCGCGATGCCTATGGCGAAAATGTCATCACAAAAGGTCAAGAAGATTCCATGATCAAAAAGATCTACGAATCGATCATCAATCCTTTTACGGTGATTTTGTTGGTCATTGCCCTGGTTTCCTTCATCACCAATGTCTGGCTAGCAAAACCAGGTGAGCAGGATCCAACGACCTCTATCATCATTGTGACCTTGGTCTTGATCTCTGGTGGGATCCGCTTCATTCAAGAATTGCGGAGCGACAAAGCTGCCAGCAACTTATCACGTATGATTGTCAATACAGCGACCGTTCTGCGTGATGGATCAGAACAAGAAATTCCGATCGATGAAATCGTTGTCGGAGATGTGATCAAACTGAGTGCCGGCGATATGATCCCAGCAGATGTGGTCTTGATTGATTCCCGTGACTTTTTTGTCCAACAATCTGGTCTCACAGGGGAAAGTGATGCTGTTGAAAAGGTTTGTCTCAGAAAAGCCGACAGTCAAAATCTAGATAGTCTCTTGGAGAGTGAAAGCTTGGCCTTCATGGGAACCAATGTCATCTCCGGACGGGCGACCGCTTTAGTCTTAGTCGTGGGGGATGAAACCATGATGGGCGCCATTGAGCAAACCATCAACACCTATGACGAACCAACCTCATTTGAGAGAGAAATGAACACCATTTCTTGGCTCTTGATTCGACTCATGTTAGTCATGGTGCCCGTCGTCTTTGTGATCAACGGCCTAACAGATGGTGACTGGTTAGAAGCAGGTGTCTTTGCCCTCAGCGTTGGGGTTGGTTTGACTCCTGAAATGTTGCCGATGATTATTACGGCGAGTCTTGCCAAAGGTTCCATCATCATGGCCAAGGAAAAAGTCGTCATCAAAAAACTCAATGCGATCCAAGACCTCGGTGCCATCGATATTTTGTGTACAGATAAGACAGGAACCTTGACCCAAGATGAAATCGTTTTGGAGTATCCGCTTGATATCCATGGCGATTTGGATCTATCAGTCCTTCGCCGGGCTTATTTGAATTCCTATTTCCAAACTGGGCTAAAAAATTTGATGGACCGGGCGATTATCAACCGAACCCATAAAGAAGCCAAGAAACATGAGATTGTTCGCGATCTAGATCAAACCTTCCATAAGATAGATGAATTGCCCTTTGATTTTGAACGTCGTCGCATGAGTGTCATTGTCAAGGATGAAGATGGTGTGGTTAGCATGGTGACCAAGGGGGCCTTGGAAGAAATGCTTTCTGTATCGACTTATGTTGAATACAAGGGTGATATCAAACGATTAACAGACGAGGTCCGTCAAGAGGTCCTCGCTGAGGTCGCTCAATTAAATGAACAAGGTCTTCGTGTTTTGGGAGTCAGCTACAAAACCGACTTGGACGAAAATGAAATCTTTAGTGTCGAAGATGAAGGAGACATGATCCTAACCGGTTACCTGGCCTTTCTTGATCCACCAAAACCTTCTGCAGCTCCAGCGATCAAAGCTCTTGCAGAATATGGGGTTACCACTAAGATCTTAACTGGCGACAATGATAAGGTCACCCAAGCTGTCTGTGAAAAAGTAGGACTAGATGTCGAGCGGATTCTTTTGGGAAGCGAAATCGATACGATGACAGACCAAGAGTTAGCGCAAGTTGTGGAAACAACAACAGTATTTGCCAAATTATCGCCCGATCAAAAAGCCCGGATCATTCTTAGCCTTAAGAAAAATGGCCACAAGGTGGGGTACATGGGAGATGGGATTAACGATGCTCCATCCATGAAGGTGTCAGATGTTGGGATCTCTGTGGATACTGCTGTTGATATTGCCAAAGAAACGGCAGATGTCATCCTGCTTGATAAGGACTTGATGGTCCTTGAAAAAGGTTTGGTCGAAGGCCGCAAGGTCTATGCCAATATGACTAAGTACATCAAGATGACGGTTTCTTCTAACTTCGGGAATATCTTTTCTCTTCTCTTTGCCAGCATCTTTTTACCCTTCCTTCCCATGGCGCCCGTTCATTTGATTGTGCTCAATCTCATCTATGATCTTTCTTGTATCGCCCTTCCTTTTGACAATGTCGACAAGGAATTCCTCAAGAAACCTCGTATCTGGGAAGCCAATTCTATTATGCGCTTCATGGCCTGGATCGGTCCAATTTCATCCGTATTTGATATTATTACCTACATGCTTCTCTACTTCCTTGTTGTCCCAATGATTTTAGGTCATGGCTACAACTATGGAGCAGCAGATGCAGCAGCCTTTATCATGGTTTTCCAAACCGGATGGTTTATCGAATCCATGTGGTCGCAAACTATGGTTATTCATATGTTGCGCTCACCAAAATTGCCATTTATCCAAAGTCGTCCAGCCTTCTCAGTTGTGGTGACGACCCTAGCAGCAGCCATCTTTGTGACCTCCCTTCCATATAGTCCTTTGGCCCCTATCTTGAAGTTGAGCCAACTCAATGGATTGTACTTTGTTCTATTGTTTGCTATTATCGTCCTCTATATGCTGAGTGTGACGGTTGTCAAACGTATCTATATCAAGAAATACAAGGAATGGTTGTGATTTTTCCATAGAAAGAGTGAGTCCGAACTTTAAAAAATTAAGTGTAAGGGCTCTCTTTTTTTGGTGAAATTTGGTATAATAAGACGAATATAAAGTTGGAAATGAAGATTTCCACGTGTTGCGCGTATCAAAAAAGGAGTAACAGAAAGAGGGAAAGTTTGACTCTTCCTCAATCCAAGCTCCTTTTTAAAAGATGGCAGCTTAGAAAGAAGGATCTCAAAAATGGGAAAACTAGAAGTTATTACACATCCACTCATTCAACATAAATTGTCTATTCTCCGTCGTACAGATACCTCTACAAAGGCCTTTCGAGAATTGGTAGATGAGATTGCTATGTTGATGGGCTACGAAGTTTTGCGTGAATTGCCTCTTGAGGACGTTGAAATTGAAACTCCGATTACCAAAACCGTTCAAAAGCAAATCGCAGGGAAAAAATTGGCTATTGTTCCCATTCTTCGTGCAGGGATTGGGATGGTTGATGGTCTCTTGAGTTTGGTTCCAGCAGCCAAGGTTGGCCATATCGGGATGTACCGTGATGAAGAAACCTTGAAACCAGTTGAATACTTGGTGAAATTGCCGGAAGATATTGATCAACGTCGTATCTTTGTAGTAGACCCGATGCTTGCTACGGGTGGATCCGCTATTCTAGCTATTGATTCCTTGAAAAAACGTGGCGCTAGCCATATTAAATTTGTCTGCTTAGTAGCAGCGCCAGAAGGGGTGAAAGCTCTTCAAGAAGCTCACCCAGATGTTGATATCTTTACAGCAGCCCTCGATGATCATTTGAATGAACATGGTTACATCGTTCCTGGTCTTGGGGATGCAGGTGACCGTTTATTCGGTACCAAATAAAGAAACCATTCATGATTCGTCCAAAAGGTGCTTTAGATTTGACCTTTTTTGACCATTGGTTTATAATAGCACATATACTTTGAACCTCACGAATCGTGAGAATGAATGGATACTAAAGGAGAAGAATAGATGATTCCAGTAGTTATTGAACAAACCAGTCGTGGAGAACGTTCTTACGATATTTATTCCCGTCTGTTGAAAGATCGAATTATCATGGTAACAGGACCAGTTGAGGACCAAATGGCTAACTCCATTATCGCTCAATTGCTCTTCTTGGATGCCCAAGATAATAGAAAAGATATCTATATGTATATCAATACCCCAGGTGGCTCTGTCTCAGCAGGTCTTGCCATCGTAGATACTATGAACTTTATCAAGTCAGATGTCCAAACCATTGTTATGGGGATGGCAGCATCTATGGGAACTATTATCGCTTCAAGTGGTGCGAAGGGCAAACGCTTCATGTTGCCAAATGCCGAGTACATGATTCACCAACCAATGGGTGGTACTGGTGGTGGTACCCAACAAACCGATATGGCGATCGCAGCAGAACACTTGCTCAAAACACGGAATAACTTGGAAAAAATCCTTGCGGAAAATTCAGGTCAACCGATCGAAAAAGTGCATGCTGATGCGGAACGTGATAATTGGATGAGCGCACAAGAAACGCTTGAATATGGCTTTATTGATGAAATCATGGCCAACAATAATTTGGCCTAAACCATCCTCTGGAATGGTCCAACGAGGCTAGGCACTGTCTAGCCTTTTTTGCTCCCATAAAAGAGTAGTTCTTTTTCTTGAAATTTGATATACTAGTAACAGAACGAGAAAGGGATTGACCATGTTTGAGAAACAAGAAAGAACAGGCTTGATTGTCAAGTTGTATTACAATCGAGATGGGAAAAAATTACAATCTGTCGGAGATGTCTTGTACCATTCTAAGAAATGCCGCTATGTCCAATTGTATGTGGACAGTGACAAGGCCGATCAAGTCATGGAAGACTTAAAGAAAGAACGTTATGTCAAAAAGGTCTTGCCTTGCCATCTCAAAGATTTAGATACGGATTTTGTGGGGAGTTTGCAGCGATTGGAGGTCCCATCCGTGGTCACAGAAGGATAGAAAACGCAATCATTTGATGGATTGCGTTTTTTTTATTGACAATTGTCAGATAATTCGGTATATTCTTAATGTATTTAATTTAAGATTCATTTAAGGAGATCATTACAAATGAAGAAAAAATTTGCTCTTTCATTTTTAACCATTGCAAGTGTCGCTCTTCTTGCGGCTTGTGGTGAAGTTTCTACTTCAGGTTCAAACACAACTGGTAACGAAATCGGTAAAGAACTAAAAGTCGGTTTTAACTTTGAAAAAACTGGTGAAGTAGCAGCCTACGGTAGTGCTGAACAAAAAGGTGCTCAATTGGCCGTTGATGAAATCAACGCTAAGGGTGGAGCTGACGGTAAGAAGATCGTTGTCACAGACAAAGATAACAAGTCTGAAACAGCTGAAGCAGCAACAGTCACTACAAACCTTGTCACTCAATCAAAAGTAAACGCTCTTGTAGGACCTGCAACTTCTGGTGCAACTGCAGCAGCCGTTGCCAATGCTGGTAAAGCAGGTGTTCCATTGGTAACACCATCTGCAACTCAAGATGATTTGACAAAAGGTCAAGATTACCTTTTCCGTGCAACCTTCATCGATAGCTTCCAAGGAAAAATCATTTCAAAATATACAACTGATAACTTGAAAGCGAAGAAAGTCGTTCTTTACTACGATAACTCATCTGACTATGCTAAAGGGATTGCTGAAGCCTTCAAGAAATCTTATAAAGGTGAAATCGTAGCAACAGAAACGTTCCAATCTAAGGATACAGACTTCCAAGCTGCTCTTACAAAAATCAAAGATAAAGACTTCGATGCGATTGTTCTTCCAGGGTACTACACTGAAACTGGTAAGATCGTAAACCAAGCGCGTGGTATGGGAATCAAACAACCAATCATTGGTGGTGATGGATTTAGCGATGAGAAGTTCGTTGAACAAGCAACACCTGCTGCAGCTACTGATATCTACTACGTAGCTGGATTCTCTACTGAAGGTGAAATGACTGATAAAGCCAAGAAATTCGTAGAAGCATACAAAGCGAAATACAATGAAGAACCTTCAATGTTCGCAGCTTTGGCTTATGACTCAGTTTACATGGTTGCAGAAGCATCTAAAGGTGCTAAGAACTCTGTCGAATTGAAAGACAACCTTGCCAAGTTGAAAGACTTGGAAGGTGTGACTGGTACAATGTCAATCGACAAGAACCACAACCCGGTTAAATCAGCTCTTATGATTGGCTTGAAAGATGGTAAAGTCAAATCTGTTGAGTCTGTTAAACCATAATTATCATTTGTTGTTTGTACAAGAGGCTGGGAGAATAAAAATTCCTGGCCTCGCTCTTTATTGTTAGAAAGGATGGTTCAAATGCTCCAGCAATTAGTGAACGGTCTAATCTTGGGAAGTGTCTATGCACTCTTGGCCCTTGGTTATACCATGGTGTATGGAATTATCAAATTGATCAACTTTGCCCATGGGGATATCTACATGGTAGGTGCCTTTATGGG
>CABSRC010000077.1 GCA_902480035.1 uncultured Streptococcus sp. | reverse complement strand
CTATAGATTTAGGATCATTTATTTTAGACAAAAATAACGTATTTGATTCTATAAATCGTATGATAAAAGGATATCTTTGTCATATTTTATGTTGTAAAAATTTGAATGATGATGTTTCTGAACCATTGGAAAAATTTTACAAAATTGCTGAATCTAAAAATAAGAGAAAGATTTTTTCGTTTTTACCTAAAGTATTAGAAGAAATAATAGAATCTTTTACTATAGAGAATTGGGTTTATTTGGTTGTTGATATGGTTAAAGCGGAAATTGATTTTTTAAATGACAGCAAAATTTTAAAGAGGAAAAGTAAAGAAATTATTGAAACAATCAAAAGAATTAGTGAGATAGAATCCTACTCACAAAATATTAGTTCTTGGGAGCCTTATGTAGAATATATAGAGGATACAAAAATTATAGAAGATATATTTGATACTCTTGAGTTTGGTAATGAAAACTATTTTTCTGATTTGGAACAAATGTGGACTGACCTTTCCTGTGAAGTAAGAGGAGACTATATAAAATCAATAGTAAAAGAATTTTCATATAAAGTGAGAATGGAAGATATTAAGATTGAGTTAGAAAATGAAGAGTCTCTTGGAGCTGTAAAGAAGGAACTTTTAGATGCAGTTCAGGGGAATTTGGATATAAAATCGAAAACTGAAGACATATTTGATAATGGATTAGTTTCGACGAAGCTTTTGTTTTTGAAAAATTATTATAAAAGGTTAAATAATATTGTAAGATGCTATGAGGAGACAGGTACAAATCCAGAACCAATTTTAGATATGATAAAAAAAATTCCTAAAGGGATGCATCAAGTTTTGGAGCAAAACTTTCTTGATATAATTAGTTACGATGAATCATACATTTGGTTTATTAATTATTACTTTCAATATGTAAGATATTGTAACATAGATATAAATGAGACACTTAAGTATCTAGGGAATTATATTAATGATGAAATAATAAAAAAGTTAGGCAGATTAACGGATTATTTTAAAGAAGAGGATCAAATTCAATTTAAATTAAATAAGGAGTTGTTAGAAGAATTCAATGATTTTATAGAGTTTCTAAGAGGAGATTTTACAATTATTTATGATAGAAAGAAGTTTGCAAAGTTAAATGAATTGTTCTCGTATATAAAATTTAACTGGCTAGGGTTGAGTTCTGGAGAACACTCTTTATTAAACTTATTTGGTCGTATTTATTCTGTTGTTGATAAGGTAGAGTATAGTAAAAAAATACTACTTTTGTTGGATGAAGTTGACTTGGGTTTACATCCTGAATGGCAGAGAAAATGGGTGAGTACAGTACTACCAATTATTGGCGAGTTATTCAGAAGTATGCCTGTTCAAATTATTATGACCACTCACTCTCCAATTATGTTATCTGATATTTATTCAGAAGATGTCATTATGCTTCAAAAGGATTCTTCAGGGAAACGTGTTATAGACAGAAAGGACTTGAGGACATTTGGTCAAAATATACATGAATTATATCGTTCTTCTTTCTTCATAGAAAGTGCGAGGGGAGAATATGCAATGACTCAGATTAATGAGACAATATCTACTTTGTATGAATTACAATTTTGGCAGGATCAAAATAAAAGAAAAAATGATATTTATAAGATTTTCTGTTATAAACGATTTAATCGACAATTTAGTGAATTACAAATGGCCACAATGGCTACTTACAAAGATGAGCAGCATTTTCTGAGTTGGTTTGAGAATTATTCTAGCATGAAGGTATTTATAAAGAAGAGGAATATTGAAACAAAACAGGAATATGAACCTTTTTATGAAAGGTATTATGGAAACCAAGTTAAAAAACAAGGAAACTATACGAAAAAATTTGATGATTATTACGAAAAAGATCGGTTACTAATTAGAAAAGTAAAGAGAGGTGAGTATATTTTTAGGACGAGAAGCGAACTGGAGAAAGGGATAAACAACAAATTTCACTATCAGTATAGGGAGAAATATCATAAATTAAAAGAGAAGATTCTTAAGGAAAGTTCTTTCAAAAATAATGATAGAAAACTTAGCGAGGATGAAAAATTTAAAATGGTAATGAAATATCGTATTGATGCCATAGGAGAATCACTTATTCGTAAAAAGATGCTTTCAATTTATGATGGTGTTTATTTTAGTGAAACTCCCACAGAAATTACTAGGAATAATTTAATGGATGAGTTGGACAATCTTTATAAAGAATCAATTGGAAATAAAGATATTCTCTTAAAAATTGATGAGTTGAAAGAGTTAATTAAAAGCGAGGGGAAATGATTCAAGTACAGGATTTATATTCACAAGAAGTAAAGGAGATTTATTTTAACAAGGTTAAGGAACAGTTCCTTAAAGGAACAGATAAGTTGGATGCTGGAAGTATGACTGATTTATTTAATGAAATCAATAATATAATCGGAGAGGATTCTTATCACAGTTACTTTGACAGAGAAAAAGGTAAGGAAGAGAAAAATTTTAAACGCCTTATTCTAATGCCTCCGAAAGATTTGTATAGTTTTGCTAGTATAGTTCAAGAAAGATTAGATGAATGTAAGAGGAGCAAAAATATACGGCGATTGAAAGAAGTATATACAGAATGTGATGTGATGGGGAAGAGTCAAAATAAAATGAAGTTGAATACGATGCTTATTGATTCTTTGGATTTGAATGTCTGTCCATATTGCAATCGTAATTACATTAACACACGTGTTGATAGAGAAGACTATAGTAAAAGTAGTTTTGGAGCTCAAATGGACCACTTTTATAGTAAAGATAAATATCCTATTTTTTCAGTTTGTTTATATAATTTTATTCCTGTCTGTGGTGTTTGCAATAATATTAAACGAACGACTGATTTTAAAGTGTATCCGTTTCTTGAAGACGAAGAAAAACAACATGAGGTTCGGTTTAATTACAGATATAGTAATTTGGATGATGTTGAACTTTATTTTGAAACGAGCGATGAGCGAGAGGCGGATATGAATGCAATAAAATTAGGTGAGGCATACGCAATCCATAGTTCAGATGTTCAAAATATGTTGGTGCGGGAAGAACGTTATTCAAAATCATATCGTGAAGAACTTCGTAATTTATTTAAACCTAGTAGAGAAATAGATAATAATGTATTCCGATTATCATTAGCTGACGACGAAATTGATCGAATGATTTTTGGAGATTCTGTATTTGAAGAAGATATAAAAAATATATCACTTGGAAAATTTAAGAAAGATATTTATCAAGAAATCAAAAGTTTACGTGACTATTAATTAATTTTCTGCTATAATACTGACAAGAAAGAAGGGCTTATGGCGTTTTTCTAGCGAGCTTGGGACAGTGAGAGCCAAGTAGAGCAAAGTAGGCAAGTGGCGCTTTCTCTCAGCAAAGAGCTGAAGACAAACAGATAAAATGAAGTAATAAATTAGGGTGGAACCGCGTTTCTGACGCCCCTAGGTCGTTTGACTTAGGAGCAGAGACACGGTTCTTTTTGTATTCTAAGTCACGGATTTAATATTAAATTAAGGAGTATCAATGCCTAAGAAATTAACCTTTCACTGCGTCAGTGGCAGATACCTCCTTATAGTCGGACTGCCCCACGCTCAGCACTAGGGTGCCTGAGCTAGACGCAGTACTAACTCGTCTTGCCTCGTACGATCGACGAGGTAGACTCGTGTCGCAAGAAATTATAGAAAAAGGAGTAAAACATGTCCAAAAAATTGACTTTCCAGGAAATTATCCTTACTTTGCAACAATACTGGAATGACCAGGGTTGTATGCTCATGCAGGCTTATGATAATGAAAAAGGTGCGGGAACAATGAGTCCATATACCTTCCTTCGTGCCATTGGTCCTGAGCCATGGAATGCGGCTTATGTAGAGCCATCACGTCGTCCGGCAGACGGTCGTTACGGGGAAAACCCAAACCGTCTTTACCAACACCACCAGTTCCAAGTGGTTATGAAACCATCACCATCAAACATCCAAGAACTCTACCTTGAGTCATTGGAAAAATTGGGTATCAATCCTTTGGAGCACGATATCCGCTTCGTTGAAGACAACTGGGAAAACCCATCAACTGGTTCAGCTGGTCTTGGTTGGGAAGTTTGGCTTGACGGTATGGAAATCACTCAGTTCACCTACTTCCAACAAGTTGGTGGATTGGCAACTGGTCCGGTAACTTCTGAGGTCACTTACGGTTTGGAACGTTTGGCTTCTTACATCCAAGAAGTAGATTCTGTTTACGATATTGAGTGGGCTCCAGGCGTTAAATACGGAGAAATCTTCCTTCAACCAGAATACGAACACTCAAAATACAGCTTTGAAGTTTCTGACCAAGACATGCTTCTTGAAAACTTCGAAAAATTTGAAAAAGAAGCAGGACGTGCTTTGGAATTGGGTCTTGTTCACCCTGCCTATGACTACGTTTTGAAATGTTCACATACTTTTAACTTGCTAGATGCTCGTGGCGCTGTTTCTGTTACAGAACGTGCCGGTTACATTGCCCGCATCCGTAACTTGGCCCGTGTCGTAGCCAAAACCTTCGTCGCAGAACGTAAGAAACTTGGTTACCCACTTCTTGACGAAGCCACACGCGCCAAACTCCTAGCAGAAGAGGAAGAATAATAAGCGTTACAAGAATGGAAAATGGGCGAACCTAGTGAGCCCACATGGCTACCCAGAGGCAAGTCGGAGACTTGCTAAAGGGATAGGCACCGCTGTACTGCTATATGGGGATTTTTGAAACGTTAGGTTCAAAAATCAGTTGGCTAAACCCACTTTGATGAGACTGTTGGAAATCGATGTCAAGGAGACAGAAGATTTCCCTACAGCCTCACAAAATTAGTTAGCAACGTCCCCAGTACCTAAGGTGCCTATCAAAAAGAAGAATTTTGTAAAGGAAAAAACATGACAAAAAACTTATTAGTAGAACTTGGACTTGAAGAGTTGCCAGCCTACGTTGTCACACCAAGTGAAAAACAACTCGGTGAGAAAATGGCAGCCTTCTTGGATGACAACCGACTTTCATACGAAAGCATTCAAACCTTCTCAACACCACGCCGTTTGGCCGTCCGTGTGATTGGTTTGGCTGATCAACAATCTGATTTGACCGAAGATTTTAAAGGACCTTCTAAGAAAATCGCCTTGGATGCAGAAGGAAACTTCTCAAAAGCGGCTCAAGGATTCGTCCGTGGGAAAGGCCTGACTGTTGATGATATCGAATTCCGTGAAGTCAAAGGTGAAGAGTACGTTTATGTCACTAAGCACGAAGCTGGAAAACCTGCCAAAGAAGTCTTGGCTGGCGTTCCAGAAGTGCTTGCTTCATTGACCTTCCCTGTCAGCATGCACTGGGCTAACAACACCTTTGAATACATTCGCCCAGTTCACACATTGACAGTTCTTTTGGGCAACGAAGCGCTCGACCTTGATTTCTTGGATATCAAGTCAGGTCGTGTGAGCCGTGGACACCGTTTCCTTGGACATGAAGTGGAAATTACTAATGCGGATTCTTATGAAGAAGACCTTCGTACTGTTTACGTGATTGCGGATAGCAAAGAACGTGAAAACATGATTCGTGAGCAAATCAAAGCTATCGAAGCAGAACAAGGTGTTCAAGTTCAAATCGAAGAAGGACTTTTGAATGAAGTCTTGAACTTGGTCGAATACCCAACTGCCTTCATGGGAAGTTTTGATACTAAGTATTTGGATGTTCCAGAAGAAGTTTTGGTGACCTCAATGGAAACGCACCAACGTTACTTTGTTGTACGTGACCTTGATGGTAAGCTTAAACCAAACTTCATCTCAGTGCGTAATGGTAACGCTGAGCACTTGGAAAATGTCGTTCGAGGAAATGAAAAAGTCTTGGTGGCACGTCTTGAAGATGGTGAATTCTTCTGGCGTGAAGACCAAAAACTTAAGATTGAAGACCTCGTTGCTAAATTGGCGAACGTAACCTTCCATGAAAAAATTGGTTCTCTTTCAGAACACATGGCGCGCGCGGGTGTTATTGCAGCGTCACTAGCTGAGCAAGCTGGTTTGACAGCTGAAGAAACGGCAGCCGTAGCTCGTGCAGCTGAAATCTACAAATTTGACCTCTTGACTGGTATGGTCGGAGAGTTCGATGAATTGCAAGGAATCATGGGTGAAAAATACGCTCTCCTTGCTGGTGAAGATGCTGCGGTTGCGACAGCTATCCGTGAGCACTACCTTCCTGATTCAGCAGACGGAGTCCTTCCAGAGACTAAGGTTGGTGCCATCCTTGCGCTTGCAGATAAATTGGATACCCTCCTTTCATTCTTCTCAGTAGGCTTGATTCCATCAGGTTCCAATGACCCTTATGCACTTCGTCGTGCAACACAAGGGATTGTTCGTATCTTGGATGCTTTTGGTTGGCACATCCCTATGGATGAATTGATCGACAGCCTTTACGCTCTTTCATTTGATAGTCTTTCTTATGACAATCAAGCAGAAGTTATCAACTTTATCAAGGCGCGTGTGGATAAGATGATGGGACGCACACCAAAAGATATCAAAGACGCTGTTCTTGCTGCTTCAAACTTTGTCGTGGCTGATATGCTTGAAGTAGCTGATGCCCTTTCAGAAGCTGCTAAGACTGATGGTTACAAGGCAGCTGTTGAGTCACTTTCTCGTGCCTTCAACTTGGCAGAAAAAGCGGATGCTTCATTGACAGTCGATGCTAGTCTCTTTGAAAACGACCAAGAAAAAGCCCTTGCTAAAGCGATTGAAGAGCTTGAATTAACAGGTTCAGCAAGTGACAAAATGGCACAGCTCTTCGCTCTTAGCCCAGTCATCGATGCCTTCTTTGACAACACTATGGTCATGGCAGAAGATGAAGCGGTTAAAAACAACCGTTTGGCCCTTCTTGCAGGTCTTGTAGCTAAAGCTAACGCTGTTGCAGCTTTCAACCAATTGAACACAAAATAATGACCTGATGACAGGTAGAAAGTAGGTCTTATTATGACACCTGAAAAAATCGCTCGTATCAATGAGCTTGCTAAAAAGAAAAAAACCGAAGGTTTGACTCCAGAAGAAGAAGTGGAGCAAGCAAAACTTCGTGAAGAGTACATTGAAGGCTATCGTCGTTCAGTTCGTCACCATATCGAAGGAATTAAAGTGGTTGACGAAGAAGGTAACGATGTGACACCTGAAAAACTACGTCAAGTACAACGTGAAAAAGGTTTGCATGGCCGTAGCCTTGATGATCCTGAATCATAATAACCATTAACAAGGGTTTGGAGATTTCCAAGCCCTTGTTTTAGAGTGTAAAATTCTGAATATTCTGTATAAAATTGACCGATTATGCAAAAAATGGTAAAATATGAGTTATGTTAAAAATGGTAGGACTCAATGAGTCTTGCTTAATAGAATTGGAGTGAAAAAAATGTCGCAAAAGCAACATCATAAAGACGACGACAACCAGACTGAAAATGGGATGGTGCGTGGTCTTCAAAACCGTCACGTCCAGCTGATTGCCATCGCTGGTACGATCGGTACAGGTCTCTTCCTTGGAGCAGGGCGTTCTCTCTCCCTAACAGGACCTTCAATCATCCTAGTATATATACTAACTGGTATCTTCATGTATCTTATGATGCGAGCTATCGGTGAGATGCTCTACATGGATCCTGACCAACACACCTTTATCAACTTTATTACCAAATACCTTGGTAAAGGCTGGGGATTCTTCTCGGGTTGGTCTTACTGGGTATCACTGATATTCCTTGGAATGGCAGAAATTACGGCCGTATCGACCTATGTGCAATATTGGTTCCCAAGTTGGCCTGCCTGGCAGATTCAGATTATCTTCCTGATTATCTTGAGTTCGGTTAATCTAATTGCGGTTAAGATTTTCGGGGAAGTTGAGTTTTGGTTTGGGATGATCAAGATTATCACCATTCTTGCTCTTATCGCAACAGGTATCTTCATGGTAGCAACCAACTTTGAAACCCCTGCTGGACATGCTAGCCTTGCCAATATTACACACGGCTTCCAGATGTTCCCTAAAGGTTGGGTAAGCTTTGTTATGACCTTCCAAATGGTCTTCTTTGCTTACCAAGCCATCGAATTTGTAGGGATTACAACTTCCGAGACAGCAAATCCACGTAAGGTCTTACCAAAGGCAATCAAGGAGATTCCGATTCGTATTGTCATCTTCTATGTGGGTGCCCTCATTGCCCTCATGGCTATCTTCCCATGGCAAAAACTTCCAGTTAATGAATCAC
>CABSRC010000076.1 GCA_902480035.1 uncultured Streptococcus sp. | reverse complement strand
GCCATATGTTCCTGAAACTTCAAAACTATTATATTTAAAATATACCACTCTGCTTTTTAAATGGTAATATAAAAGTGTATAACCAAAAGTTAAGAAATATATTACTAGAAAAGTTATTATTACTTTAAAAATATGGTTTATTAGATTATTACTTTTATAAAAATCACTAATATTTATAAAAGTTGCCAACAAGGATAACAAGGATAGAAAACTAAAAAAATACTTGCACGATAATTTAAATGATCTCTTTATCAAATGTATTTTACTCCCCTTTTCCTACCTCCCCACTCTCAGTGGTTCAATCACCTCTTCGATCAGTTGGGTATAGGCTTCTTTGATTTGTTTTTTGTAGCTGAGTGGGTTGAGGGCATCGGCTACTTCTGCCTTGTAGTCTTTGTAGCGTTGGCTCTTGGTCAGCTGGCTTTCGCCGGCTTGTTTTTTGGCGCCTTTGCGATAGTGTTGAATATAGTAGCGGAGTTCGTCGGCTCCGATATACCAGCGTTTGGCAAAGCTTACGATATGGCTATCAATGACGGATTCGATCATCTGGTCCAAGACTCCGGTGATAGATTGTCCTCGGTAGCGTTCGGGCTCTTCTTGGACTTGGGTCCAGAGGTTTTGGATGATCTCCGCTAGGCTTGGATTGGTCCGGTTCAGACTTTCGATATAGCTATCCACAGTTGCGATATCCTTGTCACTCAGGGTCTGCTCGTCATTTTCCTCCTGCTGGATCATACTCTGGATCAGCATCAGGATATAGGCATAGTTGATCTCATCGACTTGGACAGACTCCAGCTCATAATGGATATCTAGCTCGTCTTCGCTGTCCACTTCTGGATCCCTGCTCTTGATCTCCGATAGGATATTTTGATAGAGGCCCAGATAGGCTTCGAGCTGACTGTCGCTGAGACCCGTTTCCCGATAGATTTCTTCCTTATCATACTCAGAGTAGACGCGGATCGAGGCTTGGTACTTGTCAAAGACCTGATAGGCTTTGGCGACCTTGCGGAGCTGGGCTGTTGGAGCCTGCTCGAGGGCGACTCCTTCTTCTTCCAAGTCTGTGACTTGGCCTTTAAACTCTGCCCAGGCTTTTAAAAAATTGCGCTTCTCTTCTTCCCAGCTTGGTGCTAGGACCTCATTTTCTCCCCCATTGGAGTAGAGCTTGAGGGCATTGTCGACTGCTTCCTTGAAGGCTTGAGGACGCTGGAAGGTGATGATATGGCCGAAGTGCTTCTTGTCATCAAAGATCCGATTGGTCCGGCTAAAGGCTTGGATCAAGTCCTGTGGACGCATGGGCTTGCGGTCGATAAAGAGCGTAGAAAGACAAGGAGCATCAAAACCGGTCAAGAGACGGTCGACCACGATGACCAAATCCAATTGCTCATTGCGGTAAAGGTACTTGTCCTGCTTTCTGGCTAGGCGATTGTTAACATCGGTGTTAAAGCCCCGCAGATCCGCTAGGCTAAAATGCGTCCCAAACTCTTGGTTGTAGTCCTCCATGACCTGCTTCATGTGGTCTTGGTAGCCGATAGACTCTTCCTCATTTTCAGACACTGAGTAGGTGATGGTAAACTTTGGAAAATCTGGTAGGTATTGTTTGACCCGCTTGGAAACTTTGACCCGTTCCTTGCCAGCGAGAATGCTCTTAAGCAGATTGTAATAGGCCTGTGCTAGTGGGATGGACTTGACCGTCAAGATAGCCTCATAGCTCTTTCCGACCCCTTTTGGGATATTGAGCTGTTGCCGGCTCTTATTGAGGATGGCATCTAGGACCTCTAGCATGTGCTCCTTGTCCTCATAGGCCTGGTCTGGAATTTCTTCTTCTAGCAGATCTGAGATGATGGTATTGCGGTAGTCTACCTTAAAGCCCAGAACCGCTCCATCATGGATGGCTTCCTTGACAGTGTATTCATGTAGGCGATCGCCATACTGTTGGTGGGTGGTCTGAGCCAGGTCTCCCACTTGTTTGCGTTTGTTTTCCTTAAAGATCGGAGTTCCTGTAAAGCCGTACCAGAGAGAGTTCTTGAAGTAGGCCTTGATCTCCTTTTGCGTCTGTGGCGTAACCGCCCGATGGCACTCATCCACGACAAAGGCCACTCGCAGGTCCTTGATCTTCCCAGCATCCCGCTGGTACTTCCCTTCTTCGAACTTGCGCATCATGGTCGTGATTTTCTGAATGGTTGTCACTACCACGCGCTTGTCATTTCCCCCTAGGCGCTTGACCAGCTCATGGGTATTGTCCGTCTCGTCGATGTCGATGACATCATTGGCCGCATAAGAGAGGAAGGACGAAGTCGTCTGCTGGTCCAGGTCTCTGCGGTCGACGACAAAGATGGTCTTTTGAATGGCTGGGATCTGCAAGAGATTGCGTGCTACCTTGTAAGAGGTCAGGGTCTTACCTGAACCGGTCGTATGCCAGATATAGCCTGACTCCTGACGGCGAGAGGCTTCCTGCACAGCCTCGATGGCATGGATCTGGTAGGGACGTAGGAGGATGAGAGCCTTCTTACTATCGTCGATGACCGAGTACTGAATGACCATTTGATGGGCCCGGGGGATGGAGAGGACCTCATGAGCAAAACTATTGAGATCGATCATGGGTTGGTTGTCCTTGTCCACCCACTTGGTCAGAAATTGCTTGTTTAGCTTGCTTTCACGGGCTGCAGCGATATAACGTGTGTCGACTTTATTGGTCACGACAAACATCTGTAAGCTGGAGTAAATACCCCGGAACTTGCCTTCACGGTCGTACTTTTTGATCTGGTGAAAGGCATCTAGAAAGGCCACTCGTGGACTCTTGAGTTCGATATGGATGAGGGGCAGGCCATTGATCAGAAGGGTCGTATCGAGCCGTCGATCCTGGTCTAGCGGATAGGCCTTGTCGCGTTCGACTTGGTTGACCACTTCATAGCTGGACTTACCAGCTGCGATATTGTCCCGCCAGATGACCGCCAAACGGATAGTCCCTAGACTAGCATCTTCACGCTGGACTTCTACCTTGGCGATCCCATTTTCACCTGCTAGCCACTTGGCCGCTTCATAGTAGCTGACAAAGTTGAGCTGGTTCTTGATCTGGCGCTTTTCTTGCTCGGTCAAGGGATGGTCCGCCAACAAGGCGACATTATTTTGTGCGAGCTTGTCAAAGAAATTGTCCCATAACTGGTCTTCATTCTTGAGATCCTCGCGATAAGTCCACTGACTCTCTCCTGATGTCAACTGCTGGATCAACTGTTTTTCAATCTCAAGTTCTGGAGTTGCTACTGCCTTCATCCCTCTATCCTTTTCCTGTGCATAATCTCCTATTATTATAGCATGTTTGGGAAAGAAATTAACGCTTTCAAAGCATTTTGTTGGTTTTTAGCACAAAAAAACGAACCTGGTCTGGTTCGTTCTTCCTTAGTCTAGTTGAATCCCTTTTTCTGCTAGATTGTCTAGACATTCTTGGAGGTAAGTAGCCTGGTGCTCGGGATAGATGGGGGTGCTCAAGCCTTCCTCTTCTAATTTTGAATAAGCTGGACAGGTCTTACCTCGGTAGGTCGACTCCCACCACTCTGGGCTAACCTTATAGCCACGAGCGGTCATCTCCTCCATGATCAGGCGGTGATAGGCATAGAGGCGATAGGGCAAGTAGTCAAAGACATAGTTGACCGTCGCGTGCTTCTTGCCCCAGCCATTGCCTCGAAGGGCGCAGCATTCCCGGTGTTGACCCAGGAGCTGGGGACGAGGCAGTTTGGGAATCAAGTCTTGGTGCCAGAGTCTCATCTATTGCCCTCCTAGTAGCGTCGAGTCTTGTAAGTAGCGATTAGGGTAGCGCTCAAGGAGCATCTGGATCCCCTCGATCAGATCCTCTTGGCTAGCTTGGCCATGCTGGTACTTCTCAAGTAGCAACATAAAGTCCGCCTTTTCCTCAGGAGTTGCCTGCTTTTTGAAATAGCCCCAAATATGCTGAAAGGCATTGGAGACCTGGCCACGATTTTCCGGCAAGGCCAGCGCTTGCTGGATTAGATCCTCGACGTGGCTGACCTCTACCTGGTCTTGCTTGAGGTACTCCCGGATTTCCTTGTAGAGATTACTGGAACGACTCAGCACCAGGTATTTATTTTTCGCCCATAGGACTTGACAGTGATGTTTTTGATCCACTCTTGTCTCCTTTTGATCTTCTCTATGAATAGTCCTCCCATTATACCATGGAAATGAGTGAAGTCATAAAAAAAGAAGCCAGACTTTTGTCCAGCTTTTTTAATTAATTACAAGGCTGTGATGGCTGTGATCAAACCAAAGATGATCCCTGGTGCATTGGCTGCAGCAAGTGGAATATCGCGTTCTTTTTTGAAGAGTCCGTAGTAAACCCAAAGGCTACAGTTGATGGCTGCGACAAGGGGTTGAACAAAGTTCCCTTTGTGACCTGCGAGGTTATCCATGATTTGTGGGAAGTAAGACACATACATCATAACAGACATAAAGGTCGCAACCCAACCAAGAATTTTCATTTGTTTTTCATTCATTTTGAAACTACCATTTCCTTTTCTTTTTTTAAAGTATGCACTATTCTACCTTTTGTCCTTTACAAATTCAAGTCTTTTTTTCAAATGTTACCGAACTGTAAAGTGTCACAATCTTGTGATTTTGCAGGAAGATGGATTTCTTTTCGAGAGAGTCTTCTCTCTAGTTGCCATTTTTTTGACACTTTGTCTAATTCTTTTGCAAATGTGATCGTTTTCATTTTGCGTAGCATGCAAATTAATTGCATTTTCTTCCTACTTATGCTATTTTAATACACAGAGGTAAAATTTTATGAATAAACAAAAAATCAACAAAATCGTTGGCTCGATCGGTGCCTTTATTGGGATTATCGTTTTCATTGCCTACATCCCACAAATTATTGCTAATTTACAGGGAAATAAGGCCCAACCTTTCCAACCCTTGTCAGCTGCTATTTCTTGCTTGATCTGGGTCATTTATGGTTGGACAAAGGAACCTAAAAAAGACTGGATTTTGATCATTCCGAATTCGGCAGGTGTCATCCTAGGGGGATTGACTTTCCTTACATCACTTTAATAGAAAGTGAACAAAGACTGAACTCTACGGGTTCAGTCTTTTTTGTGTATCCCTTTGAAAAACAAAAACAATCGCAGTCGGTTTTCGTACAAAAAAGCCCGCTATGAGCAAGCTAAAAAAATTGACAATTCTTTTCTTTGAATAACCTATGCTGGATTATTGTGCAAAAATATCCAAATAATATCTGATTATTATTAGAGTATATTGAAACTTTCCGCTGTGAGAAAAGTGCCTGAAAAAATTATGTTTCAGGCACTCGGAATTATTGAGACCTTAGGCTCAATAATTAGTCATGGAACTTCTTCGAAGTTCGCTGACGTCCGTACTCACCTAAGGAAAGTTTCTAATTTAATTTGAGTTTCTTTTCCTAAATCTGCACAATCTTACGATAACTCCGAGAGGTGATCCAAAAGACGATTAGGTAGGTGATGAGAAAGACAGCACAGACGCTGAGGGTGACGACGAGGACTTGGCCACTATTGATGACACCGAGCACTTTGAGAATGAGGCGGATCATATGGTAGGCAAAGGCCAGGTGGACAAAGGCAAAGATGAGGGGGAGGAAGAAGACAGTCCGCACTTGACGGTTGATGGTCCGTTTGACCTCATCTTCATCAAGCCCTACCTTTTGGAGGATGACGAAGCGGTCACGGTCTTCATAGCCTTCTGAGATTTGCTTGTAGTAGATAACGATGACGGTTCCGACCATAAAGATCAATGACAAGAAAATACCGATAAAGAAGATGCCGCCAAAGAGGCTATTCAACTCTGCCACATCATTGGCTCGGTTGCCTCCATAGATAAATGTTCCTTGGGCCTGTTGGCTACTCAATTCATCGATCATCTTGTCATAGCTGGCTGCCAGCTTGAGTTGCTGGTCTTCGTCAACATTGACATTGAAGCCACCATAGATATTGGTATTGATGGCAAGATCCGGAAACTGAGCGACAAAGGCTGAAAGGTCTGGCACGATCAGGTAATTGAAATCCTCCGTCAGCATATTAAACTGATTTGGAACATGATCGGTGATAAAATCCTTGCTCACTTCTTCCTTGACTTGGAAGTCTTGCCCATTGATGGTGAACTGCTTTTGCCCTTTAAGAGCCTTGTTATGAGCAAAGAGGATGACTTGGTTGCCGGTCAGATCGACCTTTTCTCCGGTCATTTGTTCATAGCTAGCTGCATCAAAGACCATAAAGACAGTTTTGGGAGTGACGTTGCGCTCATCAGCTGGATAGACCGTAAAGTCTGTGCCCTTTTGGGATTTAACTCCAAAGTTGGCATAGGTCATCAGGTCACGATTTTTGATCTCAAGATGATGCTCAGAGGCAAATTCATCAAATTTCTGGTTGATTTGCTCTAGGTCTACCCCTTTTCCTTGGACAGAGAAATCATGAGGAGACATGATCTTCTTGATCGTTTCACCACCGATATAGATGTTGGTCGCAGCAGAAATGGTTACCAATACCATGGTCGAGAGGATGGCAATGGTCGCAAGCCCCACTGCATTTTTCTTCATGCGATAGATGAGGTTAGAGACCGAGATCATGTTGTTGGGTTGGTAATAATAGTTCTTCTTTTTCTTAAGCAGATGCAAGAAGACGGTGATCCCAGCATTAAAGAGCAGGTAGGTCCCGATCATGACCAAGATAACGGCTAAAAAGAAGGTCACAAGCGCAATGATAGGGTCTTTGACAGACACAGCTAGGTAGTAGCCAAAACCGAGAGAGGCTAAGCCAAGGATGGTTTGGGGCCACAAGAAGCGGGCTTTCTTTTCACCACTAGCCTTCTCACGCGTCAACTGCAGGGCATTCAAACGGAGAATGCGCCAAGCATTGAGAAGAACCAAAAGGCCAAAGATGAGACCAAAGGTGACAAAGACCAGGACGACAATCCCAGGTTGGAAGGTAGATACCAGCTGGACCTTCATCTTCATGAGTTTCAAGAGGAAGGCAAAGATCAGCTTGTCAAAGAGAGCTCCGATCAAGACTCCGGCTGAGATGGTTAGAAAGCCAAAAAGCAAGAGTTCCTTGAAAATCATGCTGATGAGATGGCGTTTCTCAAGGCCCAGCATGCTGTAGATGCCCAGCTCCTTGGAGCGGTTTTTCATGACGAAGCTATTGGCATAAAGCACGATGATGGCCCCCGCGACATTGACCACGAAGAATCCCAAGCTGAGGGTGAACACTATAGAAGAGCCCCCTCGAAGCTCGGAAATGCGAGGATTAAAGGTCAGGGAGTCAAAGAGATAGGCGATGGTCACTGCGAGAATGACCGCAATAGCAAAGGGATAATAGAGCTTGCGGTTCTTGATCAGATTAGAGCAAGCTAATTTAGTGGTTAATCGTAACATCTACTCCACCTCACTTGCCATGACCGTCAAGGTATCCGAGATTTCTTGGAACATCTGACGCTCTGTCTTTTCCCCGCGGAAGATCTGGTTGTAGAGAATTCCGTCTTTGATAAAGAGCACGCGCTTGGCCCGAGCAGCCGCTGCAGTTGAGTGGGTCACCATGAGGATGGTTTGGCCCATGCTATTAATATCTTCAAAGACATCTAGCAAAGCAGCTGATGACTTGGAATCCAGCGCCCCTGTTGGCTCATCAGCAAGGAGAATTTCAGGTGAGGTGATGATGGCCCGTGCTACAGCCACCCGTTGTTTTTGCCCACCAGAGATTTCGTAAGGATATTTTTCAAGGAGCTGGTGAATACCCAATTCTCGACTGACGCTATCCACCTTGCTCATCATTTCCTTGACCGGTCTGCGAGAAAGGACCAAAGGTAAGAGGATATTGTCCTTGACAGACAAGGTGTCGAGCAGGTTGAAATCTTGAAACACGAAGCCTAGTTTTTCCCGACGAAAGCTCGAGGCATCCTTGTTCTTGATGGTCGAGGTATCGGTACCGTTGAGGTAGACCCGTCCTTCGGTCGGCTGGTCCAGCATGGCTAGGATATTGAGGAGGGTCGATTTCCCGGACCCTGATTCCCCCATGATGGCGACGTATTCACCCTTTTCCACGGTGAAGTGAATGTCCTTTAGGGCTTCAACCTGCGTCCCTTGAAAGCGGGTTTTGTAGATCTTTTTGATGTGTTGAACGTCTAGTAATGACATATTTTTCTCCTTTTACTAGTAGATCAAGAAAAATTCTTGGGTTTGTTGTAGGACTTGGCGACCAAATTCCGTCTTTTCCAGATCGGTTTGCTCATTTGGTTTCTTAATCTTTTTGGGTTCTTTCATCCATTTCAAGAGTTTCATTTTCTTGACCTCCTTCATTTGATGAGACTATTGTATAAAAAATAAAAGGCGGCTACCATAACCTAACCTTTCATTTTACCGTTTATTTCTTACATTTTTGTAA
>CABSRC010000075.1 GCA_902480035.1 uncultured Streptococcus sp. | reverse complement strand
GATGAGGAGGGCCCGCCAGATATTTAGTGGCAGGCAAGCACGGATAACGGATAGGAAACCGATGGATCCAAGTAAGTAGTAGGATACAGTAGACATATCGGCTGCAGACCAACCATGGCTTGCTCCCCAAAGGCGAATGAACAAAACACTAAAGACGACCATCAAGGCGCTTGGTAAGGCTAACAGAAGGGAACGTCTCAAGAAGTGTTTTTCAACTGGTTTGATATTGCGTTCAAAGGTCAACACAAATGGTGGGAATCCTTCGACGAATTGGTCAATCAGGGTGATTTGAATAGGAATGAAAGGGAAAATCAGCAAATAGTTGACGTTAAAGAAGAGAGCACTGGCAATACAGATGATAGCCAAGAGGAAGGAATAGATCGTTTTGATAAAGAAGATTGGAGCGATTCGTCCAATGTTATTCACCACACGACGGCCTTCAAAAAGAATTTCTGGAACGTCATTAAAGTCAGAGTTCAAAAGAACAATATTGGCAATTTGACGGGTTGCGGGATCTCCCTCGGCCATCACGATGGAGCAGTCTGCTTCGCGAAGAGCAAGGATATCATTGACCCCATCTCCTGTCATAGCAGTCGTCCGACCAGCTGCTTTCAAGGTTTGGATGAGCAGTTTTTTCTGGTGAGGAGACACGCGCCCAAAGATAGCTGTTTCTTCTGCTTGATCCACTAATTGATCATCAGAAATTTTTGAACAATCGATGTAGTTCTCATAATTTTTGAAGCCAGCTTGTTGAGCGATATAAGAGACCGTCACAGGGTTATCACCGGAGATGATTTTGAGATCCACTCCTTGAGAGCGCAAATACTCAAGAGTATCTGAAGCCCCTTCACGAATGGGGTCTGTAATCTCAATAACCGCAATTCCTTCAAGATTTTCAGGAAGTTTCAATTCCTGCATTCTGATCAGTTCTGAACTGTGAGCTAAGACGAGCACGCGCGATCCACGAGCTTGTGCTTCGACGACAGCAGCTGGATTTTTTTTAAGGAGCATTTCAGGAGCACCGAGAAAGACGGTTCCAAGGTTGGATAGGTACATGGCTCCCCATTTCCGATCACTTGAGAAAGGAATAATGTTTTCCGCAGTATAAGCATGCTCCAACTCCCCATAAGCCTTGCGAATAGCTTGAGCAGTAGGATTGGTGTCCTCGCTATTTTGCATGTAAGCTGAAAGGATAACTTTGATGGTTTCCTCAGAAAAATGATCAGATAAGCTATGGAGAGCTTCGACTGTCATCTTCCCTTGAGTGATGGTACCGGTCTTATCAAGACACAAGGTATCCACACGCGCCAAGGTTTCTACTGAGTACATTTCTTGGACAAGAACCTTGCGCATACCGAGCTTAATAACCGCTGTCAAAAGAGATGTAACCGTCAGTAGGGCAATTCCCTTTGGCAACATTCCCAAGAGAGCTGTGGAAGAATTCACGACAGAATCCTTGATCGGTAGCATCTTGATCAACAGTGCTTCAAAGAAGAGGGCAAGGCCAAATGGAATGATAATTTTACCAGTGAAGCTAGAAATTTTCGCTAAGTTATAAAGAATACGCGAATTGATAGGCTTCAAGGTTTTAGCTTCCATCATCAGTTTGTTGGCATAGTTGTTTGCTCCAACTCGCTTGACACGGGCATAGACTTGACCACTGGCAATATAACTACCAGAAAGCAGTTCATCGCCAACTTCTTTTAAGACCAGATCACTCTCACCAGTCAGCATAGCCTCATTGGCTTCAGCGATACCAGACATGACTTCGGCATCACTAGGGATCTGCTCACCCGAAGACAAGAGCATTAAATCACCTAGAACAAGCTTTTCTGGTGGAATCGCATCTTTTTCCCCGTCACGAATGACAGTCACTAGCTCACGACTCATGAGGTTGAGCTTATCAATCATCCGCTTGGCGCGCATCTCGGTCATGATCCCTGTAATGGCATTGAAGCAAATGACTGCAAAAAAGATCATATTGCTCCAGGCCTGTACAGCAGCCAAGGCCACAGCAATCACAAAGTTTAAGGTATTAAACAAGGTGAAGACGTTGCGCTTGATGATTTGCCAGGTACTGGTACTTGTATTCGTTGTAAAATCATTGGTTTGTCCGCGATCCATTTTCTTGCGGACTTCACTGAGGGACAAGCCCTTTAAATCAATAGTTTCCATAGACAATATGATATCATTTTTTTGAGAAAAAGACTATCTAGAATCGGTCCGCTGAGACAATTTTTATCTAAAAAAAGTTTGCGGTCAAAATCAGGTTACGGTATAATGAGAAAGAAGGTTCAATATGATTGACTATCATGTTGAGAGATTAATGAAATGGATTTGAGGAACAACTATGTTTTACACCTACTTACGGGGCCTTGTTGCCTTTATTCTTTGGGTTTTAAATGGCAATGCCCATTACCATCATAAGGACAATATTCCAGATCGAAAAGAGAACTACATATTGGTATCGCCTCACCGGACCTGGTGGGATCCAGTCTATATGGCCTTTGCGACCAAGCCAAAGCAGTTTATCTTTATGGCGAAAAAAGAACTCTTCGCCAATCGTATTTTTGGATGGTGGATTCGTATGTGTGGAGCTTTTCCGATCGACCGTGAAAATCCGGGAGCAGAAGCCATTAAGTATCCTGTCAATATGCTGAAAAAGAGCAACCGTTCCTTGATTATGTTTCCAAGTGGAAGCCGTCATTCTCAAGACGTCAAAGGCGGTGTTGCCATCATTGCCAAAATGGCTAAGGTCCGTATCATGCCAGTGACATATACTGGTCCAAGAGACTTGAAAGGGTTGGCAACGGGTGAACGCATTGATATGAACTTTGGACATCCGATTGATATTTCGGATATTAAAAAGATGAATGACGAAGGAGTGGCAGAAGTTGCCCGTCGTATCCAAGAGGAGTTTGACCGCTTGGATGCGGAAGCGCAAGCAATCAACACCTCAACAAAACCTTTTATCTTGATTCGTTTGTTAAAAATCCTTTTGATTCCCCTTGTCTTAGTCGTGGGCATCTTGACCTTGCTCTTTAGTTACCTGGCAAGCTTTGTATGGGATCCAGACAAACATCGGAAAAACAAGTAAAAAAACTGAGAGTTTTTCTCAGTTTTTTTTATTTTTACGAATAATAAAAGTGAGAGGAGGTTTCTTATGGAGGATATCATCGAAAAAATCAAAGAATATAAGCTCTTTTTAGCTCTTACTGCTATCGGACTCTTACTTGGAGGGTATTTTCTTTTTCATCGACCTCAGTCAAGTGCATCCACCATACCGGATCTTTATCAGGCTTCTAGTTCAACTTCGAGCAAAGAAAAGGTGCAGAGCGCTAGTTCCAAAGAAGAAAAGACGTCGACTTCTGTGTCTGATTCACCCGAGATCATTACGGTCGATGTCAAAGGAGCCGTCAAACAACCAGGTGTCTATGAGTTGCGTTCCAATAGCAGAGTCCATGATGCTATTTATAAGGCAGGCGGGATGACAGCAGATGCCAATAGCCAATCGGTCAACTTGGCGCAAAAACTCTCCGATGAAGCAGTGATCTATGTTGCTAAAGAAGGAGAGGATGTTCTAGCACTTGGGAGTTCAGAAAGTCCTGCAACTTCGTCAGCGCCAGCAGAAAAAACAGGCAAGGTCCATTTAAATCGAGCGACCGAATCAGAGCTCCAGACAGTATCAGGCATTGGCCAGAAACGTGCCCAGGACATTATCGCCTATCGCGAAGCAAATGGTCCTTTTCGATCAGTGGATGATCTGAAGAATGTTTCAGGAATCGGAGAGAAAACACTGGAGAAACTAAGAGATGCTTTCACGGTGGATTAAAGACCTTCCTTTTTCGCTTGTCCATCTCGCCTTTGTACTCCTATGGTTGTATTTTAGTGTTTATCAACCATCTTGGCTTTCGATCAGCGGTCTAGTAGTGGTGATATGTTTAGTGGTTCATCACTATAAGGAGGATCGCTCAAGTTTGTTGCGTCTTGCTTTAGCAACTCTTTGTTTTGCGGCCTTCTTTGTTTTTCAGCGAGCCCAGGATCATCCAAAACAAGTCGAAAGTCGCTCCCCAGCCCATTTACATCTGATCCCAGATACCATCAAGGTTAATGGAGATGCCCTGTCTTTTCGTGCTAAAAATCAAGGAAGGACCTACCAAGTTTTTTACACCTTGAAATCTGAGAAAGAAAAACAGCAGTGGCAAAATCAAATCCACTTGCTAGAGTTGACATATAAGGGTGTCATAGAAGAGCCAGAAGGGCAGCGAAATTTTAGAGGTTTTGACTATCGAGCTTATTTGAAGACTCAGGGAATATATCACCAAATTAGAATTGAAACGATCCAATCTGCGCTTCCCATCCAAACGTGGAATGTTTTCGATTGGCTATCTCAATGGAGGCGCCAAGCCATTGTTTGGAGCAAGGAGCACTTTCCACAGCCAATGAACCAGTATATGACCGGCCTTCTTTTTGGTTATTTAGATACGGATTTTGAGGAGATGGATCAGCTTTACACGAGTTTAGGAATTATTCATTTGTTTGCCTTGTCTGGGATGCAGGTCGGCTTTTTCATCAATGGGATCCGAAAAGCTCTCTTACGTCTAGGAATCTTGCAAGAAACAGTCGATATCTGGATGATTCCAATCTCTTTGATCTATGCTGGCTTGACAGGTTTTTCTGTTTCAGTTGTTCGCAGTCTCTTACAAAAAATCCTCTCTCAAAAGGGCATCCGAGGGATGGAAAATATAGCGATGACCTTGATGCTCTTAATGATTCTCATGCCCAAGTTTCTCCTGACAGCTGGAGGCGTCTTGAGTTGTGCCTATGCCTTTATTTTGACCTTGGTAGATACTAATTCTTATTCAGGAATTAAAAAGGTGCTAGTGGAAAGTTTCTGGATTAGTCTGGGGATCTTGCCCCTTTTGACCTATTATTTTAGTGTCTTTCAACCATGGTCACTCCCTTTAACCTTCCTCTTTTCTTTCTTGTTTGATCTTGTTCTCCTTCCAGGGTTAACAGTGCTATTTATCTTATCGATTCTAAAGCCGCTTACGATTTTTAATAGTTTCTTTCTACTCATAGAGGAGTGTATTCGTTGGATCTCAAAGCTCACGTCGGTACCGTTGGTATTTGGGAAGCCGACGGGATTAGCTCTGATCGTCCTCTTACTTCTTTTAGGGACCTTATATGATCTTCGAAAGCAAAAAAAACTTCGTTTTCTGTTCATCGGTATGATTCTACTCATCTTTTGTTGGACCAAGCATCCTTTAGAAAATGAGATCACCATGGTGGATATCGGTCAAGGAGACAGTATCTTTTTACGCGATTGGAAAGGAAGGACCATTTTGATTGATGTCGGAGGACGCGTCACTTTTAAAAGTGGAGACAAGTGGCAAGAGCGCAGTCAATCTGCCAATGCGGATAAAACTTTGATTCCCTATCTCAAGAGTCGAGGTGTTGGAAAACTCGATGCTTTGGTCTTGACCCATACAGATCAGGACCATATGGGCGATATGGTAGAGGTTGCCAGACAAATCCCGGTTAAAAAAGTGTATGTCAGTCCAGGCAGTCTAACCAGTTCCAAATTTCAAGATAAATTGAAACAGCTTCATAGCCCAGTTAAAGTAGTCCAGAGAGGGGATCAACTTCCTATTTTTGATCATCATCTCGAAGTATTATCTCCTGATGAAGTGGGGGATGGCAAAAATAATGATTCGATTGTCCTCTATGGGCAGTTTTATCAGAAACGGTTTTTGTTTACAGGTGATCTGGAAGAAGCTGGGGAGAAAAAACTATTGGGAAACTATCCCCAATTACAAGTGGATGTTTTGAAAGTAGGCCACCACGGATCGAAAGGTTCCTCTAGTGATGTATTCTTGGATCAGCTACATCCCCAATTGGCCTTAATCTCCGTTGGAAAGAAAAATCGCTACCAGCATCCTCATAAAGAATTGCTTGATCGTTTAGAGGAACGATCCATTTCTTACCTTCGTACCGATGAAAGAGGAGCGATTCGCTTGATTGGGTGGGATCATTGGAGGGTAGAAACGGTCCGCTAGAGATAAGGAGAGGTTTGCTTTCTATGCTGAAAATTGCTATTATAGAAGGTGAAATCAATGTAAAGGTAGAATCGTATGAACGCATTTAAGCAATTTTGGATACAGTATGCAGATTTTTCAAGTAAGACCAGTCGAGCTCATTTTTGGCTAGCTTTTTTCTGGAATTTCCTGATTTCTTTGCCTCTTTGGGTTTTTTACATCGTGACTTCTTTATCCCATCAAAATGCTCAAGAAATACTCAATTTTTCAACTATTCATTCTAAAACAGGTCTATGGGCACTCGCTATCTTAGCATTCTTTTACTTCCTCATTTTGGTACCCAGTCAAGCCATTTGTGTGCGTCGCTTGCGGGATGCTGGGATCCATTGGTCTTGGATCTTTTTGAACCTTGGTCCGGTCCTACTCTATTTATTGTCAGGGCTAGATATTTTCCTATTTCTTTGGGTGATTACAGTTATTTCTCTCCTGATTCTCATGATGCTTCCAGGAAAAAATACCTTCCCACAACCAGTAGAAACTCCTATGGGAGTAACTTCTGAACCACAGGTCACAGCCACAGAAGGAAGCTTTGGAGGCAACTCGTTTGAGCAAATTCCTAATTTTGTAGCAGCTCCAGATTTGTCCGACGAAAAACCACCATTGGAACAAAAAATGGCTGCTGAACACGAAATCCACTAAACGGATAAAGATAAGAGAGTTTCATGCAAGCAATTACCGACACTAAACATCTGACGGTTCAAACTCTGCCTTCTATTCTTGTCTTGACAGGCGAGGATGTAGGTCAATTTGAATGGTTAAAAAAAGACATTTTAAAAAAAATAGGCTATGATCCCTCAGATTTGAATTATTCTTATTTTGATATGAAGGAAGCCTCCTATGCTGAGGTAGAGCTGGATTTGGTCAGTCTTCCCTTTTTCGCTGATGAAAAAATTGTGATTTTGGATCACTTATTGGATCTGACTACTGCCAAAAAACGCTATTTAACAGATGAAGATCTGAAGCAATTTGAAAACTACCTGGAAAATCCTTCTGAATCGACCCATTTGCTGATATTTGCAGAAGGGAAATTAGATAGTAAGCGTCGCTTGGTCAAACTCCTAAAACGGGATGCCCAAATCATTGAAGCGGCGACTCCTAAAGAGCAAGAGGTAAAGCGCTATTTTGCAAGCCAAGCCCAAGAATTGGGCCTGCAGTTTGTGGGCGATTCCTTGGACCAACTACTCTTAAAATCTGGCTATGATTTTGGAGAGTTACAGAAGAATCTCGCTCTTTTGCAGGCTTATAAAGAGGATGGTCAGATTACCCTCGAAGATATTGAGGAGGTTGTTCCCAAAACCTTGCAAGATAATATTTTTGATCTGACCCAAATGATTCTCAAACGCCAAATCGATCAAGTTCGGAATTTGGTGAAAGATCTCCGCTTACAAGGAGAAGATGAAATAAAATTGATTGCTATTCTGTTGGGGCAATTCCGAATGTTTTCTCAAGTAAAAATATTTTCAGAAGAAGGTCAATCCGAAAACCAAATCGTAGCGAGCTTGTCGGAGTTGTCAGGACGCAAGGTCAATCCATATCAGGTGAAGTTTGCCTTACGGGATAGCCGCAAACTTTCCCTGTCCTTTTTGAAGCAGGCCATGATGACCTTCATCGAGACGGATTATGCAATTAAAAGTGGAACGTATGATAAAGACTACTTATTTGATTTGGCACTTTTAAAAGTGGCAAATAGCGTCTAAACATGAATGAAATTGCAAGCAGATTAGTTGAATAATTTAGCTGTTTGCGTTATCATCAAGTCAGTAATAAAGAAAAGAGGACCATAAAATGGCTATCATTTTACCAGAATTACCATATGCTTATGATGCATTGGAACCTTATATCGATGAAGAAACTATGCATTTGCACCATGATAAACACCATCAAACATATGTAAACAATGTGAATGCAGCTCTTGAAAAACATCCTGAAATTGGAGAAGACCTTAAAAGCTTGTTAGCTAATGTTGAATCCATTCCAGCTGACATTCGCCAAGCTGTGATCAACAATGGTGGTGGTCATTTGAACCACGCTCTTTTCTGGGAATTGATGACTCCAGAACAAACAGCTCCTTCAGCAGAACTTGCTGCAGCGATTGATGCCACATTTGGTTCATTTGAAGACTTCAAAGCAGCCTTTACAGCAGCAGCAACGACACGTTTTGGTTCTGGCTGGGCATGGTTGGTTGTCAACAAAGAAGGTAAACTTGAAGTCACTTCAACAGCAAACCAAGATACACCAATCTCTGAAGGAAAAACACCAATCCTTGGTTTGGATGTTTGGGAACATGCCTACTACGTAAAATACCGTAACGTACGTCCTGACTACATCAAAGCTTTCTTCTCAGTGATCAACTGGAATAAAGTTAATGA
>CABSRC010000074.1 GCA_902480035.1 uncultured Streptococcus sp. | reverse complement strand
ATTTTCTTAGAAGTGCGCGTGTCCAATCAACCGGCACAAGGCCTATACAAAAAAATGCATTTTGAAGAAATTGCACGGAGGAAAAACTACTATCACGATCCGATAGAGGATGCTGTGATCATGAAGAGGAACCCGAATGAAAGATAGATATATTTTGGCTTTTGAGACATCGTGTGATGAGACCAGCGTGGCTGTCTTGAAAAATGACGACCAACTCTTATCCAATGTCATTGCCAGTCAAATCGAAAGTCACAAGCGTTTTGGTGGAGTGGTGCCTGAGGTAGCCTCTCGTCACCATGTGGAAGTCATCACTGCATGTATTGAAGAAGCCCTAGAAGAAGCAGGGATCACAGAAGACGAGGTCACTGCTGTAGCCGTTACTTACGGCCCAGGCCTGGTTGGGGCTCTTTTAGTCGGCTTGGCTGCAGCTAAGGCCTTTGCCTGGGCGCACGGCCTTCCTTTGATTCCTGTCAATCATATGGCGGGGCACTTGATGGCCGCTCAAAGCGTCGAGCCCTTAGAATTTCCGCTCTTAGCCTTGCTGGTGAGTGGAGGACATACCGAGTTGGTCTATGTCAGTGAAGCGGGGGATTATAAGATCGTCGGAGAGACCCGTGATGACGCCGTAGGAGAAGCTTATGACAAGGTCGGGCGCGTGATGGGCTTGACTTATCCAGCAGGACGTGAGATTGATCAGCTAGCCCACCAAGGGGCTGATATTTATGATTTCCCACGGGCCATGATCAAGGAAGACAATCTGGAATTTTCTTTTTCAGGGCTCAAATCGGCCTTTATCAATCTGCACCATAATGCCCAGCAAAAAGGAGAAAGCCTCTCAAATGCAGACCTGTCAGCGAGTTTCCAAGCAGCCGTCTTAGACATTCTCATGGCCAAGACCAAGAAGGCTTTGGAGAAATATCCAGTCAAAACCCTAGTCGTCGCGGGTGGGGTCGCAGCCAACCAAGGTCTTCGTGGACGCCTGGCTTCTGAAATCACCGATGTCAAGGTCATCATTCCGCCTCTGCGCCTCTGCGGGGATAATGCAGGGATGATCGCCTATGCCAGCGTCAGCGAATGGAACAAAGAAAACTTCGCAGGCTGGGACCTCAATGCCAAACCAAGCCTAGCCTTTGAAGGAATCGAATAAGAAAAAGGAGCCAATTGGATGTGTGATTCCAATGGCTTTTTTGCTGGGATCTCACCAACTAGTAACGGATTTGCGAGGTGAAAGAAAATTCGGTATGATAGAAGGAATAAAAGATTGGTGAAACGGGATTGATAATCATTATTGTTCCATAAAAAAGTAGGTGGATGTATTGAAAAAAATTTTAAGTTTGAAACTGGTTTGTCTAGCAATTATTGTAGTCGGTTTAGTATTCTATTTTAAGCCTTCAGAGACTAAGAAAAATCCTATCGAAAAGAGACCTATCTCAACAAAAGTCATTCATAAAGGGAATCCCAAGGATGTTCAATTATTTGGTGGGAATAATCAATTTGTTTTGAGTAAAGATCTGACTTTGGCTGATGGGAAGTATCTGGTTGGTTTTGACTATGTAAAAAGCGATGAAAGAATAAAATGGGAGTATGTCGGATTCCGATATTACGAGATTGACAA
This sequence comes from uncultured Streptococcus sp., assembly GCA_902480035.1. Lineage (GTDB taxonomy): Bacteria > Bacillota > Bacilli > Lactobacillales > Streptococcaceae > Streptococcus. The sequence goes on along the minus strand of CABSRC010000074.1, from coordinate 6,955 downwards.
TCATTTTAAAGAAACAACTGTAAATGCTTTAGATGAGATTCGTAAGACAGCACCAAAAGCCTTTATTTATGATTATCAAATAAATGTTAATAGTGGAGTAAGTGTTGTAGATCTAATCTATTTTGATTCTCGTAGTGCAATGGAACGTAGTATTGGAAATGGGAAAAATGTTTATTACAAGTTAGATGAACAGAAATACTACAGTGAATATGCTATCCCAGAGGGCAGTACAGTTAAGGAAAATATTATATACTGTACAAATTTAAAAGAGTTGATTATTAAGAATACCGGTTTCGAACTTCAAGCAGGATTTAAATTTCAGAAACAGGCTAAGAATGTAAATACAGATATCAATTTATTTGTACATTATCCGGAGTTCAAAGAGAAAATGTTGAGTGGTAAGTACTGGATTGAACCTAGATTACAGTTGTTAAGTAGTAAGGAATGGTTTGATACTCTTCTTCATTGGTTTGCACCTAAAGGACAGGACACCTTACCTGGTGTAAAAATTGAAGCTCGGTACTCAATAGATGGTCAAGAACATGAAATTCGTTCTTATGATGAGTTTAAACAATACTACAATGGAAAAGGTGGTGAATTGGCTGAGTAGAGCTTCTTCTGGAAGATTTGGAGAAGAAAGTTGGATTGGATCGGGTTGGTACCGTCTAGGATGCGATGTTGAAAGCATGTAGGAAGTAAATAGGATGTTAGAATATAAAGAAACAAGTATTTTCTGTCACCAACTGGTGGAGTACGATGGTAAAAAATTTCTGTTAGATGCTAGTACCATGAAGCCTAAGCTCTATTATTGGGGGTTGCCAACGGAAGCTATCACTGTTGAGATGATGGAAGTAGATAAAAAAGTTGAAATTCCAGGCACACCTATCCATAAAATAAATGGGGGGACAGCAGCTATTCTAGTCCAGCCATTTGTTGGAGTGGTTTATAGTCTCTTAAAAAAACTATTCAGTGAGTATGCTATTAGTCAGCAAATTTTCCTAAAGATAGTCTTATTTGTGGTTGCCATGCTTATATCTTTTGTGCTCTTTCGATTTTCTATAGAAAAGGCTCGTAAAAAGGTTAAGAATCTATTTCCTACAGCAAGGAAGAGATATATTGTGACTTTCAAGCCGATACCAGAAAGAAAGCAAATTTTTGATGCCCATCTATTAAATCTTGTCTTACTGGCCTGTTTAGCTATGTATTTATTTAATAATAATGGTCAAGAAGGGATCTTTTTAGTGATAGGCGGTATTCTTACAGCTTTTCTATTGACCTTCGAATTTGGCAAAGTTCCAGTTCTTTTAGGAGCTAAAACAGGGAATTTAAGTCTTGATAGTGTAGAAGAGATCATCATTGAAAAAAGTAACTAGAATAGAATGGACAAGAATAAAAGAGTAGAAATCATGAAAAAAACAATCGTTTTGTTAGTAGCGCTTCTATCATTAACAGCATGCGCCCAGTCTCGACAGGAATCAAAAGATTCTTCGCCGAGTAAAACGGGGCAGACCTCAAAAGAGTCTTCGACTGATATAAAAGAAAAAGGCTTGCAGTTTGTGGTGGCACCTCAGTATGAGGATAAAAACTCTGATTTAATAGCCTTAGGGAAGAAATTAACCAAGGAACATCCAGAAATAGGAAATCAAGGAAGCCTATCGATCAACTATACTGGCGCAACTTTCTCATCCAACCAACAAGAATATGCCGTTTTTCTATTGATTAACAAAGCTGGATTTCAAATTGATAAGGATTTTGAGTTTTCATTGAGTTGGAAATATGATGGGCAATTCATTTATCAACATCAACGGATTGGCTATAAAATTAGTGACAGTGGAGTATTGCCGGATCAATCTGCCACGATTTTAACCTTGCCAATATCCAGCGAGCAAAAACAAATTGTCGAGACCATGACACAAGAAGAAAAGATGTCATTAGAGATGTCGGATTTAAAAGTAACTAAGTAGGTAGAAAAATGCCAGTATATATTATACTTCTTTTTGCAATAGGGGGCGGGTCGATCTTTTTCCTAACTGTTTTTTTCATCTACTTCTGCATTTCTAAGCGTTTTGCAAGAAGGAAAAATCTATCAACAGAGCGGGTTGAAGGTATTGTTATTGGCTATGCGTATGCAAAACAGGTGATTCTACCCATTGTAGAATATATTGTTGATGGAATAGCATATAAGAGGCAATTGTAATATCGTTGGACCGTAGTGAAATCTGCCCCCTGAATGAGTCGAAAGGCGGTAGCTGATACACCGGATCTTTTAAGTGAAAATTTAGTGATTTTTAGAAACTCAATGGTCTCCTATACAAACGTTTTAGAAGAAGCCTTTCCTAAAGGATCCACCATGACTGTCTGGTATAATCCTCAAAATCCAGAAGAGTCCTATGTTGAACGTTTTTGTAATAAAGATAAACTGTATAAAAAGTTAGCTCTTCTCTTTCTCGTTCTCTACATCATTTTTATGATCGTTTTTGTGACACTTACTATTTTATCTATCATATACAATTGGAAAGCAAATTAAGAGTTAAGCATTAAGTGCAGTAGGAATCGTTTGAGTCTCTCATTGGTCCTTTTTCAAGCTTTTTCTTGTGTTATAATAGAGGTCAATGATTCAGAAAGGAGTGAGAGTATGGAAAAAGATTTTTGGCAGGGGGTGAGGGATGCGCTGCCGACAGCTCTAGGCTATATCAGTATTGGCCTGGCTTGCGGTGTGGTGGCGTCTCCCTATCTTTCTCCTTTGGAGATGGCCTTGATGAGTGTCTTGGTCTATGCTGGGGCGGCTCAGTTTGCGATGATCTCTCTGATTGCGGCCCACTCTTCGATCTTGAATATGGCCTTGACCGTGTGTTTGATCAATCTCCGTAATATGTTGATGAGTCTGCATACGTCCTCTGATTTTAAGGATGCGAGTCTCGCTCATACCATTGGGATTGGAAGCCTCTTGACCGATGAGAGTTATGGGGTCTACTTGAGTGAGAAGTTAAAGACGGATACCATCACAGTTCCTTGGATGCATGGGAACAATCTAGTAGGCTATGGGGCTTGGATCAGTGCTACTGTCCTTGGAACAGCTCTAGGATCTCTCCTACCAGATCCAAAGGCTTTTGGGCTTGATTTTGCCTTAGTGGCTATGTTTATTGGGATTTTTGCAGCCCAGTTTCAAGGAATGCAACTGATAGAAAAGACCAAGACCATGCTAATGGTGCTGTTAGCAGTAGCAGTGAGTTTCTTGCTCTTCCTCTTTTTTGTTTCGCAACCACTTGCTGTGCTAGCTGCGACCTTGATCGGCTGTTTTGTGGGGGTGGTCTGTGATGCGCGTGAATAGTTCTATCTTCATGGCCATTCTGGCCTCAGCCCTCGTTACCTGGATTCCTCGGATCTTACCCTTCCTCTTAGTTAAATACAAGGGACTGCCGGCTCCTGTGACCCGCTTTCTCAAATACCTGCCCATTTCCATTATCTTTGCCTTGGTTTTATCAAGCTTAGTAGAGGGGAAAATGGGAAGTTTCCCGCAGTTCCACTGGTTGGACCTCATGGTGACCATTCCTAGCTTCTTTGTAGCCTTTCGTTACAAAAACCTTATGGGAACCGTTTTGTTTGGAATTGTCTTGATCGCTCTATTACGATTGGCATTTTAAATGTAAAAATATGTTACAAAAAATTACAATTGTTACAAAAAAACTTGATTTTTGTAACAATTGGAGTATAATGGGAGTCAGAAAGATAAAGAGGTGATCTTATGAAAAAATCAATCTTCCGTTGGAGTGCCGCTGTTCTGGTGGCTGCTTCACTTGGTCTAGCTCTCGGTGGTTGTGGTGCAAAGGATAAAAAAACAGCTTCCTCATCCGCAAAAGCATCTACCAGTAAGGTAGAGAAAAAAGCCAAAAGTAATAGCAAAAAGAGTGCAGCATCTTCTGCTCAGGCAAAAGATACAGCTAGCTCTTCAACTCAAACCAGTAGCGAGACAGGTACAAAAGACTCTAGTAAGACCGAGAATGCGTCTGCTACGACGCAAGCTACTGTCCCTGCAGAACTGGTGGGAACTTGGGTAGGATCTAGTCCACAAGCGGATTCGATTAAAATGACCGTCGATGCCAATGGGGATGTGACAACAGTGGTTAGCTTCAAAAATGATAGCGAACCGACTCGGACAGCGACCTATACGGCAAGAGCTGTCCAAGCAACTGGAAATATCTACTATTGGGATGCTGAAGGTCTTGATGGGGCTGATGCCTTGCTCCCTGGGATCACAGGCTTAGGTGTCGCTGATTTCCGACTCGAACCTGGTTTTATCTTAGAAGAAGGACACTATACACCGATTGTTTTCACAACGGCTACCAATACACCATTTGACTACAACAAATACAATGATTTCCGTTTTTCATTAACCAAAGAACAATAAAAAGACGAACTCGATGGAAAATCGAGTTCGTTTCAGATTGAAGACAAAGTCCTCTTAAAAACTTTCCTTAAGTGAGTACGGACGTCAGCGAACTTCGTAGAAGTTCCATGACTAATTATTGAGCCTAAGGTCTCAATAATTCCGAGTGCCTGAAACAAAAAGTTTCAGGCACTTTTCTCACAGCGGAAAGTTTCGGCATTTTCTTGATTCATTCTAAGAATTGGACCACATTTATATTTCTTTGTAGAATTACTTAACTTATTTTACTTTAAAATAGTTTGTCATCATTCTAAGACGAGCTCGAACAAATCGAGTTCATTTTTTAGTAATGAGGGCTTCCTGCTACCCAACCGGTACAGAGGGCGGATGTGATATTAAAACCGCCTGTATGGGCATTGATATCGAGGACTTCTCCTGCAAAGTGGAGCCCAGGAACTAGCTTACTCTCCAGGGTTTTAGGATTGATTTCTTTGAGGCTGACGCCACCCTTGGTTACAAAGGATTTGGCAAGAGACATCTTTCCAGTGACAGGAATAGACATCTCTTTGATTTTTTGAATGAGCTCTTCTGTCTGAGGAGGAGTGAGTTGCTTAGCTTTTTCAGGGAATCCTTGCACCAAGAAATCAGCTAACCGTTCAGGAAGAAGGGTTTTGAGGCTATTTTTAATGGACTTTTCTCGATGCTCTTCTAGAAAGTCTTTTAACTCTTGAGAAGAGGTAGTCGGAAGGAGGTCCAGAGATAAGATTTCCCCACCTTTAACAAAGCTAGACATCCGAAGAGCTGCAGGGCCAGAAAGACCGAAATGCGTAAAGAGCAGGTCATGGGTGATGATGTGTTTGCCGTAGCTGAGGGTCACATCTGTCAGAGAGATCCCTTGGAGGGCCTTGTGTGGGAAGTCTGTCAAAAGAGGACTTTCTGCCGCTTCGAGATCGGTGATGGTGTGTTTGAAGTGGCGGGCAATTTCGTGTCCGTAGCCAGTAGAGCCGGTAGAAGGATAGGATTTGCCCCCAGTTGTGACAATCAGCTTGTCAGCTGTCCATGTTTTTTCAGCAGATTTGACGATAAAGACGTCTTCTGGCTTGGTGACAGATACCACCTCGCAGTTGGTGGCCATGCTAGCACCTAGCTCAAGGATCTTATTTTCTAAGGCTTGAATAATGGTGCGAGATTGATCACTAGCAGGAAAGACCCGGCCATGATCTTCGACTTTTAGCTTGACCCCATTATCGGTGAAAAATTGGATGATATCATGATTATCAAATTGGGAAAACACACTGTAAAGGAAACGGCCATTTCCAGGGATACCGGCCATCAAATCGTCTAAGGTCCCGCTATTCGTGACGTTACAGCGACCTCCTCCGGTACCAGCAAGTTTCTTACCGAGCCTTTTATTTTTTTCGATCAGTAGCGTAGGTTGGCCATAAGAGGCGCTGGCAATGGTCGCCATCATACCTGCTGGGCCACCACCGATGACAATGGTGTGAAAGTGAGTCATATCAATCTTCTTTCTCTTTTTTTCATGATTTGCTTTGTCCATTATATCATTTTATGGCTGGCTTCGGATAATGAAGGGATCAAAAAAGCAAGCACGTTTCGATACTTGCTTTTGAATGATTTTTCAATCAACTCATTACATGATTCCAAGGAAGTAACGGATGAAGAAGAAGGCAAGGACAGCACCAACAAATGGAGCAGTACCTGGTACAAGAAGACCATATTGCCAGTCGTTGTTTACTTTATCTTTGATTGGTAAGATTTGGTAAGCAAAACGAGGTCCAAGGTCACGCGCTTGGTTCATCGCAAAACCTGTAGTACCACCAAGACCCATACCGATAGCCCAAACGATCAAACCAACAGTGAATGGAAGCATTGCTTCGTTGGCGTGTTCAGCAGCCATGATAGATGTCAAGAAGATAAATGTTGCGAACGCTTCGACGAAGTAGTTACGTGGAAGGTTACGGCAGTTAGGGTTTGTAGAGAAGATGTTACGGATAGCAACACCATCAATTTGACCTTCAGAAATCTTGAAGTGGTCAGCATACATAAAGTAAGCAATGACAGCTCCAAGGAAGGCACCGATGAATTCAGCGATTGCGATTGGGAAGAATTGAGCGATTGTCAATTTACCAAGAAGGACTTTAAGCAAAGCCATAGCAGGGTTCATTGAAACACCGCCAAAGACGAACAAGCAGACAGTGATACCGAATGCCCATGTAGTAATCGCGAATAAGTGTCCAGTTCCAGCATATTTTGTTTTCTTCAAAACGTCGTCACAGTGTACGCCAACCCCGAAGATAATCATCAAAGCTGTACTCATAACTTCTGCAAGTAATTGATGTGTCATGTTAATAAATGTCTCCTAAATTAATAAATGTATTTTTGTAATTGGTGATAAACCTCTTGAATCGACAACTGCATCTCCGTAGCAATACGCTGACAGTCTTCGTATTCAAGTGTTTTTTTAGTGGTAGATCCGTACTGGTTAATTTTTACCGTAACGGGTCCAAATTCCGTATCGATTTGTTCAAATCGACGTTGCATGACCTT
>CABSRC010000073.1 GCA_902480035.1 uncultured Streptococcus sp. | reverse complement strand
ATTTTATACTATCTATTTTACCATAAATTTCGTCATAATGAAAGGTTGCACAAGCTCATTTTACTTTTTACCAAAATAAAAACCCCGTCTTCACGGGGTTTTCTGTCTGTCTATATAATTGTTAATCTGGGAACTAGATCGAATTAAGCTTCGATTTCAGTAACCATACCTGAACCAACAGTACGTCCACCTTCACGGATTGAGAATGTAGTACCTTGTTCAACGGCGATTGGATGGATCAACTCAACGTCGATAGTCACGTTATCACCAGGCATTACCATTTCAGTTCCTGCTGGAAGTTCGATAGATCCAGTTACGTCAGTTGTACGGAAGTAGAACTGTGGACGGTAGTTGTTGAAGAATGGAGTATGACGTCCACCTTCTTCTTTAGTAAGGATGTAAACTTCACCTTTGAATTTAGTGTGTGGGTTGATTGAACCTGGTTTAGCGATAACTTGTCCACGTTCGATTTCATCACGTTGGATACCACGAAGAAGCACACCAACGTTATCCCCTGCAAGACCTTCGTCAAGTTGTTTACGGAACATTTCAACACCAGTAACAACTGCTTTTTGGATTTCTTCTTTGATACCAACGATTTCGATTTCGTCGTTGACACGAACAACACCACGGTCGATACGACCTGAAGCAACTGTACCACGTCCAGTGATTGAGAATACGTCTTCGACTGGAAGAAGCAATGGTTTGTCTGTATCGCGTTCTGGTTCTGGGATGTACTCATCAACAGTATCCATCAATTCCATGATGATGTCTTCATATTTAGAGTCACCTTCAAGAGCTTTAAGAGCTGAACCTTGGATAACTGGAAGGTCATCACCTGGGAAATCGTATTCTGAAAGAAGGTCACGGATTTCCATTTCAACCAATTCAAGCAATTCTTCATCGTCAACCAAGTCAACTTTGTTCATGAAGACGATCAAGTGTTTGACACCAACCTGACGTGAAAGAAGGATGTGTTCACGTGTTTGTGGCATTGGTCCATCAGTTGAAGCTACTACAAGGATAGCTCCGTCCATTTGAGCGGCACCAGTGATCATGTTTTTAACATAGTCCGCGTGTCCTGGAGCGTCGATGTGAGCGTAGTGACGTTTAGCAGTTTCGTACTCAACGTGTGCAGTGTTGATAGTGATACCGCGTTCGCGTTCTTCTGGAGCAGCATCGATAGACGCATAGTCTTTTGGTTGGTTAACTGATGAAGGCAAGCGACGTGCCAAAACAGTTGTGATTGCTGCAGTTAGGGTAGTTTTACCGTGGTCAACGTGTCCGATTGTACCGATGTTAACGTGCGGTTTACTACGATCGTATTTTTCTTTTGCCATTTGAGTAAAAGCCTCCAATAAAATATATTTTATAGATAGACAGTAGGCAATACAGTCTAACTTTCCTTACTATTCTATCGAATTTTAGATAAAATTGCAAGCCTTTTACCTATATTTTCTTAATTATTCCTCTTCTTTCCTTTTATTTTGTCCTCTTGCTGAAAGATCCTGATCAAGCCTTGAAAATCCTCATTTGAAATCTTCAATTTAAACTTGTTAAGCATCTTCTATCACTTCGTTTTAGAGTAGAAAAAATCGGAACAATGTTCCGATTTTTTTAACCTGAATTTCGTAATCCTGTAGCCACTCCATTGATGGTGATATGGATTAGCTTGTCTTGATCGGCTGATAGTTGTCCAGTCCGTTGACGTCGAATCAATTCTAACTGAATATAGTTCAAGACGTTAAAGTACGGCATCCGATAATCCAAACTTTCTTTCAGATAAGGGTTTTCCGCGAGCAATTCGTCATGCTCCTCAATCATCAGGATGATATCCTTGGTCAATTGCCATTCATGTAAGATAATCTGATAGATATTGCGGACTTCTTCTTCCTCACACAATTGCGCATACTCAAAAGCAATATCCATGTTGGCTTTGGATAAGACCATGTCCACATTTGACAAGAGAGATTGGAAGAAAGGCCAGTTCTTATACATATATCGAAGGGTTTCAATATTCTCAGGATCCTCATCGATAAATTCCTTAAAGCTAGAACCTACTCCATACCAACCAGGGAACATCACCCGACTTTGTGACCAAGAGAAGACCCAAGGAATGGCACGCAAACCACCAATTTCTGTAATAGTCTTACGAGCAGCTGGACGCGAACCAATATTAAAGCTAGAAATAGCTTTGATCGGACTTGATTCAAAGAAGTAATCATAGAAGTGCTCATTTCCAAAGACCAAATCACGATAGATATCGTAACTGCGATTCACGACTTTATCCATGACTTCCCCGAAACGATCAAACATAGAAAATGGACTCTTTTGTTCGGCAATCATTCGGTTAATGGTTGCAGAAACGAGCATTTCAAGGTTGTAGTAGGCAGCATCTTTATTTCCATATTTATTGCCGATCACTTCCCCTTGCTCAGTTAAGCGGATACGGTCATTAATGGATTTCAATGGTTGAGACGTGATGGCTTCATAAGTAGGACCTCCACCACGACCAACAGTACCACCACGACCATGGAAGAAGGTAATCTTCACTCCAAACTCATCTCCGATAGCGGTCAATTGTTGTTGGGCTTTAAAGAGCGTCCAGCATGAAGACAAGTATCCACCATCTTTGTTGGAATCAGAGTATCCTAACATAATCTCTTGGTAGTTGTTCTTAGAAGCAATCCAACGTTTGGCAATCGGAAGAGACAAGTAACTTCTCATGGTTTCTTCTGAGTGATCCAAGTCTTCGATCGTTTCAAACAACGGTACGATTTGAACGCGAGCTTTTTCCGTATCGACTAAGCCCACTTCTTTCAACATCACAGCCAATTCTAACATATCTGACACACTGGTTGCATGAGAAATGATGTTTTGACGAATGACTTCTTCTCCTAAACGATCCTTCAATTCACGGGCCGTTTGGAAAATCGCTAATTCTTTTTCAAGCAGTTCAGATTTTTCTGCATGGGTTGCCGATAAAATACGTGGATCTTCTAAAAGTTCTTTCAAGAGAACTTGACACTTTTCATCCTCTGATAAATCAGAATAGTGGTCATTAATCCCTGCTGATTTCAGCAATTCTGCCACACAGGCTTCATGTACACTCGAATCCTGACGCATATCAATAGAGGCCAGATAGAATCCAAAAACATCGATGGCTTCTAGAAGTTCTGCAAATTCACCAGAAATCAAATACTCTGATTTGTTTTCTAACAAGGAATCTTTGATCTTTTCAAGGTCTTCTTTAAATTCTTGAGCAGAGGCATAAGCTGGTGCTTCTTTCTCAGAAATTTTCTTTAGAGCTCCAGAGATACGATTGCCGATATAATCAGAAACTGGCCCTTGTTGATGAGCATTTGCTCCTAATAACCTCTCGACAGCATAACGATCTTCTCTGGTTTCTCCCACCATCGTCCATTCTTTTAAATTGACCAAGGTTTGGATCAATTTTGACTGGATATAGTGGAAAGCACGACGGTATGGTTCTTTTTCACGAAAGACAGATGTATCACTTGATAGGGCTGCCATTTCAGCTACTGCTTCACTTGTTTTAGAAAGACTCGTTGAAAGGGAGAAATGACGGTATAATTTAGAAATCTTTTCGATGTAATAGTTCAAAATGACTTCGCTTTGAATAGTTGCTGAACGCTTCAAGGTCTCAGCTGTTACAAACGGATTCCCGTCCCGGTCTCCCCCGATCCACATGCCCATTGTGATCGGACGTGGTTGTTCAAGCTCTAATCCATGCTCTTTTGCCAAGCGTTTGTATTCCAACATCAGGTTTGGAACAGCTTGCAAGAAAGAGCTATTGTAATATTCCATGACATTGGTGATTTCATTAGTAACCTTCAATTTTTTGTCACGAATCATATCCGTTTGCATCATGATTTCGATATTACAACGAAGGTTGTTATACCACTTATTCTCATTCATTAAACCAGCTTTAACATCCCGGTGCTGACGAAGAAGAGCGTGAATATGATTGGTTAAATCCAGCATGGTTTTTCGTTGCACTTGAGTTGGATGGGCTGTTAAAACAGGTACAATATTGAGATTTTCAAGAATTTCTTGTGCATCTTCATTTTTCGCAACTTCTTTGATGGTTGAAGAAAGTTTTCCGAGGTATTCACCATCCACGTTATTCAAATGATTGATTTCATAGGCCAAATCGACATCTTCTGAGATGTTAATCAAGAGTGGTAAAATCGCAAAATAACGTGAAATCACTGTCATTTCTTCATTTGTCAATTGTTCCACTATTTGATTTAACTCACGATAGTTCTGTGTTTTTGATAGATCCTTCAACTGCGTAATTTTATCAAAGGTTTCCGGACGAACCAAATTTTTCGTAATATCATCTAATAAATTGGTTAAGATTTCGGCTTCTTCTTTGATAATATCTTTATTTGTGAAGTTCTCTAATTTTTGTAAGACCATTTTTTCTCCTTTTTGAATAGCCATTCAACAATTCCCTTTTAATAATAAGGTTTGATTTTACCTTTTTCTTCAAAAACCATGCCTTCTTGTTCCATCTTAGCCCGTTTTTCACTAGCGTCGATATTCAAAACGAAAGCAATCGCTACGGATAATACCCATAAGCTATTTCCCCCTTGGGATAAGAAGGGGAAGGTCACTCCTGTAGACGGAATCAAACCAGAAATTCCTCCGATGTTAATGAAGGTTTGCACTAAGATCATCCCACCGATCCCAATGGCCATCATTGAATTAAAAGGATTCTTTGCTCGAATACCGACTAAAATGATCCGAAGGATTAAGAAGAATAGGAGAGCAAGGATCAAGCTAGCTCCAACAAAACCTAATTCTTCAATCACAATCGCAAACACAAAATCTGTGTGCGCTTCTGGTAAGTAACCTTGTTTTTCAATGGAATTTCCAAGTCCCAAGCCAAACCAACCACCGTTGCTCATGGCATAGTAGGAATTAGCTAATTGGTGACCTGCGCCAGACAAGTCATTGAAGGGATTAAAGAAGGCACTAAAACGTTTGGCTACATAACCAAAGACTGGAATTTTAGCGACACGGTCCACACCGATGATCCATATTGAACCAAGGACAATGGTGGACGCCCCAACAACTAAACCAAGTAAAGAGGTAAACCAACGGTAACCGACTCCACTAGCCGTAATCATGATCAAGACCGTTAAGGCCAAGATCGTCGCATTTCCCAAGTCCGGCATAATCACAACAATTCCAATCAGAATCAAGGTCAGCCAACGCCAATCGTTTAAATTCCTTGGAATCCATTCATTGTGGGTCAAGGCTTGATAATCATAATCGCGTATCTCGTCTTGTCGTTTAGAAAAGATCAAGGCTAGATACCAGACTAAGATCACCTTGAGGTACTCCGCTGGCTGGATACTGAACCCTCCAGGAATTGTCAACCAACCGTGAGCTCCATTGACCGTATCCGTGATAAACCTAGACAAAATCAACAAAATCACTTCAATAAAGATGACAAAAGCCAGCACTTTTTTATTTCGAAGAAACTTTAAGCTAAATTTATAAATCAAGGCGATGGTTAGGAGACTAAGGATAAAAAAGAGTCCCTGTGTCCGCACCATCCGAGTAGAACTCACTCCACTTTGAATTGCCAAGGCACTTGTTGTCGAATAGACTACAATCAAACCAATAATGGATAAAATCAAATAGGGAATGAGGATGGAATAATTTAAAAGATGTCTTTTTCCAATTTTCATAATTCACCATATTCCTAATGTTCAACCTTCATTATATCATTTTTAAGAAGCAAAACCAAGGAAAGGCCAGAAAAGATTCGGCTTCTTCTCTATTTTCCAGAAATATTCTTAATATCTTTCTTATTTTCATATATTTTTATCCTTTTTCGATGAAAAGATTCCTTTTTTTTGAAAATAATGGCTGAAATTGGGATCTTTTAAGCATTAACTTTTGCCTTTTCGTTTTTTTTACGGTAAAATGATTCTGTATGAGAAAAAGGATAAAACCCGTTGTTCTCTTGGTCTTTTTTATCAGTTTCATTTCTTTTCTCGTTCTTTCACGAACAATTGCTGATCTACAAGCCAGAGAGCGACAAGAAACAACCAAAACCATTCCGAACTCCAATACACCTCGAAAAACAACTACTGCAAGCTCTTCTTCTAAAAAAGAGGAAGACATCAATCCAGAACTGGTTGGCCGCCCGATCATTGATATCTCGGGCTGGCAATTGCCTAGTGAAATTGATTACGATGTCCTTTCCCAAAATGTGGGAGGTGTAATCGTACGTGTCCATAGTGGGGCTCAAGCTAAAAAGGAAAATGCAGCAACCTACTTAAATGGTCTGGATAAATCTTTTAAAACCCATATCCAAGAATTCCAAAAACGAAATATCCCTGTCGCAGTCTATGCTTATGTCGCTGCTAAGGATAAAAAAGAAATGGAAAAAGAAGCAGAGGAATTTTACAAGGCTGCTTCTCCTTACAAACCGACCTACTATTGGTTAGACGTTGAGGAAAAAACCATGAAGGATATGAACGCAGGTGTTGAAGCTTTCCGAGCAAAACTACAAGCTTTGGGTGCAAAAAATATTGGACTCTATATCGGAACCTACTTCATGGAAGAACATAGTATCTCCACTGATAAATTTACGGCTCTTTGGATTCCTACTTATGGATTTGATGATGGCTACTATAATGCCGCGCCAGATACCAACACGGAATACGACTTGCATCAATATACCTCTCAAGGGCAATTAAATGGATTCTCACACTACTTGGATCTCAACCAAATTGCTCCGACGCAAGACCAAGAAGCAATTTATCGGAAACTATTTAAAGTACAAAAAGATGGATCTTCCTCATAGACGTCATACAGCAGATCAAGTGTTCTTCACTTCTTCTGCTGTTTTCTATATTAGAAGGTGAACTGAAAATCATAACGAATATGTGTTATAATGGTCTAATAAAAATGAAGTTCATGGAGAATATTAGAAAGGGAAAAAACTATGGCAAAAAAAAATAAAGTGAAAAAGACCTTAGTCGAACAAATCCTGACCAAGGCAAAGATTGAGCACATTGCCCTACAAATCAATGCTTTAGAAGGGATTTTGCCAGAAGGAATTGATCGCTCTACCATTTTCAAAACCTTGGCTCTCAAAGGGGATAAGACAGGTCCTGTGATTGGAATCATTCCTATTACAGAGCATCTTTCAGAGAAAAAGTTAGCCAAATTATCAGGGAATAAGAAAATTGCTATGATTCCTCAAAAAGATCTTGAAAAAACAACGGGTTATATTCATGGGGCCAATAATCCGGTCGGGATTCGTCAGAAACATTCTTTTCCTATCTTTATCGATGAATCTGCCCTTCAGTTAGAAAGCATGATCGTATCCGCTGGAGAAATTGGCCACAGTATTCAAATCAAACCACAACTTCTAGCTGACTTTGTAGAGGCTACCTTTGCAGATATTATAGAATAATTACAGAGAAGGAAAAAAACTGTGAAACTATATTTTATTCGACATGGACGAACAGAATGGAATGAAGAAGGACGTTTTCAGGGATCAAATGGCGATTCTCCGCTGTTACCGGCCTCTATTCATCAGCTTGAAAAATTAGGAAAGCACCTAGCTAGTGTTCCTTTTGATGCAGCCTTTGCAAGTGATCTGCCACGAACAGTCCATACCGCAAAGATCATCCTCGATCAATTGGAGACACCTCTAGAATTGCAAGCAACGCCTGCTCTTCGTGAGTGGAATTTAGGAAAACTGGAAGGTGCTAAAATTTCTACCATTTCAGCTATCTATCCCCAACAAATGGATGCCTTTCGCCATAACCTAGCCCGCTTTCAAAATGAAATCTTTGATGCAGAATCTGTCTATGAAACGACCAAACGTACCTGTGATTTTGTAAAAAGCCTGAAAGGAAAAGAGCTCGATACTGTTCTCATCGTTGGACATGGGGCTAATTTGACAGCTTCTATTCGAACCTTGCTTGGTTATGAAACAGGAGAACTCCGCAAAAATGGCGGACTAGATAATGCCAGCGTGACGATTCTGACAACAGATGATTTTGAGCACTATCACTTAGACACCTGGAACGACACCTCTTATATGGAAGACTAAAAAACACTGATCTTGCGATCAGTGTTTTCTTTTAGCTTATTTCATAGTTGGGAAGAGAAGGACGTCGCGAATTGTTGTTACATTGGTCAACAACATAACGAGACGGTCAATACCAATTCCAAGTCCACCTGTTGGTGGCATACCATATTCGAGAGCTTCAACGTAGTCATAGTCGATGCCTGTAGCTTCGTCATCGCCCAATTCTTTCGCACGAGCTTGCGCTTCAAACCGTTGCAATTGATCGATTGGATCATTCAATTCCGTGAAGGCATTGGCATACTCTTTGGTCATGATGAAGAGTTCGAAACGGTCAGTGAAGCGTGGATCTTCTGGATTTTTCTTAGCCAATGGAGATACTGCTACTGGGTGACCGTAAACAAATGTTGGTTGTGTCAAAGTTTCTTCAACGAATTCTTCGAAGAAGGCATTGATAATTTGTCCCACTTCTGTGTAGTGTTTTTCAACTGGTACATGTTTTTCGTTTGCAAGTGCTACAGCTTCTTCAAAGGTCATGTCTTGCCAGA
>CABSRC010000072.1 GCA_902480035.1 uncultured Streptococcus sp. | reverse complement strand
CACCATCCGATCAATTCCAGCCATACAGATTTTATCTCCCTCCGTTGCCTGCTTGAAGATCCGGCGACCATTCCACTGTTCCACAGGATCACTATGATGTTCTGCCACATACTCGACCAAAGCCGTCGTTGAAGCTAGATCCTGAAAGGCACCGTCTGGCAAATGAAGATAGCCAACCTCACAGGCTGAATTACTAAAGCCATGAAAGACCTGACCATCAAGCAAGAGGCAACCACCGATCCCTGTCCCAATCGTCAAGCAAACAGCATTGTTCGAGCCTTTTGCATGACCTGTAGTGACCTCTGCGAGACCAGCACAGTTGACATCATTTTCAATCTCGCAAGGGATCTGAAAGGTCTCTTCGATTTCTTTTTTGAATTGGGTGCCTGCATAGTTGGGAATTTGTGGCCCAGCATAAAAGATTTCTCCCTTATCAGGATCCACCATCCCGGCCGAAGAAATCGCAACCCCTGCCAAGGCATGCTTCTTCAAATAACGGGCTACAATTTCCTTTGTTGTGTTAAGAATGTGAGGTCCTCCTTTTTGGGCCTCCGTTGGCATTTCATGGGTCTCTAGGAGTTGCCCTTTTGCATCGGCTAGACCATACTTGATACTGGTCCCTCCGATATCAATTACAACATATGGATTCATCTAGACCTCCTTTGATCAAAGGAATCTGGCTTTTGTGTCCTGAATGAGTTGAGCAGCACGTTGAATCACTTCTTGATCCGCTTCTACTACTGGCGTCAAAGGGGAGCGAACAGATCCCAAGTCCAAACCTTCATTGATGCGCAAAACCGCTTTGATGACCGCATACATATTGCCATGAGCAGACGTCAAGACTCCGATAATGTCATTGATGGCAAACTGCAGGGCACGCGCAGTCTCCAAGTCTTTCTCAGCAATCAGCTGATTGAGCTTCAAGAAGAGCTCTGGCATCGCACCATAGGTACCACCGATCCCAGCATGTGCTCCCATGAGACGGCCACCTAAGAATTGTTCATCCGGACCATTAAAGACGATATGGTTATCGCCTCCTAAAGAAGCAAAAGTTTGAATGTCCTGAACAGGCATCGAAGAATTTTTCACCCCAATCACCCGTGGATTTTTCAACATTTCCTTGTAAAGACTCGGTGTCAAAGCTACCCCAGCCAATTGCGGGATGTTGTAGATGACAAAGTCTGTATGGGGTGCTGCTGCACTGATTTCATTCCAGTAGTGGGCCACACCGTATTCTGGCAAGCGGAAATAGATCGGCGGAATGGCCGCAATGGCATCCACTCCTAGTTCTTCTGCATGTCGTGCCAATTCCACGCTATCCTTGGTGTTGTTGCAGGCTACGTGAGCGATGATGGTCAATTTTCCTTTAGCTACTGCCATGACTTCTTCCAAGACCAGCTTGCGATCGGCCACGCTCTGGTAGATACATTCGCCAGAGGATCCGTTGACATACAAGCCCTGCACACCTTTCGCGATAAAATATTCTACGAGAGCACGCACCCGCTCCGGGCTAATTTCCCCTTGGTCATCATAGCAGGCATAAAAAGCAGGGATGACTCCTTTATATTTTTTTAAATCTGACATATTTTCTCCTTTTGTCACTATTGAATTCATTTTATTCTTGGTAGTGGGCGAAAATCTTTTCCATTAATCCAACTTGTGCATAAGCCAAGCTTGAAAAACCGAACAAGAAAAAGATCATGAGTCCCAATAGGAAAGCTAAAACCGAGCTTGCAAGAGCCATACATAGAAGCAAGAGAGCACTTCCCATGACGAAGAACCAAGGAAAATGCAAGCCTGTCACAATCATAGCTTTTTGTAAACACTCTTTCCAATCCAATTGGTAGCGGGCTGCAATCGGATAAGCAGCCAATAAGATCAACACAAGAAAGAGAAAGAGGCCTAAACAAATGGTCTTCAAAGCTTGGAAAGCTAGGGAAGTTTGCCCCCAAAATAAGAACAAATCAAAGAGACAAATACCTGCAACAATCAGTTCTAAACTTCCTAGTTGCAAGCCTATTTTCCAATTGTCCCGAAAAGCCTTCGCATAACTACGAATCACCGGAACTCGACGCTGGTGCTTAATGGCAAAAACCGTCTGATACAAACTAATTTTCGCAATTCCAATCGTGAGAACTGGTAAACAACTTAGCACAAATAAAAGATTAACGGTTACCAAGTCGAGCACCTTCTCACTGATGCGCATCACTACATTGTCCGTGTTAAAGACGGATTTGATCAATCCTGCCCCCCTAGATGACATAGGCACTCCTTTCTAACGTGATCAATCGATCGCAATTTTAAATAGATATTTTTTCACGATATCTTCTTGTCCAGCATAGCCATTGGGCTGGTGAGGCTCACCTGGAAAGAAAATCGCAAAATTATGATAGCCTAGATGAAGCGGATAAGACTCCTGACAATGGACAAAACCGATGTCTGATGCTTCATCAAATGCGAGCGCCTCACCTGTCACACGAGATCCATAACTCGAAAACTCATGCCCTTCTACTAATAAATGCAAATCGGCATATCTTTTGTGGTGTTCAAAGCGATCATTTTCTGCTTTGTTGAGTGTATTTTCTTGAACGACGAGAAAGACCTTATCCCCATCAATATCGTATCTCCCCAATTCAAAAGAATCTTTCCGATGCTCATAGAGAAAATCAATGGCCTGATCTAAATTGGAGTGGATTCCTTTGTAAAAGGTGATGTTTTTTAAATCATCAAATATCATATTCTCATCCTTTCGATACTTCTCAGCCTAGAAAACCGATCTGTACACAACTATCGTTTGTCCAAGCGGACGACTTATCCTTTGACCGCTCCCATGGTAATCCCTTGTGTGAAGGATTTTTGGAAAACCAGGAAGACCGTAACGATTGGCACTGCAGCTAGGGCTGCCCCAGCCATGATCAAGCCATAGTTGGTGGCCATTTCAGCCTGCATGGTTGCTACCCCTAAGGAAATGGTCAAGTTTTGCCGAGAGGTCAGCATTACCAATTGCATAAAGTAGTCGTTCCAGGTGTTGATAAAGGTAAAGATGGCAAGGGCTGCAAATCCCGGCTTGACAATTGGGAAGGCAACGCTCCAGAAAGTCCGCAACTCTCCACAACCATCGATCTTAGCAGATTCTAAGAGTTCTGTTGGGATGTTTTCACTAAATTGCTTCATCAAGAAGACCCCGAATGGCCATCCAACCAATGGTAGAATAACCGCTGCAAGGGTATCATGGATCCCCATAAAGTTAATAATCCGTACCAATGGAACTAAGACAACTTGTTTCGGAAGAGCCATGGCCGCGATAAAGATAGCAAAGAGAATTCGTTGCCCATAGAAGCGTTTCTTAGCCAAGACATATCCTGCCAAGGAAGAGGTCATACACACCAAAAGCATGGTTGCAAGGGAGATGAAGACACTATTCCACAACCATTGTAGGGCTGGGTTTTGTACCATCAACTGTTGGAAGTTTTCCATGGTTGGTGTCTTTGGCCACCACTGAGGTGGGATCATAATGGTATCTGGCTGAGACTTAAAGGCCCCTGTCAAAATCCAATAAAATGGGAAAATGAACAAGACTGTCAAAAGGAGCAAAATGATCGTTGAAATCACTGTAAAGGCAGTGATGGGTTTCTTTTGTGTTGGTTTCATCTGAGGCTCCTTTCTTTAGTATTCTACGTCGTTTCCGAGGATCTTGAATTGCGCAAAACTGATAATGGCAATCATCACCGCAAGGAAGACACCCATGGTGTTGGCATAACCGTATTCAGAGAGTTTAAAGGCTTTTTCATAGAGGTAGTACATAAGGGTACTCGTTGAGTAGTTAGGACCACCGGATGTCAACAATTGGATCAAGGCGAAACATTGGAAAGAGTTAATGGTCGTAATGATGGCAATATAAAGAGTTGTTGGCAACAAGCTTGGCCATTTGATCTTCCAGAAAACTTGAAATTCTGTCGCACCGTCAACACGCGCTGCTTCTACGAGAGAATTATCAATATTTCCCATAGCTGCGATGTAGAGGATGATCGGTTGACCAACAGAGGTGGTCAACAAGATGATAATGATGGCCATCAAAGCCCAGTGCTTGTCCCCCAACCAAGAAATGTTTTGGTTGATGACATGTCCAGATTTCAATACAAAGTTCAAAATCCCTGATAGTGGATCATAGATCCATTTCCATACAACCGTTACCGCTACACTCCCTGTAACAACTGGAAGGAAGAAGACGAAACGATAGAAGGAACGCGCAATCGCATTTTGATGGTAGGTCTGAGAAGCCACAAACAAGGAGAACAATACGACGATCGGAACGGATCCGATAACGATGATGACGGTATTGATCAAGGACTTCACAAAGACCTTATCCGCAAACATGCGGGAATAATTTTCTAAACCGACAAACTTAAAGGATGTCATAGAATAGTTGAAGAAACTTGTCACAAATCCCATGATCATGGGGGCTAGGACAAAGACCGTAAAGAAGATTAAAATGGGTGCTAGGAATGCGTAGGAAACGAGCGTCTCCCTCATTCGGATTTTGTTTACCTTCACAGTAAGGCACCTCCTAGTGTTCTTTTTCTATTTTTTCCTTGATTCCTATGTGGAATGGATGGCACTGCGCCTTTCTACATATGATAATTAGGAGAGTGAAAATATGAAGGCCCCCTCTTTCAATCTACGTATGGAGATAAGAAATCGAGGGGGCCTATGCTTTCTTATTTCTATGAAAGGATCATTTGAGTTTCATAGATGATCTATTTTTTCTTGATCGTTTCGTTTGCTTTTTCAGTAAATGTCTTCAAAGCTGGTTCTGCTTTTTCATCCCCGTTTGAAACAGATTGCAACATTGGGAACCAAAGTGTACGCATTTCTGCAAAACCGTCGATTGTGTTGTAGTATGGTGAGTAGTATTTTGTCCAAGTGCTGATGGTTTCCATCCGTTTGTCATCGTACAACTTACCAAATGAACTACGAACTGGGAAAGCTCCTGTACGCACAACATCTTTTGGACCCCATTCTTTGTCGTCTGCGATGAACTGTACAAATTTCTTAGCAGCAGCAATTTTCTTTTCATCTTTATTATTGAAGACTGCAAATCCATTGACAAGGTATTCCAATTTTGGCTTGCCTGAGTCAGATGGGAATGGCACTTCTACTACTTCGACCTTACTTGCATCCAACAATTTAGCTTGGATACCGTTTTGTGAAGGCGCCCACAAGATAGTGTAAGAAGTTTGACCATTCGCAAAGTTTTGGATGTCTGCTCCACCATCGAATTGAGAACCATTCATCATCAAGCCGTCATCGATCCATTTAGAAGCTTTTTCCAAACCTTTGACAAATTTTGGATCATCTGTTGTATACTTGGTTACTTTTTCATCAGTAACAGAACCGCCATAAAGGTTAGCAATGAAGGCACGAGTTCCTTGGTCTCCACCTTGACCATTACTGAAGAGTGATCCTGGTGTATAACCTTTGTCTTTCAAAGCTTTCAATACTTTTTCAAAGTCGTCTGTTGTCCAGCCTTCTTTGACAAGATCCAACACGCCTGCATCTTTGAGCATCTTCTTATTCATCGCCATGTAGAATGGTGCTGAACTAATTGGATACATGTAAGCTGTGTCGCCTGCCTTGCTGGCTTGAATGATATTTTCATTATTGACATCTTTGACAAAATCTTCGGTAAAGAGATCGTTCAAATCAGCCAATTTTCCATTTTTACCATACTGAATGATCCGTCCAGGTGCATCAAAGAGCACATCTGGAGCAGTTCCTGCTTCAATAGCCGTTGTGATCTTTTCAGGACCTGACTTGAAGTCAATCGTTTCCAAATTCACGTGGATATCTGGATTTGCTTTTTCAAAAGCTGCAATAATTGATTTTTCGTAGGTTCCAACACCATCTTCTGCTTTTTCTTGAGTAAAGACTGGGAAGGCCCACCAAGTGATTTCTGTTTTACCAGAATTTCCACCAGAAGATTCTGATTTTGATCCTCCGCTAGAGCCACAAGCTGCGAGTGCTAGAAGAGCTGCACCAGCTACCAACGAGCACAATACTTTTTTCATTTTCATGTGATTTCTCCTCACAATTTACGGTAAGATTACTCTTACAGGGGGTTATCCTCAATGAGGACGCCTATTCTTGTTCATGTTTCAGATTCGACTACTCTCTATTCGGTCTCCTCCTCCTTCAATCTACTGTTTTGTTTACTCATTTTAAGGCTGCGACGAAGCGCTCTGTAATCTCTTTTGGTCGAGTAATGGCACCACCTACAACGATGCCGCGAACCCCGAGATCATGGATTTTCTTGGCTTGATCCGGATAGTGGATCTTGCCTTCTGCGATGACATCTACTCCTGCTTGGCAGAGACGATGAATCAGTTCAAAATCTGGACCATCAACCTTTGGACTGTAGTCCGTATAGCCCGAAAGGGTCGTTCCGACAAAGTCCACTCCCGCTTCGACAGCTGTCAATCCTTCTTCCAGAGTAGAGATATCAGCCATCAAGAGTTGGTCAGGATATTTCTCTTTGACTTGATGGATAAAGTCACTAATCGAAAGGCCATCATGACGCGGCCGTTTGGTACAATCAAGCGCAATGACTGCGATATCCAAAGCTGCCAGCTCATCGACTTCTTTCATAGTCGCCGTGATAAAGGGTTCTTCAGGTGGGTAATCACGTTTGATAATCCCAATGATCGGTAACTTGGTCACTTCCTTGATTTCCTTGATATCCCGGACACTATTGGCTCGGATTCCGACAGCTCCACCCTGCTCAGCCGCTTTTACTAAGAGAGGAATGACTCCTCCTGCTTCTGTATAGAGCGGTTCATGAGGGAGAGCTTGACAAGAAACAATGATGCCGTCTTTGATTTGTTCAATCAGTTCATCTTTTGTAATCTTTGACATAACTCCTACTCCTTTGATAATAAGGCAACTCGAGTACTTGTAAATTGATTATAATCTATTTTTAAAGCGCTTACAATATTAATCGTGCAATTGGATTATAGTTTCACATTTTAGGGCAAAATAAAAAGATCTCTGAAACTAGTTTCAGAGATCTAGGACATGGTGATTCCTTAGGCCATCTTTTGGGTCGCTTTTTCCTTTACGACAAATACAAAGCCAATAGAGCCAACGACGGCTCCAAGCAAGATCCAATAGACCATATCCGATGAAGCCATTGGGCCTGCCAAGAGACCTGCTAGTAAAAAGAGATTGATATACAGTCGGGTATCGCGATAAAAGGTCCAATTGAAATGGTAGCTACCTTCTGGATACTGCCGTGTCGATACAGACGGTTGAAAGACCTGAAGAAGGATCAAAATCCCAACAAAAGCAAGATAAGCTAGGCTAACTACCGAAAGCGGAGCCTGCATCGTTAAAGCTACAGTCGCTAAAAGCAAGACCAAGATCCAGAAATGGAAGTCCATCCAGAATTCACGATGATAACAAAACCGTTTCATAAGATCACACCTTTCTCTTTATGTAATCGTTTTCTGTACTTCTATTATAAGACAACAAATTTATTTTGCAAGGAATCATTGGCTTTTGGGGGTTGAAAATAGGACCAGAATATCTCTGGTCCGTCTAAAAAAACTATGAACAAATATTAGTTGCCACTTCATTCACTGATATCATTTTCGATAATCACCTTGAGAGCATGGTTTTCACCCGCATGTTTAAAGACATCATAGGCTTTTTCAACTTCTGAGAGTTTGAAGTGGTGGGTGATGAGCTTAGTCGCATCGATCTTGCCTGATTTCAAGACATTGAGTAACATTTCAGTAGTATTGGCATTGACAAGACCGGTGTTGAGGGTAATGTTCTTGATCCACAAATCATCCAAATTGAAGCTAACCGGTTTTCCGTGGACACCGACATTAGCGATGTGTCCACCGACAGAGATGACGTTTTGGCAGACATCAAAGGTAGCAGGATAGCCCACACATTCCATGGAGATATCGACACCACGACCTTCGGTCACTTCATTGATAAAGGCCTTGATTTCAGCGATATCGCTGGAGCAGATGGTGTGAGTTGCTCCAAATTTCTTAGCCGCTTCAAGACGAGATTCAGACAAGTCCACCATGATAATCGTAGCTGGTGAGAAGAACTGCACAGTCAAGAGAGCTGCAAGACCGATCGGACCAGCTCCAACGATACAGACATTGTCCCCAGGTTTTACATGAGATGGGAGGACCCCGATTTCATAAGAGGTTGGGAGAATATCTGAGAGCATGACCAAGGCTTCGTCATCCACAGTTTCAGGCGCATGATAAAGACTACCATCCGCATGTGGAATGTGGACATACTCTGCTTGGGTTCCGTTGATCAAGTGACCCAAAATCCAACCACCATCTTCACAGTGAGAAGGCAAACTACGTTTACAGTAGTAGCAGGTATTACAAGCTGTGACACAAGAGATGATGACCTTGTCGCCTACCTTGAAGTTATTCACTGCATCGCCGACTTCTTCGACGATCCCGATTCCTTCGTGGCCTAAAATCGTGCCTTCTTTACAAGCTGGCACATCTCCTCCTAGGATGTGAAGGTCTGTCCCACAGATGGTTGTCTTCAAGACACGCACAATGGCATCCGTTGGATTTTTGATCACTGGTTTTGGTTGATCCAGCAGTTGCAGATTGCCTGCAGATACATAAGTTGCAGCTTTCATAAGCGACTCCTTTT
>CABSRC010000071.1 GCA_902480035.1 uncultured Streptococcus sp. | reverse complement strand
ACTTGCATCTTATTTTTCTCCTTTCCCTTTTTATAGATATAGTATATAATATAAAAAAATAGTATATAAAAAATTACGGAAATCCGAACAAATGGACATTAGAGAAAAATTTAAATTGATTCGAAAACAAAGAAAAATCTCCTTAAGAGAACTTGGGAATATCGCTGGTTCTGCTTCGAGTATTTCTGATTTTGAAAATGGGAAAACCAATCTATCCAATGATATATTGCTTCAATTATTGGGGTACATGATTGTGGAGATTAATGAGATCTTTGATTGGAGTGATTTCCATAGTGCTGAGTTTTTAACCTTGAAAAAACGAATGGATGAAGCAATGGAAAACTCGGATTGGCCATCACTTCTTCAAATAAAAAATGATTTGCAAGAATTAGCGATCTCAAAGCATCAATACATTTACCACATCCTCTCCCTCGTTTTAGAGATTATCATTGCAGAAAAACAGCACAAAACCGTTTCACAGCAGGCAATAAATGAACTGACGGATTACTTTTTTTCATTAGATTATTGGACCAATCTTGACATTGGGTTAATGGGAAGTGTGGTCTCCTATTTCACAACTGAGGCTATTGTTCTCTTTACGGATACAATTTTGGAAAATACACCGGACAAACTTAAGAACAATCTAGATCGAATCAAAATTGATACGATTTTAAATTTAGTATCTGTCTTAATCAGTAGAAAAGAAAAAAGTGCTAGCAAACAACTGCTAACACTTCTATTTGAAAAACATTTCCCTAACTATTTTGCATTTCAAAAATTATACTTACTAGAATTAAAGGCTATCTATCAAAGTATTTGGGAAGATCCAAAGCAAGGGAGATCTCTCCATGATGATGTTATCCATTCGGTTTCATTGTTACTTTCAAAAGCCGAAGCACAAGAGTGGGATGCCTATTTCATAGAACTAACTGAACATTAAAAATATCGTCATCCAATCGAAACTATTTTATCTGTTTTGTTCTTTTCTTTTATTTCTTCCGATGAAAGAACCAGCCCACTAGTTTCTTGAAGACTTGAATCAAGATGAGAGCAAGAACGGCCATGATGGCACAAATAACCAGCGTTTGAAGCCTCAAGGGGCTCATGTTGAAGAATCTACCTAAGATACTGCTTGAAACCAGGAAGGCTAGGATATTTCCTAGAAGAACCAGTCTCTTGTAGTGATTGAGAGGCTGGGATTCTTGGTAGATGATAGCAAAACCAACGAAGGCCATCAAGCAGATGGCTGCACTCGAGAGTTCTTCCGACCTCATGCCAAATGCTGAAGAGAGCAATACCAGACTGAAGATCAGTATAAAATCCGTCAAGGCAGCAGGCAGCGCATTTTTAAAGACCGTTTCGATAAAGCGCCCTTTGATGCGCTCGCTATTGGGCTCAAGCGCTAGGAAGAATCCCGGAATCCCAATCGTAAAACCACTGATCAAAGACATCTGCGACGGCATGATGGGATAGGTAAAGGCTAAAAGCGTCACTGAGATAGCCAACAAAATGGAGAAGATATTCTTGATCAAAAAGAGACTGGCTGATCGTTGAATATTATTGACCACCCGCCGACCTTCTGCCACGATAGACGGCATCTTCCCAAAGTCAGAATCCAGTAAGACCACTTGCGCCATCTTTTTGGTCGCATCATTTCCAGATTCCATCGCAATACTACAATCCGCTGTTTTGAGGGCCAGAATATCATTGACGCCATCTCCAGTCATGGCTACTTTATGACCCTTTGCCTGCAAGCCTTCTACAAGGCTTTTCTTTTGCTCTGGGGTCACCCGACCAAAGACTGTATATTGGCTCGCCGCTTGGTGCAAGTCTTCTTCCGTCTGCAAGGTTCTGGCATCGATCAAGTCTTCTGCTCCTTCAATGCCTGCTTTTTGTGCAATAGCTGAGACGGTAGCAGGGTTGTCCCCTGAAATGACCTTAATGGTTACACCTTGTTCTTTAAAGTAGGCGAAGGTTTCTTTGGCATTTTTTCTCAAAGGATTGGAGAGAATAATCCAGGCTACCAAATCTACAGGAGCCTCTAACGTCTCTCTAAGGTCTTCTCCCCTATATTTTCCAAAGGCCAAGACCCGATTACCTGCCTGCGTAGCAGAAGCAATCTCCTCTTCAACCTCTGAAAAACCTTCCCTTAAAACAAATTCCGGTGCGCCTAATACATAGATCCCAGATTCAAAGGCAATGGCCCCATACTTTTTCTTGGACGTAAAAGGCAGTATTTCAAGAGTCTTCCAAGGACAGCTGACTGGCGTCTTGTGGAATTTTCGGATCGCATCCATGGTATCGTTTTGATCCATACTAGCTTCTACATACTGAGCTAGAGCTTCCAAGTCTTGAGCGTCTTTTGCCGGACGAATCTCTGTCACTTCCATACCAGGCTCTGTAATGGTCCCTGTCTTATCGACACAAAGGACATCCACGCGCGATAAGGTCTCAATCCCCTTCATGCTATTGAGCAAGACCTTCTCCTTGGCCAATCTGACTGCTCCCAGAGCCAGTGCCAAGGTCATCAAGAGGTACAAACCTTCTGGAATCATCCCGATCAAGGCTCCGACTGTTGAAGTCACACTGAGCTTGAGGCTATCGCCTAGGCTGACATAGCTCCGAAGAAAAAGGAGGGAACCTAGCGGAATGATGAGAAGGCCAATGATCCCTACGATGCGGTTAACCGCATGAACCATATCAGATTCCTCATGGGACTTGACCTGCTTGGCTTCCAAGCTCAATTGGTTGATGTAGGAGTCATTCCCCACTTTTTCCAATCGTGCCAGTCCTTGACCAGCAATCACAAAGCTACCTGACATGAGCGCATCTTGCGCTCCTTTTTTGACCTCATCAGCTTCACCTGTCAATTGAGATTCATCGACTTTTAGCTCGCCCTCCAGCAAGACCCCATCCGCATAGATCTGGTCTCCAGCTTGAAAGCGAACTAGATCGCCCTCCACCAGCTGATCGATAGGTAGAGCGACTTCTTTGCCTTCGCGAAGAGCGATCGCCTCACTCATGTGTAGAAATTGCATCTGACGCAAGATCCGTCTAGAACGGACTTCCTGCACAATACCAACTAAGGAGTTGACCACGACAATCGGGACAAACAAGAGATTGTTCCAAGATTTCACTGCTACCAGCAAAATAGCCAAAATCAAAAATATCAGATTAAAGTAAGTAAAGACATTGTCTCGAATGATCTGTCCTAGGCTTTTTTCTGTCTTGATTGTGACCTTATTTTGCTTGCCCTCTTGGATCTTTTTCGCTACTTCTTCCTGACTGAGTCCTTCTAATCTATCCATTGCGTTCCTCACTCATGTATTTCCAAGGGCAATCCTTCTGGATCGAAGAAAAATGCCATTTTCTTACCATCAAAGTCATCATAGCGAAGGCCTGTATTCTCAATACCTAGCTGATCCAATCTAGCTAGATATGCCTCGACATCTTCCACTTTAAAGGCAAGATGACGCAGTCCCGCATGCTCGGGCAAGGGAAGCTTTGGCCGTTCTGGGGCCGTCGGTTTGATAAAGAGTTCTAACGTCAGCTGGCCCTGACGGAGATTGATCAAGATATCTCCGCGTTCAGGACGGTCATATTCACTGACAATCGCAAAGCCCAACTGGTCCACATAAAAATGCAACATGGCTTCGCGATCCCGTCCAATGATGGCAATATGATGAATCATGTCTAACTTCATCTGGTCCTACTTTCTATTTTCTATAAAAAGAAAAGGGAGTGGGACAAGCGCCCTTTTTCCCTATCCTTATGATTGTTGCAATACTTTCCGAGGCTTGGTTCCTTCAGCAGGTCCAATCACACCGGCTGCTTCCAACTCTTCCATGAGGCGAGTCGCTCGGTTAAATCCAACTGACAAGCGGCGCTGAATCATCGAAGCACTGGCTTTTTGAGTTTCAACCACGAGCGCCTTGGCCTCTTCAAAGAGAGGATCGCCTTCATCAGAGCCACCCATGCCTCCGTCAAAGTCTGATTCGGATACTTCGCCTGGATCAAAGGCATCATCATAATCGGCTTCTGCCTGCTCCTTGACAAAGTTGACAATCCGCTCTACATCGTCATCTGAGATAAAGGATCCTTGCAGACGAATCGGGTGGTTTTCATCGATCGGTTTAAAGAGCATGTCTCCGCGACCGAGCAATTTCTCTGCCCCATTTTCATCCAAGATGGTCCGTGAGTCGGTCCCAGATGATACCGCAAAAGCGACTCGGGAAGGCACATTGGCCTTGATCAAACCTGAAATAACGTCAACCGATGGCCGTTGGGTCGCAAGAATCATGTGGATCCCAGCCGCACGCGCCTTTTGTCCCAGGCGAATAATGGCATCTTCCACTTCTTTACTTGCGACCATCATCAAGTCTGCCAACTCATCGACAATGACCACAATCAATGGAAGTGGTACTTGCTTCATCTCAGACTGGGCATTGTACTCAGCCACCTTGGCATTAAAGCCAGCAATATTCCGAGCGCCCACTTTCGAGAAGAGCTCATAGCGATTTTCCATCTCATCAACGACCTTCTGCAGGGCCCGACTGGCCTTGCGTGGGTTGGTCACCACTGGAATCAAGAGGTGAGGAATATCATTGTAGACAGAAAGCTCCACCATCTTAGGATCGACCATCATAAATTTGACTTCGTCCGGACGGGCCTTCATCAAGATACTCGAAATGATCCCATTAACCGCTACTGACTTACCAGATCCGGTAGAACCAGCTACCAAGAGGTGGGGCATCCGGGCCAAATCAAAGGTCCGAGCTGAGCCATCTACAGCCTTCCCAAGTGGAATCTCAAGGAGTTTAGCTGGGTCTGTTTTGGACTGCTCCCACAATTCACGGAAGGAAACCGTCGCAATCTCTGAGTTGGGCACTTCAATCCCGACCAGAGACTTCCCTGGGATCGGCGCTTCGATCCGCACATCCTTGGCTGCTAGGGCTAGGGCCAAATCATCTGCAAGGTTGGAGATGCGGTTGACCCGCACCCCGACAGCCGGCTTGACTTCATACTTGGTAACAGATGGACCAATTTCCGCCCGCTCCACTGTCGCCTTGATGTTAAAGCTTGCAAAGGTTTCTTCCAGAATGCGGATATTCTGGCGAACGATGTTTTTCTCTTTTGATTGATTTTTGGGCTTATCAGGCGCAAAGAGATCAATCGTTGGAAGTTTGTACTGAAGGAGTTCCTTAGGCGTGAAGTCCACCTGAACTTCCTCCCCATCGTCTTCGAATTCTTCGACTTCCGGAAGCTCTTCGTATGCTTCAGGCTCTTCCGGCCATTCTTCATCTGGCAGGTAGATTTCTGGTGTTGCTGGTGCAACAATTTCAGCTTCTGGGAAGGACTCTGTGACCGGCTCTTCCGCCAACACTTCTCCTGTTTCAGGATCTACAGGGTGCCCTTCCATAGAAAGGGGAGTTGGAAGAACAGCTCTTGCTTCTTCTTGCTCTCTTTCAGCTGCAGCAGCTTCCTCGGCAACTCTTGCTTCTTTTTCTAGGAATTTCTGTTCGCGACTCTCTTTGCGTTTTTCCATAGAAGCATGGAAGGCTTCGGACCCCTTTTCAAACAAATCATAGATGGAGTAAGGGCTCATCAAGAGGATCCCCAACCCGATAAAGAGAAGACCGATAAAATAAGAGCCAATATTTGAAAACAGGAAGGAAATAGGAGCATAAAGAAGGGCACCGATCATACCACCACCGGCAAAACTCTCCACCCGCAGATGAATCAAGTCTGCCATGATTCTTGAAAAAGTGACCTTGATTCCATTATTGTCTAAATGAAGGGAGGATACAAAGAAGGCCTGAAACATCAAAAGAA
This sequence comes from uncultured Streptococcus sp., assembly GCA_902480035.1. Classification (GTDB taxonomy): domain Bacteria; phylum Bacillota; class Bacilli; order Lactobacillales; family Streptococcaceae; genus Streptococcus. The sequence continues at coordinate 2,938 of CABSRC010000071.1, read as the reverse complement.
CCCCAACAAAGAAGCTTAGGAATCCTGAAATCACCCCTTCGTGTTTATCCAGCCATTTAAAGGCATAAAGGTAGAAGAAGGTCGCTAAAATAGCCAAATAAGCCAAACTCCCAACAAACAGTCGGATCAAGTTGTAGGCCAAGACCCCTACTGCCCCCAATTTCAAGGCCGCAAAAATTAAGACCAGACTAATCAGAATGGTCGCAATCATGCGATGAATTGCTTTTTTTCTTTCTAATTCTGCTTTGGACAGTCGTCTTGTCGACCGTGTTTTTTTTGATTGATTATTGTTTGCCATAACCTTTATTATATCACATTTCCAAGCTAGTTCTCTAGTAAAATCTCTTCCACAAATTTGTAGCAGAAAGCAGAAAAACAGCACCGAGTGGGCACTGTTCTTTAGAGCTGTTTAGAACGATATTCAATGATGTTCAAATTCCAAAATGGTTCTTACTCAGATTTTTTATCCTCCGGTGTGATGGTATCTAGAACTTGGTCGAATTTTTGCTCTCTTTCCAAGTCATGATCCATTTGAATGATATCGATTTGATCTTGTAAATTTGTCTGTTGGACTTGTGGTTTATATAGTGAGGTAAATCCTACTCCAATCACCAGTAGACTCGCTCCAAGGACGCAAAGTCTTTTGACATGCCAAGCCATAGGCAAGGGAATTTTTGCTCCGAAACCTGATTTCTTGACCCAATCCGGATGGTCTCGCATCACGCGATTTGCTGCCATCAGAGGCATCAGGTAGCCAAAGAGCGCAATGACCGTTGTCAACCCAATAACCCGAAAACGATTCTGATTGGACGAAGAAACATGATTCACTTCCATCAAGACCATGCCTGTAATCACCAAAATAATGACCAGTAATAAGCCCAAAGATCTCCAAAGACCTTCTCTACGATAGCATTTCAATTCATCAAACGACATCTCGTTAAAATTCTTATTCATTATTTAATACCTCCTTATGTTTGTTCAGGTATTTCTTCCCATACCAGTCTTCCAGCGATTTTCCTTCGAACTCGCGATATTCTTCTGAATATTTGTTTCGGTAGTAACCGTACAATGAATAGGGTAACATCATCACTACTACCATACCTAAAGTGATAAGATTTCCAAAAAATACCATTCCTATAAATGAGATGGTTCCTAAAAAATCACCTTTTACTTCTCCAATTTTGGGGAAAAGAAATTTCAGAACCATCCAACCTGCTACAATTATTCCACCTAATCCAGTAATGACTTCTATGAACTTTTGCTGTCTAGCAGTTACACTAGGATCCTGCACTCCATAAAGACGAGTTTTTAGCGATTTCATTCTAGATTGGATAATCATAAACAATATGATTCCGGTAAGAACATAGAATAAAACCAACCCCAAAATCGTAAGGTATCTACCTATGATGGTGATAAAAAACAAATTCAGAGCAAGCACCATCCAAATCAGATACAGATTCAAATTCAAGATACTAGTATAAGGAATCTTTGCATCATATTTCCTACGTAGATTTTTTCTACAACTAAGAAACCATAAAAACCAACACAAGAAAAACAGCCAAAGTGGATAGAAATTGATCCCCCAGGTTTCAAATGGTGCATCTGGATCAGGGTGATGAATTTGCGACTCCATTAATGCAGAAAATCCAAACATGAACAGCATCCCCAAAAATGAAAATAGTTTTCTCGCAATACTAAATGGCTTTGTGTAGATTTTGCGACTATTTGTGTCCTTGACCATATAATCGATAAAGGCATCGTGACGCAAACGACGACTCTCATAAAAATTGGCTTTAAAGATTGATTTCTTCATTCTTACCTTTCAATAACTCCTTGTATTTTTTCAGGCTCTTTCAATTAATCTCTATTTTGATTGGAGGATTTACAGATGACTGCCTTCATCCTTCAAGTATTGTTTAGCCTTTCGAACGATATAGAGTGACTCATCTTCTGAAATCAACTTACGAAAAAGCTCTTTCGCTCTATCCTTATCACCTTTAAGAGTAGCATTCAAGGCTTGGTAGTAGATAATTTCCAACTGTTGGTACTTGAAGTCATTGCTTAAATCTTCGAAATAATCATTGCTTTGGTGCGCAATGGTTAAATCATAAAGAGCGAGACAGACTTTTTTAGTTTTTTCAGCTAAAGTCGGGTCTGTGATGGTCAATCCATTTAACTGAGCCTCCAGCTCTTCTCTAGACAAATCAGGATCTGTAAGGACGATTGATCGCATGAGATAACTCTCAAAAAAGTTCTTATATTTCTGCGGATAATCCGTCTGACTAAGTGCTTCCCTAGCTTCTTTTATGACAGTATCAAAATCTCCCATCATAAAAGAATAGGCAACCGATGTCAGCTTAATATCTATCTGTGAAATAGCTTTTTTCACATTCTTGTTCAACTGAAGGTATTGCTGCCAAAAAGCTAAATCTAAATCTACATGGAGCAAGGTGTTGCACTTGTTGGCGTAGCTCTTCTTAAGCCATTGGATGAATAAAAACAAGCCTGCAAGGACCAATAAGAGCGAAGCAGTCTGAAGAAGAGTATCTCTGACCACGAACCCAATGCAAATAATGAGAAGCATTGCCAACAAGCCAGCAGATCGAATATAGAGTCTATAGTTTTTTCGTAGAGTTTTATAATCCAATTTGTAACCTCACCATTCATGATTTGTTTTTTAAGGAATCAGCTCGGTTCCCAACAAAAAAGTTCAACTTCCATCATACCGGATTTTCTATCTCTACGCAACTTCCTTCTTAATTAGTGATTTATCAAGCCTTGTCGATCTTTAAACAACTCTAGTGAATAGAGATTTTCATCCAGATTTGAAAGTATCACAAAATTAAGGTACAATAGAGAAAGACAACTATGTTGGAAAGGAAGAATATGAAAAAATTAATCGCACTACTATTATTTTCCGGCTTGGCTTTAACAGCTT
>CABSRC010000070.1 GCA_902480035.1 uncultured Streptococcus sp. | reverse complement strand
GCCCAAAGCCGTCAAACAGTAGCCTTGGTAGTGGCTCACGAATTGGCTCACCAATGGTTCGGAAACCTTGTGACCATGAAGTGGTGGGATGATCTCTGGTTGAATGAAAGCTTTGCCAATATGATGGAATATGTCAGCTTGGATGCCATTGAACCAAGCTGGAATATCTTTGAAGACTTCCAAACAACTGGAGTGCCTGCTGCCTTGAAACGCGATGCTACAGATGGCGTTCAATCCGTCCATGTGGAAGTCAAACACCCTGATGAGATCAACACCCTCTTTGACCCAGCAATCGTTTACGCCAAAGGTAGCCGTCTCATGCATATGCTCCGCCGCTGGTTAGGCGATGACGCCTTCCGTAAAGGGTTGAAGATCTACTTTGAAAAACACCAATACGGCAATACTATCGGTCGTGACCTTTGGGATGCTCTTGGGCAAGCTTCAGGTCGTGATGTCGCAGCCTTTATGGATTCTTGGTTGGAGCAACCAGGATACCCTGTTGTTTCAGCTTCTGTGGAAAACGATACCTTGATCATCCGTCAAGAGCAGTTCTTCATCGGAGAAAGAGAAGAAAAAGGACGCAAGTGGGTTGTTCCTTTGAACAGCAACTGGACCGGTATTCCAGATACTTTGGAAACTGAAGTCTTAGAAATTCCAAACTACAGTGCCTTGAAAGCAGCTAACAGCGGAGCTCTTCGCTTCAATACAGAAAATACAGCTCACTATATCAGTGACTACCGTGGGGAATTGTTGGAAGACATTCTTGCTGACCTTGCTAGCTTGGATAGCACTTCAAAATTACAAGTGGTTCAAGAACGTCGTCTTTTAGCTGAAAGTGGTCAAATTTCTTATGCAAGCCTCTTGCCAGTGATTGAACACCTGACAGAAGAAAGTTCCTACTTGGTTGTTTCAGCTGTTTCGAGCGTCTTAGCTGGAATCAGTCTCTTTGTGGATGAAGGAACTGAAACAGAAGCTGCCTTCCATGAGTTGTTGAAACGCTTGAACCGTTACAACTTTGAACGCTTGGGTCTAGAAGCTAAGCCTGGTGAAACAGAAGAAGACGAAAAAGTTCGTCAGCTAATGATTTCTAATATGATCAAGGCCAATGATGAAGCTGCAAAAGCTCAAGCGAGCGCTATCTTTGAAGCACGTGCAGATGATTTGGAAAAACTTCCAGCTGCCATCCGCCTGCAAATCTTGGTCAACCAAATCAAGCACCAGGAAACCAAGAAGCTTAGCCAACAATACCTGGATACCTATGTGAAGACAGTTGATGGAAACTTTAAACGCCAGTTGGCGGCTGCACTTTCTTATACCAAGGATGAGGAAACTTTGGAAAGTCTATTGAAGGAGTGGAAGAACAAGGATGTGGTGAAACCTCAGGACTTGGCTATGAGTTGGTACTACAACTTCTTGCACGATGACTTTACCCAAGGAAGAACTTGGACTTGGGCGCGTGAAAACTGGGATTGGATCAAGAAAGCCCTCGGTGGGGATATGAGCTTTGATAAGTTTGTTATCTACCCAGCTAACTGTTTCAAGACCCGTGAACGGTTGAATGAATACAAGGCCTTCTTTGAACCTCAATTGGATGATATGGCGATTAGCCGCAATATCAAGATGGGAATCAAGGAAATCGCCGCTCGTATCGATCTGATCGACCGTGAGAAAGCAGCTGTTGAAGCAGCGCTTCTAGCTACAAAATAAAGAAAAAAGCTCCTAGAGAAGGCTCTGCAGATCTGCAAACTTCTCTAAGAGTCTTTTTATTTTTCTTTTTTGAAATAAGGAAGATGCTGAAGATTTCGATAAAGGATGACCGCGAAAATAGTTTATCAATATCCTAATGAAGTGGGAAAAAAGTCCGCAAAATAAAAAAGGTTGAAAAAAGCTTCCCCACACCTTTTCAATTTTTCCACCTGCGTATAGTTCCAACAGTCTGGGAGAGTGTTGGAGGTTGCAGATCAAGGAAATATTGTTCCCCTTATCATTGGAGCTAAATAAGCGAACAAAGACTTGGGGAACTTGCTTCGCAAGTTCTATCCTCCACCTCAAAGTAGCGGTTTAAGCAATCAACCACTGCGTCTCACTGTTACTTCTATCAAACATCAAAGTCTGGACAGATTTTGCCTAGCCTCTTTTTTATAAATTACCTTAATAAGGCCTTGAAGGAGAAGGATCATTAGTTTATTGGACTTGGTAAGAGAATCTCCGTTCGATAGTGGCCATTTTCTTTGAAACGCTTGACAGTTCCTTGGTATTCTTGTACTAGAGCATCAACGTTTCGTAAGCCCCAACCATCTCTTTGACGTGTTTTACGAGTCTCTTGTTCTTGTTCATTAAAGGTATTGTTGATCGAAATAAATAGGTTTTGCTGAAAATAACGTATATTCAGAGCCAATGTTCTCTCCGATTTATCAGTTAATCGAAGACAGGCTGAAATACTATTATCTAAACAATTTCCTAAAATAACAGCTAGAATATCAGGTTGAATAGATAATTCTTGAGGGACAAAGCAGTCAATTTCCAATTCAATTTCATCTTCAACATCGTGCAGTTTTTGATTCAGTAAAAAATTAATTGTTGGATTTTTGGAGTAAAAGGTTTGTTTTCCTGAAATACTATCAGTTAACGAGTGAAGATACTCTCTAGCCTCATCTGGATTTTCTTCTAGAAGTGCCAACAGAGTTAAATGTTTATTTTTTAAGTCATGCCGAAGACTTTGCAATCGTTGGTATTCCTCTTGAGACTGTTGTGTTTCTCTTAATTGGAATTGAAGCTGTTCTTTATCTAATTTATTTTGATAATAAGCGTGCTGTTGTTGAGAAAGATGTAAGGTAAAATAAAGCGAGGAAAACGACAATACAATAAGAGACAAGAGTGAAATGACAGAAAGATAATCTGGTCCAAATACTTGCCCTTGAATAGCAGATACAGTAAAGGCAAAAATAATCGATAAAATCGGCACGATAAATTGATAAAGCCAATTTCTTCTAGATGTTGCCATGCTTAACTTTTGATGTGTTCGAAATAACTGTCGAAGAACAAGAGTGATCACAGTTGAAAAAAGAAAACTGATGGCAAGGTAACCACTAATCAGTTCTAAATTTTTCGATACTTTTGACAGTGGAAGAAATAGTTGGATAGCTTGATTGAGGACAGCTCCGGCTAATAATGTCAGGCTTGTTTGTAAGAATATCCAAAAAGAGGAATCACGAAAGGAGTAGCCAAAATAAAGTGCTACAAGAGAGGATTCTACAATACTAAGAAAGAGATTGCTAACTAAAAATACGCGACTTTCTAAAAAAATGAACACAAGAGCCACATGAAAAAGAAAGCAACAACAAAGGACTAAAAGTGTCTCTTTTGAATGTTTACTTTTGGATATTGGCCTAAAAAATAAAACACTTGCCAGAAATAAGTCGAACATGATACTAATGATTCGTAATCCTATTAGCATTAGAAATTCCTTTCACTGAGGTAGTTATAGTATTTTTCTTTAAAAGAAGACTGGAACTTACGACTAATTGGAAGTGAATGCTCCTCGGTTCCATTTAGCAAAATAGTCACTGTTTTCGCATCAAAATCTTTGATATATTTGGGATTTACAATATAAGAAGCATGAATTTGAATAAAATAATCAGGTAGTTTATCTAGAATGTCTTGGGTTTTCAGTAAGGACTTATAGGTATCTGCTAGCGTGTAAATAAAAACGGAACGCTTATCTTTCTCAAAATAGGTAATGTCACTTAAAGGAATAGAGTAACTTTGTTTTCCAAATGAGAAGTTAAAGATGGTTTGTCCTAAATCTAAATAACGTAAAACTCTGTCTAATACCTTATTTAGCCTTTGAGGTTCAATTGGTTTTACTAAGTAATCAAAAGTCTGTACTTCAAATACTTGTTCCATGTAATCACGATAGCTAGTCACAAAAATAATGGGGATAAAAGGATTGAACTGCCGAATTTCACGAGCAAGGTCAATTCCAGTAATTTGTGGCATATCAATATCCAAAAAGACACAATGAGTATCCTTTGTTAACTGCTCTAACATCTTTTGAGGATTGGTATATAGTTTTGTTTCTACAGGAACCTTGTCGTAAGAAAGTAAATACTGTTCTAACTGACTAGCATCTCTAGTTGAGTCATCACAAATAACGACGTTTAACATAAGTCCCCCTTATCAAATTGAGTTGGCTAATTATGACACTAAAATGGTAAATCATGACGTAAACCTTGGAAAGTCATATGTTTATTATACAATAATCTTATCAAAAATGAAGGAAGCTGGGAAAATCTTCTCAGTCTTGAGTGATAAGATGAAGACATTTGCGACACTGACTATTAGAGATTTGACAAAATCATTTGATAAGCAACGTTTTGCTAATAATCATATTTCCTTAGAAATAGAAGCTGCTAAAATTACAGCTTTTTTAGGACACAATGGCGCTGGTAAGTCCACCCTCTTAAATCAAATGATTGGTTTTACCAAACCTGATCAGGGAGACGTTTGCTATGGAGGTATTTCTTTTGTTCAAAATCGTAAACGAGCTCGCTCAATGATGAGCTATATGTCTCAACAGTATGCGCCACTTGAGAAATTGACGGTGGAACAAAACATAGAAATGCTTGGAAGAATGAGAGGGTTAAACACCTTGGATTTGCAAAAAGAAATGGATCAGCTCTTAACCGATTTGGAAATTAAGGAGTACCGGGCAAAACAAGGAAAGGACCTTTCAGGTGGTTTAAAGCGTCTGACCTCTTTTGCAATGGCTTTAATCGGATCTCCGACCATCATTCTTCTTGATGAGCCGACGAACGATGTTGATCCAATACGTCGTGAAAAACAATGGCAATTATTACAGAAGCTAGCGCATAAAGGTCATACCATTATTATCGTGACGCATAATCTCTTAGAAGTTGAAAAATATGCTGACAACTATGCCTTATTTAACCATGGGAAGTTAATCAAATCAGGACCAGTTCAGCAAATAACCTATCAAAAACAGTATCAAATATCTTTTGAGTTTAGGAATAAAGATAGCTTAGCTCTATTTCAAGATTACACCATTATCAATGGTTCGATCTGCCAGATTGAAATAGAAGAGAAGGAGTTAACGAGACTGCTACCAAAAATCACACAGGAATTGGATAGAAAGAATATTTTCAATCTGTCACTTACTCAGAAAAACATATCCATTTCAGATCTTTATAGAGAGGAGTTGACAAACTGATATGACTCAATTTTTTTACTTACTTCGTTGGAACTATCTTCGTCAAAAAGATCTATTTCTACTCTTTACGCTAGCTCAGGTTCTGTTATCTATTTCACTTCTTTTTGGTTATCCACTGGTGATAGGTAAAATTGATACGACAGCTGCCTACTATCTCTCTTCTGGTTCAGTTCTGATAGGAATTATTTCTATTGGCTGTACTATCTCATCTCCTGTTATAGCAAATGCGAAGTCAGAAGGACATGTAGACTATGTACGAGCCCTTCCAATACCTCGAATTCTGATTTCCTTAGCAGATCTTTGGATGTGGATGATTGCTATTTTACCTGGAGTGTTCATTTCTGTTATCCTGGGCTATTTTCGTTTTTCTGTCCGTTTAAATGTATCTATTCTGGCTATTTTCATCCTATTACTTATCTGTCTTACAATGATCAGTCTTGGATTTGCCATTGCGTATACTTTTTCTCCCAATATTGTCACGCTGATGTCTCAGTTAATTCTTATGATTGGTTTGATGTTTTCACCAATCATGTACCCTGCAAGTCGTCTTCCGGTTTGGATAAACCATCTCTACCATATTTTTCCTTTTGTCCCTTCTGTCAACCTCCTACGAGCTTGCGTCTATAGTCATGGTCACGTCTCATTTTTTGACTTCACTATTCTGATCATCTGGATTTTGCTAACACAGTTACTGATCTTGAGAGTTCTTTATAAGGAAAAATAAAGGAAGGAGGTTAGATAGAAGGTTCTTCTACGAAATAGTAATCCATTTAAAAGGATTTCAATTGAAGAGATATACCTACAACAAAAAGCAACAACTGTGTTCAGATGTTGCTTATTTTAGTATGTTCGTACCCTTTGTATCTTATTTGAAATACCAGTGGTGTTTGAGGCTGGCAAAAATAGCTTTGCTGGTGATCGTGATGATGATCAGTTTGATGAGGTCGGCAAGGATAAAGGGAGCAACGACTAAAGCAAATGCTTTTTGGATATCGGTATGCGTGACCAGCATAAAGCCGATAGCTCCAGCTACAAAGAGGAGAGCACTACTGAACAAATTAGCAAGGAAAATGGTCAGCACGCTGGATTTGGCATTGGTAAATAGAGACGTGATCCACGCTCGGAATGGGAAGAAGAGGAGGAAACCAACAGTAGGGCCAAGGAAATGCGAAGCGCCACCAGCACCACCTGCCAATACTGGGAAACCTAAGAAACCAAGAAGTAGGTAGAGGCAGACTGTGACAAAAGCATGACTGGGTTTATAGATGGTCCCGATAATCCCGATCATGAGCGTTTGCAGGGTTAAAGGAATTGGACCAAATGGAAGGGTAAATTGAGATAGGACGGAGATCATAGCTACTCCAATGGAGATGAGCACTAAAGGAAAGATTTTCTTCATAACAGTTAACCTCTATTTTATTTTATGGTAACTATTCTACAATATCGGTTTCATCCTGTCAATAGTCCCAGTCGTTTTAGGTTGTTTTAAGTAAAAATTTAGGCCTGTTTAAGACTTCTACAGTATAATCGCCTTACTTAAAGGATCGAGCTCCCTTTAAAATTTAAAAGACAAGTACTTGTAAAAAAGATAAAAGGTAAAAAGATGAATCAAAAAGAAACAAAACAAGTAGTCGAAACGCAAGAATCCAAAGAAAAAATGGTTGTCCTCAAACGAAGCCCTAAGTGGTGGATCGGTATGGCAGCAGTTGGTGGCTTGTTGGTCGGTGCTGGAAGTGGCTTTGGGGTCGGTGTTATCGCCTCACAATCTTCTAATAACCAACAATTTTCTCAACCGGTCCAAACGGGTCAAAACCAAGGAACCAATCAGCAAGAAAATAGTAAAAATGGCCAGGCTTCACAAGGAAACCAGCAAAATGGTGGCCCACAGGACGGCGGTCCTCAAGGCGGTGGTCCTCAAGGTGGCCCGCATGGAGGTGGACCTGGTCAAATGCCACAGGAAGGCAATGGTGGCCCTCAAGGAAATGGTCCAGAAAATGGCATGAACCAATCTGGCGGACAAGATGAAAACCAGGGTTCTTCTAAGAAGTCCAATAAGAAGAATTCAAAAAATAAAAACAAGACGAGTGATAGTCAAAATAACAAAGAAAACACGACAAACTCATAGAATAAGCCTTCCTCAGATAGACTGAATTTGATCATCAAACCAGGTTCTAAACTATAGGAAATGAAGGCAAGTCGTGTTATAATGGTTAAGAATAGATTAGAAAGACTCACTCAGGAAAGAGAAGAGGATACGACGATGATTAAAATTCTATTGGTCGAAGATGACCTTGGTTTATCAAATTCAGTATTTGATTTTTTAGATGATTTTGCGGACGTTATGCAGGTCTTTGACGGAGAAGAAGGTCTTTACGAAGCAGAAAGCGGGATCTATGATTTGATTCTGCTGGACCTCATGCTTCCTGAAAAAGACGGATTCCATGTTTTGAAAGAATTGCGTGAAAAAGGCGTGACAACACCTGTTTTGATCATGACAGCCAAAGAAAGTTTGGATGACAAAGGGCACGGCTTTGAGCTAGGAGCAGACGATTACCTCACCAAGCCTTTCTATCTTGAAGAGCTTAAGATGCGGATTCAAGCTCTCTTGAAGCGCTCAGGTAAGGTCAATGAAAACACCCTTAATTATGGCAATTTGAAGGTCAACTTATCTACCAATTCGACTTACGTGGACGATAAGGAAGTGGAACTTCTTGGGAAGGAATTCGATCTCTTGGTCTATTTCCTTCAAAACCAAAATGTCATCCTTCCAAAGACACAGATCTTCGATCGTCTCTGGGGCTTTGACAGTGACACAACTATCTCAGTGGTTGAAGTCTATGTTTCAAAAATCCGTAAGAAATTAAAAGGTACTGATTTTGTTGAGAGCTTGCAAACATTACGCAGTGTGGGGTATATCTTAAAAGATGCTAACAAGGATTAAGAAAACAGTCGGAGAAGATGATTTTTCTTACTTCATCCGATATTTTGGTCTCTTCACCTTGATATTCTCAGCCATGACCTTGATTATTATTCAGGTCATGCGCTCGAGTCTCTATACAACGGTCGATGAGAATCTCAAGACCTTGAGTCAGGATCCTTATTCCATTATAGCTATTGCCAACCGGGATCAGAAACAGTCTAATTCCAAAGAGGGTGATGAGCATGAGATGATGATGCCTAATCCTGATAAATCGGAACCAAAAGGAGACGTTACTTCCAATACCACTGTTGTTCTACTGAACAAAAAATATCAAAACTTAACAACGGGAAATGGGTTTTTAAACTTCAAAACGGTGACGTTTGGTCGTAAATTGCTTAACAAGGTTTCCCAACTCCAAATCACAAATAGTTACGGGAAAAAAGAAAGTTACCGGGCTTACATGACGGATTTGGGCTTGTCTGATGACGGAGATAGCGACGTCAAGTATGCGGTTGTCATGACCAATATCAGTCAGCTAGAACAGACCAGTGAAGAGCACGAGAGTCAGATCGCACTCGTCATGATTTGCTTCTGGGGAATCTCCTTATTCGCTAGTCTCTTCCTAGCACGTCTCAGTGTTAAGCCCCTACTTGAGAGTATGCAAAAACAAAAGGCATTCGTGGAAAATGCTTCACATGAGTTACGGACGCCTCTAGCAGTCCTTCAAAATCGCCTCGAAACGCTTTTTAGAAAGCCCGAAGCGACCATTATGGAGTCAAGCGAGAGCATTGCATCTAG
>CABSRC010000069.1 GCA_902480035.1 uncultured Streptococcus sp. | reverse complement strand
GTCAAACATTTTCTGTTTTCAAATACTTATGCACCGCTAATTATCACTAGTTTTTAACATATTTTATATCCTAAAAATTATTTCTTTTATTGTATTTTTATTCATTATTTGAATAAACAAAACCAGAAAAACAGTCTTTTTCTGGTTTATTCTTCTTTTTATTGATGAAGCAACTGTGTAAATTCTTCTTGAAGTTCCTTGTTATCCGTTGGTTTTAGATACATTTTTCCACCATTGGTCGTTGGAGAATGAAAGACAATGCCTTCTCCTGTATCTGTAATGGCAAAGAAATAACTATGCACATCTGGATACTTGTCCCAATTGCTATAGCGTTCCACGATGCGGTATTTTGCATTTCCCTGACCAGTATCTGTATAAATGGCATCCATCTTGCTATTTTCCTCTAGAGTATAGAGGTTGTCTGGTCCTACATCACCGCCAGCGATGCCTTTTTGGTAGTTGGGTTGCCCCATCTTTTCGCCCCAGGTCTTCATAAATTCTGCTAATTTTGCTGATTTTTCAGCATTCCAAGGCGTTTTTTCCTGGCTTTGGCTATTTCCCGCTGATGGTGCGCTGTCAAAAGTTTGCCAGTCAAAAGCCTTGAGATCCAGTTTATTCTCATCCGATTTTCCAAAGAGGCTATTCAGATCTGAACCAGGTACTTGAACTTCTTCTTCCTGGACTTTGGTCGCAGCTTGAGGCGTCTTTTCTATCCGTGAAAGCACAGCTACCCCACGGCCAGTTCCTGACATCCAGCTGACTTCTAAGACTTCTCCTCCCTGATAGAGGGTCGTCGCATTGCGCGCTCCACCGTGTCCAGCGACGAAACCTTCAGCTAGCAGAGTCGGTTTTTGGTTCTTGAGATAGTAGACTCCCGTCACAAAGTAGTTTCCATCGGTCTGCTGATTGGCGATGATCATCTCATCTACCCCATCGTTATTTAAGTCCTTAAAGGCATAGCGAACGGCATCTGGCTGATTGATCACGGTCTCGATCACCCAGCTATTGATCATCCGATCTTCTTTAGCTAATGCATCATTCAATTTGGAAATAGCATCTAAATCTTTTGAAGTGGCAAAAATCTTTTGGTAGTCTGAAAAAACAGACTGATATAATTGTTTGTTATCTGTTTTTTTCGCTTGTTTCTTTGCTGAAGTCTGGCTTGTTGCAGCCTCTTTTTTGGGACTGGACTGACGTTGGTATCTTTGGTAACATCCTGTTAACATGACCATACTCGAAGCCACTATTCCTAACTGCACCCATTTTTTTCTTTTCATCTTATTTCCTATAATCTCCCTTATTTTCATACTAAACTTTATTATACTAAAAAAAAGGTGAGGAAGGAATCCCTTCTTCACACTTAGTTTATTTTATTCGGTTTGGCTCGACGATCCGTTTGACTTTCAATATGCTCTTTCACCAAGGCAACCACCTCATCATTGGTTGGAAGGTCCGAGTGCTGGGCATCTTCCCCCGTCACCGTAATCTCCGTATAGCTAGCTGCTTGGTTTTGGTAGATATATTTCCCAGCAGAAACACTGGCATCTGGGACCAACTCATCTGAATCATAGGTGATGGTCCCTGCTACTGAATACATATGAAGGGTTGTGGGGATAGCTTCTTTTCCCTTGATAAAGTCAGCTAACATCTCAGATTTATTTTTGATATTGGTCTCCGTGAAATTGTAGGGAGTTCCGATGGTCATGAGGGTCTTGAGATCCACATCGTAATCCCCCAGGTAATTTTCAATAAAGGCTGTATAAATCAAGCCACCGTTGGAATGACCCAAGCCCTTAAAATTATTAAAATTATATTTTTCTTGAAGGGCTTCGAAGGCTTGATTAAATAGTTTAGCTTGCTTTTTAATGTTGCTATAGCCATCTTTGTTGTTTTCAAAACCAACCACAATTACTGGCTCATTGTCCTTGGCATCAATACTTCCACTATAGGTGATATGCCCATCATTCCAAACTTTGACCTTGAGCAGGCTGTGTTTGGTTCCTTGGCGGTCTTGGTTGAGCTTGGTCACCAAGCCATCAAAGCGGTTCTCTGTCGCTGAGCTTCCCGGGATCATGATGATGGGAGACAATTTTGAATTATAAAATTTCTCGATTCTTGAAACATTGGTCCGAGTCCAGCTATAAGAAGGAATGGCTAAAGCGATCAAGAAAAGACTGACCAAAGTAAGGACGATTGCTGTTTTTTTAGATGGCTTCATCGCTTTCTCCTTTCACTTTTAAATCTTTTCGGATACGATTTCCCATGCGGACAAATGGTAGATAAAGGAGCACATCGACGGCAAAACAAAGTATACTTACAGCTAAAGCCCTCAGACTTCCTCCTGTCCCAATAAAGGCATAGAGAAGGCTAGGAGTCCCGTCTGGCACTGGATAGACAGCTGCCGGCATCAGTTTGAAGCACAAAGCTACAGCTGCTATCGCCATATTCGCCAAAGGGATCAATAAGAAAGGAATCACATAAAGTAGATTGAGAAGGACCGGTATCCCTACCATGAATGAAGCCCCATTGTTAAAGAGACTTGGAAAAATGCTGAGGAGACTAACTTTCTTGTCCTTTTGACTTCGTGAAACCAGCAAGATCGCCACCAAAAGCGATAGGACAGCTCCAACACCTGCCACCAGACCAAAACTCCGATACAAATTGGTCAAGGTATAGGGATAAGGAATACCTGTCGTTGTATGATGCGTCACAGCGTAGGTGAGATTTTCCAAAGCAAAGTTATCATCCGCGATAGAATTCAAGGCAAAGGCTTGACTATTACCAAACCAAGCAGATAGGCTACTAAAAAGACCCATGCTAAAGGTGGACAAGAGATGATGACTGCTTACCGTTAGAGAAGCCAAGAACTGTCGGATAGTCTGAAAAATATTAAATTGATTTCCAAGAACCAAAAGAAGATTGAGGCTGACCCCTAGAACTAAGGACAAGAAAATGGGACGCACCGTCTTGGGTTGATAGATGAAATCCTTGTCTACAATCTGGTCATCACTGGCCTTGGATAGACGAAAGATCTGCCCAATTAGATAGCCTAAAAAAATCGCTAAGACGATATTGGTCGTCGCGGGTAAGTTGATACGCGTCAGTTGCCCGTCATGGAGCGGTCCCACCAACAATTCCTGAGACCCCACTATTAGACTGACCAAAAGAGCTGTCACTCCAGCTGTCCCTGTACTTCTACCATAGTGCCCAGCTGTGTATTTTCCAGCGAAGTAAGTCGCTAAAGGCCCAGCTAGACCTCCTAGAAAGTTGGAAAAATTGATAAGGACTTGACTAATAGCTTGATCCCACGGCAACCAGCTATCCATCGAAAAGAGCTGATGGATATAGCCTCGATCGGAAAAGACTGATAGAGCGATCACCCGAATGATCCCTGAAAATAGGAAAAAAGGAAATAAGGAAACCAGGGTCTTCTGGGAAATTTGAATCAAACTTTTTTCTCGTAACCAGAAAAACTTCTGGACTAAATACTTGGTCATAGGGCCTCCTGTTCGAGTTGATTGACTTATTCACGTTGCTTACTTTCTTCTTATTATACCATACTGGCGAGCCTTTCCTTTCGTTTGTAGAGACGTCATCAGTTGAGAATGCTGTTAAAATTTTCAAAACTTTTCAAAAACTCTTTGACAGGGGTCTTCATTTCCTCTATACTATTTGTTAGCTAACAAAACGATGAATCATGTTAACGTCGGTCCTGCTATGCTCATAGCAATTGGATTTGACGGGAAATGAGATCGCTACGATGGATTTTCAGGCCATTTTTACAACATTATAGGAAGATTTAGGAGGAATCAGACGTCTATGTCACAAGAAAAAATTTCAGCCAAGGTCTTGTTCGCGATCTTTGCGACAGGGATCCTGTCCTTTTGCGGGGTGGCTGGAGAAACTGCCATGAACATCACCTTTCCAATATTGATGAAGGAATTTGAGATCAACACCGCAACCGTCCAGTGGGTTACGACCATCTATCTTCTAGTGGTTGCCTGTGTGGTCCCCTTATCTGCTTATCTCAAACGTTCCTTTAAAATGAAGTCCATCTTTTTAGTTGGAAATCTCCTATCTGTTTTAGGTGTTCTTATCGACTTCTTAGCTCCAAATTTTGGCTTTGTGGTCCTGGGGCGATTGGTCCAAGGAATGGGGGTTGGTTTTGCCCTCCCTCTGATGTTTAATATCATTTTAGAACAAGTCCCAAAACGTAAGATCGGTCTCATGATGGGAGTGGGGACCTTGATTACAGCCATTGCACCCGCTATTGGGCCTACTGTCGGTGGACTCTTAACAGCTAGCTTCGGCTGGCGGTCCATCTTTTTAGTTCAATTCCCGATCCTTCTGGCCTCACTAGTTGCAGGACTTCGCTCCATTGAGCAAATCAGTAAAGTCAAGCGGGAAACCTTTGATATCGTGAGCCTTCTTGCCATCATTGCCCTTTTCATAGGGTTGATTCTAGGTATTCATGGCCTAGCGGATCATGCGTTCTTCAGTTTTTCTGTGCTTGGTTGGCTGGTGATCGGAAGCTTGGGACTGGTTCTTTTGGTCTGGCGGTCCAATCAGTTAGAGACTCCCATTATCAATCTTTCTATTTTGAAAAATCATCGTCTCACTGGCCATATTCTAGCCTTCTTCACCTTTCAATTAGGCTCTCTTGCCATGAGTTTTCTTCTTCCTAATTATGTCCAATTGGTCAACCACTCAAGCACTACGCTTGCAGCCTTGATGCTGCTTCCAGGAGCCATCATTGGAGCAGGGTTTGCTCCTTTCTCCGGTCTCATTCTAGATAAGTTGGGCGCCCGCAAACCGATTCTCCTTGGAGCTGCTTTCATCCTTCTGGCCCATTTCCACTTTACCCTCTTTGGACTGAAGCTGACAAATGGCTTGATTCTTATCTTTTACATGATCTTCATGACCGGTATGGGACTGGCCTTTGTCAATATCATGACAAACGGACAGAAACAACTCTCTCTGGAAGAGCAACCCGATGCCAACGCGATCTTTAATACCTTGCAACAATTTGCAGGTGCTGTTGGAACAACTCTGGCTTCCTTGATCGTTGCCATGAGCCAAGCCAATCAAAAGCTGGATTTCACCCAAGCCACAGCTAAAGGAAGTCGCAACGGTTTCATGGCCTTATTTGCCTTAGGCATCTTCCAACTCCTTCTCTTATTTTGGGTTGTGGGAAAAGATAATGAAAACAACTAACTTATCTCGTCAAAAAACAGCAGGAAGCCTGCTGTTTTTTGTTATCCTTTCCGCACTCGCGTTAGAATGCCATCAGGATCCTCAAAAATTATGCACTTCTGCTAAATAAACCTTGATAGGATAGGTGTATGTCAAATTCTCTCTCCATTTTGCTTGTAATGTCAAATTTTACAACTAAAAGGTTCCATTAAATTGTCTAACTTTTATCATTTGAGTTAAAATCCTTGATTTCTTTCTGTATTTTATTTATAATCATTCTAAATAAGGAAAAGGAGACATTGTATGACTGAAATAAAACATGGAGTAGATGAATCATTTAGCGATCGCTTGAATATTTTGAGAGCTGCGGTTCTAGGGGCCAATGATGGAATCATTTCTATCGCTGGAGTGGTGATCGGGGTGGCCAGTGCCACGCATAACATCTGGATCATTTTCTTATCTGGCTTGTCTGCAATTCTGGCCGGTGCCTTTTCGATGGCGGGTGGTGAGTATGTTTCTGTTTCCACACAAAAAGACACGGAAGAAGCTGCTGTGAACCGCGAACAAGCCTTATTAGATCGTGATCCAAAGTTAGCTAGAGACTCTCTCTACCATGCTTATCTTGAAAATGGAGAATGTGAAACTTCAGCAAAAATTCTAACAGAGCGGGCCTTTCTGAAACACCCCCTCAAAGCCTTGGTCGAAGAGAAATACGGCATTGAATACGAAGAATTTACCAATCCTTGGCATGCAGCTGCATCTAGCTTCCTTGCTTTTTCTATTGGTTCCCTTCCTCCAATGCTCTCTATCATTCTCTTTCCAGTTAACTATCGCATTCCAGTGACAGTCTTCGTTGTTGGACTATCCTTGATCTTCACTGGCTATACCAGTGCGAAACTAGGAAAAGCACCAACCAAGCCAGCCATGCTTCGCAACCTGATCATTGGCCTTCTCACCATGGGTGTGACTTACTTCTTCGGACAATTGTTTAGTATTTAAAAAAAGCTGAGACTTCTGTCTCAACTTTTTTTATGCTTTTCTTATGCTTCTAATAAGGCTTGTGCTTGTTTTTCTAATCCTGCGATTGCTTCATCTGTCAAGACTAATTCACCTGTTGCCCAGGCTTCTGGGTTAACAGTTGTTCCTGTGAAGTCTCCCACTACTTGAGTACGAACGAATGGTAAGAGGGCTTGGTAAGCCGCAAACATTGGCTCGTGTCCTGCATTAGCGACTGAAGAGACGGTTACGATCTTGTCTTGGAGGGCAGATGGACCACGAGTTTCTGACAGGTCAAGGGCACGGCTAAGCCAGTCGATCAGGTTTTTCACTACACCTGGAATGGCAAAGTTGTAGACTGGTGAGAAGATCCAGATGGCATCCGCAGCAAGGACCGCATCACGTGCTGCTTGCACAGCTGGCAAGGTTGGCGTTTCCAAATCTTGGTTCATCATTGGGATGTCCTTGTAGTCCAAGTAAGTCACCGTTGCTTTTCCTTCAAGAAGGCTTTCTGCTTTCTGGGCCATTTGATGGTTGAAAGATCCTTGACGAAGGGATCCGACGATAAATAAAATGTTTTTCATAGTTGTTTCCTCTTTCTGTTGTAATATTTTTTGTTACAATAGCTATTATACAGGATCATAATGTAATGTCAAGGATTACAACTCGGACATTTTAAACTTTTATTCCATTTCACTAAGGATGGGCCAAGAAGAATGAGAAAAAAGGTTGGACAAAAGTCTCCAACCTTCAATAAATCACAACCGTATAAATCTGTAGAGGAACAACATCCAAGAAAAACGACTCCCAGAGATCTTTACAATCCATTTTAGAACTGCTTTTTTATCAGCAAGGTAATTCTCAATCCCAAAATTCTGTTCTCTCTACTACTCCTCGTTAGACGAATCAGTAGCCAACATTTTTTTGATGGATTCGCTGGATAAATCCGTCATTTCAGCAATCATCTCGATACTCATCCCCTTCAAAGATAGTTTTTGAATCAGAGACTGCTGAACAGCTTGAACTCCCAGCTCCATGCCTTCTTGTCTGCCTTGTTCCAATCCCTGTTCGAGACCTTGTTCGAGACCTCTTTTCAACCCTTTCTGAAAACCGGCTTCCAGTTGTTCTTTCCGAAAGGTATCCATGCTCATTTCCCAATTTTCTCTGATACGAATCCGTTCATCAATCATTTCTTTTTCCTCCCTTGTCCAATTTGATGGGATCAGGAGTGATTCTGCCTGCTCGATCACTTGATCTGGTTGATGACTGAATGGGCGATTGCCAAAAAATTCAAGCCATTGTCTCCAGTGAGCGTTCAACTCCGTATCTCTACTTTCATTATACTTATCCAACTCTAAAAAGGCAACCTTTAACATATTGTGCGCTACTCCATCCTTTCGAGAGCTATAAAGAGGTGTCCCGTCTACTGTATGGCGCATTTCATAGACATTGACGGGTGAATCTAAATGAGGAAAAATACTTCTCTCCAGGATAGCGATCCCATAGACCGGCTCCAGCTCCTGGTACATAGAATGGGTCGCCCCTTTCTTTCGCTTGCGTTGGACATTTTCTACCAGTTGATTGGCTAAATAATAGTGAAAACGATTCAAGAAATACTCTTGCTTCAAAACTTGAATCTCAATGATGACTTCAAGCCCACTATCTAGTCTTGCTCTCACATCAACAGATGTTTCAAAAGGAAGATCTCCTAAAAACCCCTGCTCATGGATCTGGTCTCCTTCTAAAATCTCAACGGACTCTACTGGCAGATCCAATACTTCGCGGATGAATTTGGCTGTCACATCTGGCAGACTAAAAATCTTTTTTGCCATCAAATCCAAGGTGGGCGATACATACTCGTGTCGTTTCTTCATAGCAACCTCCGATGATTTCGTATAGGGAATCCCCTCACTTATACCATTCGAAAAAATTGCAGAAAAAAGGGAGTGGGAAAGAACTCCGACTAGTAAAAAAGAGTTCGTCTTCCCACCCCCGCACAGTTGAGTAGGGCTGTAAAAGCTGATGAAATCAGCGTAGTAGAGCCCACTCAACCACTGCGTCTTGCTCGACAATCCAAAAATAATTGAGAGGCTAGGACTTTTGTCCCAGCCTCTTGTTTTTATGCATGCTCCAATCCTTTTCGTGTATTTTCTTTGATAGTTTCGGCTGAATGGAGCAATTTTTCTTTTTCTTCTTCTGTCAAATGCAAATCCAATCGTTCAAGAATTCCTTTTCGACCCACGATCGCTGGGTAGCCAAGATAGGTTCCATATTCTGGACGATAGTTAGACACTGGCATCTCCTCGTGACTATCATTGATCACAGCTTCTGCCAGGCGTTGGGCTGCTGCTGCAATCCCAAAATTGGTATAGAATTTGCCAAAGAAAACTGTGTGGCCACCGCGTAAGGACTCGTAGTTGATGGCGTCAAGCTCTTCTTGAGAGAAGAGATCGGTAATAGCATGTCCCTTAACACGGACCTGACTCCAAGCGACAAATTGAGAATTCCCATGCTCACCGAGGTTGTAGCCTGATACACTAGCAGGAGAAACCTGCAAACGATCCGCAACTGCACGCTTCATCCGAGCTGTATCCAGCAAGGTCCCTGTCCCAATCACCTGTTCTTTTGGAAGGCCGGTATATTGTTGATAGAGTTGAGTAACGGCATCAACTGGATTGGTCACTACCAATAAGACCCCACTAAAGCCAGAAGCCTTCAAATCACGCGCTACTTGCACCACTTGCTTGCTGGAAAAGGGAAGCTCCGCAAAACGGTCATCTGTGTTATTAGCCTGCAACT
>CABSRC010000068.1 GCA_902480035.1 uncultured Streptococcus sp. | reverse complement strand
TTATGCGCACGCGTCAAAAACCGGTAGCAGGTGCCTTGGAGGAGTTAGAAGCATTCGCCCGCAAGGAAAATATTCCGATTATTCCGCATGAAACGGTAGCTTACTTTAGACTACTCCTGCAAGCCCTACAACCAAAGAAAATCCTGGAAATTGGGACAGCAATTGGGTTTTCAGCGCTCTTAATGGCTGAAAATGCTCCCGACGCACAAATTACCACTATTGATCGGAATGAAGAGATGATTGGCTTTGCCAAGGAAAATCTGGCTAAATACGATCAGAGAAAGCAAATCACCTTGCTTGAAGGAGATGCGGTAGATGTCTTGCAGGATTTAACAGAGACCTATGACTTTGTCTTTATGGACTCTGCTAAGTCTAAGTACATCGTCTTTTTGCCACGAATTCTCGAACTCTTAGAGGTTGGGGGAATCGTGGTACTGGATGATATTTTCCAAGGAGGAGATGTTGCCAAGGACATCATGGAAGTGCGTCGTGGGCAACGAACCATTTACCGGGGGCTTCAGAACCTCTTTCATGCGACTCTCAATCATCCAGATTTGACCGCTAGTTTGGTGCCACTTGGAGATGGTATTTTGATGATTCGGAAAAATGCAGAGACGGTAACCTTACCAGATCCTAGCTCTTTTTAGGTAAATTTAAGGTATTCTCTCTAATTTGTGGTAAAATAGAAGAAGTTTAAAAAGGAACGGAGAATAATTTTCATGAAGAAAAAACTTGTAGCGGGTGCTGTGACCTTGCTATCAGTCGTAACACTAGCAGCGTGTGCCAATGGCACAAACAAAGATGTCGTGACCATGAAAGGGGACACGATCACAGTTTCTGATTTCTATAATGAAATCAAAACCAACCAAGGTGCTCAACAAGTTCTTTTCCAAATGACCATTAATAAAGTCTTTGAAAAAGAATATGGATCAAAAGTTTCTGATAAAGAAGTCGATAAAGAATTGGCTAAACAAAAGAAACAATTGGGTAACCAATTCGATGCTTACTTGGCACAACAAGGCTTGACGGAAGAAACAGCGAAGAAACAAATCCGTAGCAATATGTTGTTGGAATATGCAGTCAACCAAGCTGCTAAGAAAGATATCAAAGAGTCAGACTACAAGGCGGCTTTTGAATCTTACACACCAGAAGTAACAGCACAAATTATCAAGTTAGATTCAGAAGATAAAGCAAAAGAAGTGTTGGAAGCAGCTAAAGCAGAAGGTGCAGACTTTGCCCAAATCGCCAAAGACAATTCGACAGATACTGCTACAAAAGACAAAGGTGGCGAAGTTAAGTTCGATTCAGGAACATCAGGTATCCCATCTCAAGTCAAAGAAGCTGCCTTTAAATTGGATGAAAACGGGATTTCAGATGTGATCACAGTTTCAGCAGGTCAAAACTATTCTGCTAGCTACTATATTGTCAAATTGAATAAGAAGACAGAAAAAGGTTCTGACTGGAAGAAATACGAAAAACGTTTGAAAGAGATCATTGTTGACGGTCGTAAGCAAGATACCAACTACATCCGTAGCATTATTGCAAAAGCGATGACCAATGCCAATATCAAGGTCAAAGATGATGCCTTCAAATCAACATTCAACCAATATTTGCAAAATATCGGTGTTGAAACAAGCGGTAGCAGCTCATCATCTAAAAAATAGTTGACGGTTCCTTTTGGAACTTGTATAATGAAATAGTTGAGAATAAATCATTGTTACTCGGAATCAGAGAAGTGGCGGGGGTGCGAGCCATGGAAGAGAAATGATTTTGCTACTCAGCTGAGACAATTGCATACAAAATGAAGAATGACAAGTTCATTGAATGAAGGTGGTACCGCGGTTTTTCGCCCTTCGTTTAGTGGCTTGTCTTTTGTTTGTGAATCGTTCTCTGGAGCTTTTCAAAGGAGATCAAAAGATGCGAACCTATCAAGTGAAACAAAAATTTCGATTGGGTGGCGAACGTTTCGATATCAAAGATGAGTTAGGAAATGTTGAATACCAGGTTGAGGGATCCTTTCTTAAGATTCCCAAGACTTTTACCATTTATGATAAGAATGGAGAAAAAGTTAGCCATATTACTAAAAAAACAATCAGCTTTCTTCCCAAGTTTGTGGTTGAGTTGAAGGATGGGGACCGCTTTTTTATCCATAAAAAGCTGACGCTCTTTAGAGACAAATACGATATCGAAGATTTGGGGCTTCGGGTGCAGGGAAATATCTGGGACCTAGAATTCAAATTGTTCGATGATCGGGATCAAATCGTCGCTGAGATTAGCAAAGAACTCTTTCATCTAACCTCTACCTATCAAGTATCGATTTATGAGGATGAATACGCTGATTTAGTCATCTCACTGTGTGTCGCCATCGATTATGTCGAAATGTTAGAAGCAGGCGCAAATTAATCTTAAAAAAATGAGGAGAAAAATATGAAACAATTATCTAGTGCACAAGTCCGTCAAATGTGGCTTGATTTCTGGGCAAGCAAAGGCCACTCTGTAGAACCATCTGTTAGCTTGGTTCCTGTAAATGACCCAACCCTTTTGTGGATCAACTCAGGGGTTGCCACTCTTAAGAAATACTTTGATGGAACCATCAAACCTGAAAATCCACGGATTACCAATGCTCAAAAGGCTATTCGTACCAATGATATCGAAAACGTAGGGAAGACTGCTCGTCACCATACTATGTTTGAAATGTTGGGGAACTTCTCCATCGGGGATTACTTCCGTGATGAAGCCATCACTTGGGCTTATGAACTCTTGACAAGTCCAGAATGGTTTGACTTCCCCAAAGAAAAACTTTACATGACCTATTATCCAGATGATAAGGATTCATACAACCGTTGGATCGCTGTTGGTGTGGATCCAAGTCACTTGATTCCAATCGAAGACAACTTCTGGGAAATCGGTGCGGGACCTTCTGGACCAGATACTGAAATCTTCTTTGACCGTGGTGAAGCTTTTGACCCTGAAAATATTGGTCTTCGCTTGCTTGCAGAAGATATCGAAAACGACCGTTACATCGAAATCTGGAACATTGTTTTGTCACAATTTAACGCAGACCCTGCTGTACCTCGTAGCGAATACAAGGAATTGCCACACAAGAACATTGATACGGGCGCTGGTTTAGAGCGTTTGGTAGCCGTTATCCAAGGGGCGAAGACCAACTTTGAAACAGACCTCTTCATGCCGATTATCCGTGAAGTTGAAAAGATGTCTGGTAAAACCTATGATCCAGATGGCGACAACATGAGCTTCAAGGTGATTGCAGACCACATCCGTTCGCTTTCATTTGCGATTGGAGATGGGGCTCTTCCTGGTAATGAAGGTCGCGGTTACGTTCTTCGTCGTCTCCTCCGTCGTGCTTCTATGCATGGTCAAAAATTGGGGATCGAAGGAACCTTCTTGTATAAATTGGTTCCAACCGTTGGGAAGATCATGGAAAGTTACTACCCAGAAGTACTTGAAAAACAAGACTTCATCGAAAAAATCATCAAGAGTGAAGAAGAATCTTTTGCTCGTACCTTGAACTCTGGTCAACACTTTGCCCAAACCATCGTTGAAGACTTGAAAGAAAAAGGCCAAACGGTTATCGCTGGTCAAGATGTCTTCAAACTCTATGATACATACGGATTCCCAGTAGAATTGACAGAAGAAATCGCCGAAGAAGCTGGAATGACAGTCGACCGTGAAGGCTTTGAAGCAGCTATGAAGGAACAACAAGAACGTGCGCGTGCATCAGCTGTTAAAGGCGGATCTATGGGGATGCAAAATGAAACCCTTCAAAATATCACAGTTGAAAGTGTCTTTAACTATAATGCTAGTCAATTGCCTTCTAAGTTGGTGGCTATCGTAGCGGACAATGCTGAAGTAGAAGCTGTTTCAGAAGGAACTGCATCACTGATCTTTGCAGAAACACCTTTCTACGCTGAAATGGGTGGACAAGTTGCGGACCATGGTCAAATCTTGGATGCTCAAGGGAACGTCGTAGCGACTGTGACAGATGTTCAAAAAGCACCAAATGGACAAGCACTTCATACTGTTGAAGTTCTTGCTCCTCTTGCCTTGAACCAAGAATACACCTTGGCTATTGATACCAATCGTCGTCACCGTGTTATGAAGAACCACACTGCGACACACTTGCTCCATGCGGCTCTTCACAATATTCTTGGTAACCACGCAACCCAAGCAGGATCTCTCAACGAAGTAGAATTCCTTCGCTTTGACTTTACCCACTTCCAAGCCGTAACTCCTGAAGAATTGCGTGCTATTGAGCAACAAGTCAATGAAAAGATCTGGGAAGCAATCGCAGTCGAAACGATTGAAACAGATATCGATACTGCTAAAGAAATGGGAGCCATGGCCCTCTTTGGTGAAAAATACGGTAAAGAAGTCCGTGTTGTCACTATCGGTGATTACTCTGTTGAGCTCTGTGGTGGTACTCACGTAGGTAACACTTCTGAAATTGGTCTCTTCAAGATTGTCAAAGAAGAAGGGATCGGATCAGGAACTCGTCGTATCTTAGCAGTAACTGGTAAGGAAGCCTTTGAAGCTTATCGTGAACAAGAAGATGCACTAAAAGCCGTCGCAGCAACCTTGAAAGCCCCTCAACTCAAGGAAGTTCCTCATAAGGTTGAAGGACTTCAAGAACAACTCCGTCAATTGCAAAAAGAAAATGCAGAATTGAAGGAAAAAGCGGCAGCAGCGGCAGCAGGCGATGTCTTCAAGAATGTTCAAGAAGCAAATGGTCACAGCTTTATCGCAAGCCAAGTTTCTGTATCAGATGCAGGTGCCCTTCGTACCTTCGCAGATAACTGGAAACAAAAAGACTACTCTGATGTGCTTGTCCTTGTCGCAGCCATCGGTGACAAGGTGAATGTCCTTGTTGCTAGCAAGACAAAAGATGTGCATGCAGGTAATGTGATCAAAGAATTGGCTCCAATCGTCGATGGACGTGGTGGTGGTAAACCAGACATGGCCATGGCGGGAGGAAGCAACCAAGCGAAAATCCAAGAATTGTTGGATGCCGTAGCAGGTAAATTGTAATAAACAGAAGAGGTTGGATGTTTGTCCGACCTCTTTTTTCTAAAAAGAAACATATCCAATCAGAAAAAATTGCAACAAAAAACCTTTCCGTCTGGAAAGGTTTCAGATTGAAGATAAAGTAATTTTAAAAACTTTCCTTAGGTGAGTACGGACGTCAGCGAACTTCTACGAAGTTCCATGACTTAGTTTTGGACCTAAGGTTCCAAAACTCCCGAGTGCCTGAATCAACTGTGTTTCAGGCACTTTTCTCACTTCGGAAAGTTTTTAATCTTCTTTAATGGCTAAAAAAATAAAAGTTATTTTTTGAAAATCATCTAACTGTTTTATGTAAAACAATAGGTTGTCTACATTCAAAAACCTTTCCGTCTGGAAAGGTTTTTGTTCTATAGTCCGTAATTGTAATCGTCATCCTGCATGGCTTCTACTTCACCGAGAAGGTAACCATTTCCGACTTGAGAGAAGAAGTCGTGGTTAGAGGTACCGGTTGAGATTCCGTTCATGACGATTGGGTTGACATCATCTGCTGAGTCTGGGAAGAGCGGATCTTGTCCCAGGTTCATGAGGGCTTTGTTAGCGTTGTAGCGAAGGAAAGTCTTGACTTCCTCTGTCCAGCCAACACCGTCATAGAGGCTCTCTGTATAGCCTTCTTCGTTTTCATAGAGGGTGTAGAGTAAGTCATACATCCATTCTTTGAGCTTTTCTTGTTCGTCTTCTGGTAATTCGTTAAATCCGAGTTGGAACTTGTAGCCGATATAGGTTCCGTGAACAGATTCGTCCCGAATGATCAACTTGATGATCTCAGCCACGTTGGCCAACTTGTTGTTTCCAAGATAATAGAGCGGTGTGAAGAAACCAGAGTAGAAGAGGAAGGTTTCAAGAAAGACGCTAGCAACTTTCTTTTCTAGAGGAGTGCCATTGAGGTAGATTTCATTGATGATCTCTGCCTTCTTTTGAAGGAAAGGATTGGTATCAGTCCATTCGAAAATCTCTTCGATTTCTGACTTGGTATTCAAGGTAGAAAAGATAGAAGAGTAAGACTTAGCGTGGACAGATTCCATAAATTGGATGTTGTTAAAGACGGCTTCTTCATGGGGAGTACGAATATCTGCACGAAGAGCTTGCACGCCCGTTTCAGACTGCATGGTATCCAAGAGTGTCAATCCACCAAAGACTTTACCAACGAGGTCTTTTTCTTTATTAGACAACTTTCTCCAGTCATCTAGGTCGTTTGACAAAGGAATACGTGTATCCAACCAAAATTGTTCGGTTAGCTTTTCCCAAGTAGATTTATCGATGACATCCTCGATGGCATTCCAGTTAATGGCTTTGTAGTAAGTTTCCATTTGAAATCTCTTTCTTTTTCTAATTCATTCGATCATACAATCATTATTATTTTAACACAATTGTTAGAATACCGCACAAAAAGTCGGCGAACCGACTTTTTGGTAGCAATGGATCTGAGTGTCTTAGATGACACAGCTTTCACATTGGTTGGCACCAACTTCTCCACCATCATCTGTAAAGGTACGGACATAGTAGATAGACTTGATACCCTTGTTAAAGGCGTAGTTACGAAGGATAGATAAGTCACGAGTGGTTTGTTTGTTTTCAGTTTTCCATTCGTAAAGACCTTTTGGAATGTCACTGCGCATAAAGAGGGTCAGTGAAAGACCTTGGTCTACGTGCTCAGTTGCAGCCGCATAAACATCAATCACCTTACGCATATCCATGTCGTAGGCAGAAGTGTAGTAAGGGATGGTTTCGGTTGACAATCCAGCTGCAGGGTAGTAGATCTTCCCGATTTTCTTCTCTTGGCGTTCTTCAATCCGTTGTGTGATTGGGTGGATAGAAGCAGAGACGTCATTGATGTAGCTGATAGAACCATTTGGTGCAACAGCCAAGCGATTTTGGTGGTAAAGACCATCTGCTTGAACCTTCGCACGCAATTCTGCCCAGTCTTCTGCACTAGGGATGAAGATATCTTTAAAGAGTTCTTTGACGCGATCAGATTTTGGTACAAATTCTCCAGTCGTGTACTTATCAAAGTATCTACCGTTGGCATAGTCTGATTTTTCAAAGTTGTGGAAGGTAATGCCTCGTTCACGTGCGATATTGTTTGATTCTACGAGAGTCCAGTAGTTCATGAGCATGAAGTAGATGCTCGTAAACTCAACAGATTCAGGTGATCCATATTCAATCAATTGTTGGGCAAGGTAGCTATGAAGTCCCATGGCTCCAAGACCAAAGGTATGCGCAAGGCTATTTCCGTGGTCGATAGTAGGAACAGCGACGATATGAGAACTATCAGTGACGAAGGTCAAGGCACGGACCATGGCACGAATAGAACGTCCAAAATCAGGTGAAGTCATCATGTTAACCACGTTGGTGGAACCAAGGTTACAGGAGACGTCTGTTCCCATTTGGACAAATTCTTGGGCATCGTTGATCAAGCTTGGCTCTTGAACCTGGAGGATCTCTGAACACAAGTTACTCATGATGATTTTCCCATCAACTGGATTTGCCCGGTTAGCAGTATCGATGTTAACTACATATGGGTAGCCAGATTCTTGTTGCAATTTTGAAATTTCAGTTTCCAAATCACGGGCCTTGATTTTTGTCTTGCGGATGTTTGGATTAGCAACCAACTCATCGTATTTTTCAGTGATATCGATGTAGTTGAATGGCACTCCGTATTCACGCTCTACAGAGTATGGGCTGAAGAGATACATTTCTTCATTCTTACGAGCCAACTCGTAGAACTTGTCTGGTACGACGACGCCAAGTGAAAGAGTCTTAACCCGAACTTTTTCATCGGCGTTTTCTTTCTTAGTTGAAAGGAAGGCGATGATATCTGGGTGGAAGACATTGAGGTAAACCACCCCAGCCCCTTGGCGTTGTCCCAATTGGTTCGAGTAAGAGAAGCTATCTTCAAACAGTTTCATAACAGGTACGACCCCAGAAGCAGCTCCTTCATAGCCCTTGATCGGTGCTCCAGCTTCGCGAAGATTGCTGAGGGAGATTCCAACCCCACCACCGATACGTGAAAGTTGGAGGGCAGAGTTGATAGAACGTCCGATCGCATTCATGTCATCGGTTACTTGGATCAAGAAACAAGAAACTAATTCTCCGCGGCGGGCACGACCAGCGTTTAAGAAAGAAGGAGTAGCTGGTTGGTAGCGTTGGTGGATAATTTCGTTTGCGATATCTCGCGCGATAGCTTCATTTCCATCTGCAAAGTAGAGAGCATTGAAGAAGACACGGTCTTCCATACTTTCAAGATAATATTCTCCATCGTTTGTTTTCAGAGCGTATTGGTTATAGAATTTATAAGCCGCCATGAAGGACTTGAATTGGAAGTTTTGGTCTTTGATAAATTGGGCCAATTCCTCTAAAAATTCAGGACGATATTTCTCGATAAAAGCTCTCTCAATGTAATTGTGCTCGAGAAGGTACTGAATCTTGTCTGTAATCGAGTCAAAGGCTTTAGTATTTGGTACAACATTTTCTTTAAAGAAAGCATCTAAAGCTTCTTTATCTTTATGAAGCATGATTTGGCCGTTTACTGGACGGTTGATTTCATTGTTAAGACGAAAATACGTCACATCTTCAAGAGATTTTAATCCCATAATAATCCTTTTCTAGTTCTAGTTCAAAAAAATGAAGAGGAGAAGTCCTCTCTTTACAAGTAAAAGGTCTAGTGTTAGGTTGCTAACGCTAGACCCCTATTTAAGCAAAATACTGTGTTTATTAAGAAAGTTTCTTCAACTTAGCTGGTTGAAAACCAGAAAATACTTCATCCTGTGTTTGAATAACTGGAGCAGCATTGAAGCCAAGGTTTTTAACATGTTCTACAAATTCTGGCTGTTCATCTAAGTTAATTTCGCGGTATTCCACGTGATTGCTATCGAGGAATCGTTTTGTCATTTTGCACTGAACACAATTATTTTTTGAATAAATGGTTACCATTTCTTTTTCGTTCTCCTATCGAAATATAAATCTGTAAACAGTATAAACAAAATCCAGCAACTTGTCAACAAAATAAAACTAAATATTGTGCAAAGATATGAAATGGGGTTTTTAAAACACAATAT
>CABSRC010000067.1 GCA_902480035.1 uncultured Streptococcus sp. | reverse complement strand
CATGGCAACCTGCTGGTCTGTAGATCAAGCGATTTTGACCATCGACTAATTGGATCTGCTCCATGTAGGGAGCTAGGTCTGGATCGGTCGGCAAAAAGATATTGGACAAAAAGTGATCCAAGCGACCACCAAAGGCACCGTAAACAGTGACCGCAGCCTCTGGATAGGCTTCAAAGACTGCTTTCAAGGCCAATTCCAAATCCGTATCGTTCTTTTCAGGGACGGATTGAACAACTTGCTTGGCTTGGGTTTGGATCTTGCGCAAATCGGTCTCAGAGACGGAATCGAAATCCCCCACAGCTATATCTAAAGGCAGACCTTGTTCCAGTAGCTTCAAACAGCCACCATCAACGCCTACATAAGCGTCATGATCTTTTGGCAAGAGCGTGCTGTCACCTCCCGCCAGTATTGCGATGTTACCCATTTACTGCATCTCGGAGCGTTTGAACGCGCTCATTAACATCTCCATTAAAGACATAAGAACCTGCTACAAAGACATTGGCCCCAGCTTCTTTTGCTTGCGAAATAGTTTGGTCATCAATTCCACCATCCACTTCGATATCAAAGTCGAATCCTTTTTCTTCACGAAGAGTGGCTAATTCGCGCACCTTGTCCATGGTTTCAGGCAAGAAGGCTTGGCCACCAAATCCTGGATTAACGGTCATGACCAAGACTTGATCCACCAAGTTCAAGACATGTTTGATACTGTCTACAGGAGTTCCTGGATTGATCACAACACTCGCCTTCACACCTGCTTGACGAATTTTTTGAAGAGCTCCGTGAATATGGGGAGTAGCTTCCACATGGATGCTGATGATATCAGCACCTGCACGGGCAAATTCCTCGATATGGTGTTCAGGATTGGTGACCATCAAGTGGCAATCAAAAACCAACTTGCTATGTGGACGCATGCTCTCTACGACACCAGCTCCAAAGCTGATATTGGGCACAAAATGGCCATCCATGACATCGATATGGGCATAGTCAGCTCCTGCTGCTTCTAAGCGTTTCAATTCACTTTCAAAATTGGCATAATCGGCACTCAAAATTGAGGGTGCAATTTTCATTGTTTTCA
Source organism: uncultured Streptococcus sp. (assembly GCA_902480035.1). Taxonomy (GTDB): domain Bacteria; phylum Bacillota; class Bacilli; order Lactobacillales; family Streptococcaceae; genus Streptococcus. The sequence goes on along the minus strand of CABSRC010000067.1, from coordinate 8,138 downwards.
TCGTTGTAGTGTCTCCTATTTTGGCATTTTTTTCGAAACTTTTTTATAGGTTTCGCGACGGTTTTCAATCTCACTTAGAAATTGCAAGTAATCCTCATAACGGAAAGGCGCAATTTCCTCTCTTTCAACGGCTGGTTTCACCGCACAAGCGGGCTCATGCGTGTGGGTACAGGTACGAAATTTACAAGAGTGGCTCACATCGGCGATCTCTGGGAAGGCTTGATTTAAATCTTCACTGGTCGTCACTTCGTAATCAAGGGAGGAGAAGCCAGGCGTATCTGCGATCTTTCCTCCATTTAAATGGTAAAAGCTGACAGCTCGGGTCGTGTGTCGACCGCGCCCCAGACTATCTGAAATCTCACCCGTTTCAAGCTCCAGATCCGGAGCGATTTTATTGAGCAAGGTCGATTTTCCTACACCAGTCTGCCCCATAAAGACCGTGGTTTGATTGGTCAAAAGGGGCAAGAGTTCCTCAATCGACAAGACAAAATCATAGCCAATAACCTGGTAGATTCCTTGGTAGTAGTGGATGTCTTCCATATCTTCTAACAAGTCCAGTTTTGAAATATAGACAATGGGATGAATCCCCTTATGCTCCAAAAGAACCAGAAAACGGTCTAAAAGATTGGCGTTGAAATCTGGCTCCTTAGCTGACATAATCACTACTGCCTGATCAATATTGACAATAGGAGGGCGTACGAGGCTATTTTTACGAGGGGCAATGCTCAAGATGTAGCCTTCTGAATTCTCTTCAGCAGAAAACTCCACCTGATCCCCCACATAAGGAGTCTGTCCTTTTTTTCTAAAATTTCCACGAGCCCGTGTCTGGTAAATGTGCCCGTCTGACTCCACGTAGTAGAAGCCAGCCAAGGCCTTAACGATTGTTCCTTGCAAATCGCACTCCTTTGAGATTAATACTCCTATTATACCAAAAAATGAGAAATAAGGCTGGATTGCTTGATAAGAAAAAACGAAAAGTGAACCTCTCCGGACGCTTTTAGAAACGAATAGGTTCGTTTTTTAAATGGATAGAAACAGAAGACGGAGTATCTGTTATGACTTGTCTTTTAGCAGAATTCGGGAAAGGGCACCTTCCTTTTTTTCCTTGGCATTTTTCCTAAAAAGTGTATAATAGAACTATGCGGAGGTGGTGGAACGGCAGACACGCATGCTTCAGGCGCATGTGCCCCTTCGGGCGTGAGGGTTCAAATCCCTTTCTCCGCATCTTGGAAAGGTGGCCCAGCTCGGTACGGCACCGGACTCGAAATCCGGCAAGTGGATTTTATTCACGCGCGGGTTCAAATCCCGTCCTTTCCTTCTACAACAAACAAGACATGAGCTATGAAGCTCATGTCTTTTCTGTTATTTTATTCCTGCTTCTAGAAGGCTATCTGCTAGGCGGGCGAAGTCTTCTAAGCTGAGAGCTTCTCCTCGTACAGAAGGTTGCAGGCCTGCAGCTTGGATTCCTGCTTCCAGCTTGGCTTTGATTTCTTCGGTCTTGCCAAAGCGACTGGTCAAGTTGTTCCAAAGCGTTTTGCGTCGGTGGACAAAGCTAGCCTTGCTGACAGAGAAGAAGAAATCTTCATCCTTGACTGCTACTGCTGGTTCTTCGCGACGGACCATCTTCAAAATGGCAGAGTCGACGTTTGGTGCTGGCACAAAGACGGTGCGAGGCACGATAAAGGCTACCTTGGCAGTCATATAGTATTGGACTGCAATGGATAAAGAACCATAAGCCTTGGTATTGGGCTCAGCCGAGATGCGGTCTGCCACCTCTTTTTGCATCATGACCACAAATTCTTGGAAAGGAATCTTGGATTCGATCAAGTGCATGAGGATAGGAGTTGTGATGTAATACGGAAGGTTAGCCACCACCTTGATCGGAAGGTCTGGATTTTTAAACTCTGCGATGTACTGGTTGAGGTCTACCTTGAGGATGTCTTGGTTGACAACCGTGACATTGTCAAAATCCCGTAAGGTATCCGCCAAAATGGGAACCAGGCGGTCATCGATCTCAAAGGCCATGACTTCTGCCGCATTTTCCGCCAAGAACTCAGTCAAAGCTCCAATTCCAGGACCGATTTCGATGACATTGACCTGCTTATCGATCTCTGCCGTATCCACAATTTTTTGAAGGATGTTGGTATCGGTCAAAAAGTTTTGACCGAAGGATTTTTTAAAGGTAAATCCGTGACGCTCCAGCACTGCCTTGGTCACGCTATAATCTGCAATTCTCATTTTTTCTCTTTTCTAATCAGTTTAGAGGTAAAGGATCCCCTCTACTTCCGTCTTAATAACTGGCCATCGCCTCTTCGACTTGGGCCAAACAAATTCCAAACAACTCCAAGCGTTTGATCAATTGCTTGCCATTGCAGTAGCCGATGCGCAAGGTTTCGCCTAGATATTCCCGTCGTTTGCGACTATCGCTTCCCATCAACAGGCCAAGCCGCATCAAGTCAGTCTTTGTGATATCAAAGAAATGCTCATCTTCGTAAGACCCAACCAGTCCAGCTAGGGCTTTTTCTAAGTCTTCAAAACTGGCATGCTCCACTCCAAGAGAACGCCCCTTGGTCTTGGATTTGGGGACTGCTTCGCCACGATTTAAAAAGGCATGTTTGGCCTGGGGTACCTCTTGCATAATGATCTTGCGAATTCGCTCACCATTATAGTCTGGATCGGTAAAGACAATGACCCCACGCAACTCTTGCAAGGTAGCAATTCGTTCCAAGTCATCTTGATCGATCGCAGAGCCTCGCGTTTCATAGGTATCCACCTCATAAAAACGACGGAGATTAGCTGTGTCGTCCTTGCCCTCCACGACAATTACCTCTGGTATTTTTCTTTTCTCAGTCAAGGCCAAATACCTTTCTTGCATTGTCATAGGTTGCCTGAGCCACTTCTTCTGTTGTTAAGCCACGTAGTTCTGCAATAAAATCTACCACATAACGAGTGTAGGCTGTTTTATTTTCCCGACCACGTTTGGGAACTGGTGCCAGGTAAGGAGCGTCTGTTTCAACCAAGATCTTGTCTAACGGAAGGCCAGCTGCCGCTTCTTGGACATCTGTGGCTTTCTTAAAGGTCACCACTCCAGAAAAGGAAATCATCATCCCCAGATCCATGAAGCGTTTCGCTTCTTCTAAACTTCCTGAGAAAGAATGCATGATCCCACCGCGAGGCCCTACTCCTTCACTCTTGATGATGGCATAAGTATCTTCTAAAGCATCGCGTGTATGCACCACAAAGGGGAGGTCCAAGTCCTTAGACAATTGAATCTGACGACGAAAGACCTTTTCTTGGATGTCTTTTGGCGCTGTCATCCAGTGGTAATCCAGACCGATTTCTCCGAGTGCGACGACTTTGGGATGTTTTAGCTGTTCAAGTAAATAGGCCTCCACTTCAGGACTATAATCGCCCGCCTCAGTGGGGTGCCAACCAAGCGTGAGATAGAGTTCTGGGTACTGGTCTGACAAGGCTATTCCTCGCTCAATCGTCGGTTTGTCAAAACCAACGATATTGTGGGCTACAACACCCATTTCCTTGGCCAAGTCGAGCTCTTCTTGTTCTTTTCCTGCGAATTCTTCCACATTGAGATGGGTGTGGGTATCAAAAATCTGCATGATCTTCCTTTTCTTCCGAGTTTTTCTTCCTTCTATTATAGCAGAAAGCGCCTCTAAATTCACTTTCGGACAAAACAAAAACCAGTAGTCTCGAGTTTCTACTGGTTTTTAGGTTTTTATCTGAATTAGGCAGCCAAAACTTTGCGTCCTTTACGACGACGAGCTGCCAATACGCGACGACCATTTTTAGTTGCCATACGGTGACGGAAACCATGTTTGCGCGCACGACGAAGTTTACTTGGTTGATAAGTACGTTTCACGATGAATACCTCCTCATAGATTTTGTATTCGTTTAGCCGGCTAGTTGTGATCAGTTACTAAACATACTTTACTATTCTATCGGATTCGACTCTATTTGTCAATAGCTATGGCAAAATTGTTGCAAATACAGGTCGGAGAACACCTTTCTACACCTGACGGGTTGCCAAGTAATAGGGTTCCAGAGCCACCAGCGCCTTTTGCAACTGATCCAAGATATCCTCTAGAGAAGCCTCCTCGACCAGAGAAACATCGTATTTGACGAGGACCTTGCGAACCGCCCCATCTGCTACTGCTTGTAACAGATCATGGCGATTCTTTTCTGTCCCTTCAACCCTTTGACTCTCTCCATTTTTCTGGACGAAATAATAAACTGGCTGAGAAATGGGAAGGGTGAGAACTTTGTGTTGTTTTTGAAGGCTCTCCTCATCTTTTTTTCGCTCGATAAAACTCACCTCTAAGGAAACTCCAAAATCAACTGCATCTCCATAGAGCCTCAAGGCAAACATGGGCTCTGCCATCGTCCCTTCTCCTCTTAGATAGGCCCAAAAATGAGGCCGCAAGACCTGGGCCTGGTTCATCCATTGACTGGTCCGATCTTGCTCCAAGTAAGGGTGACGCTGCTGAAAGGCTGAGACTAAATCGGTGAATTCCTTACGAGCTGCTTGAGCTAGGGCACGATATTGCTCCATCTCCGAGGCTAGCACCCCAGCCTTTGCTGGGGCCTGGTAGTGAATTCCTTGAAGCTTTAAAAACTCTCGAATCGCTGCAAATGCCATCTGCTTCCTTTCTAAACCTAAAAAAGGAGAGATCGGCTCAATCCCGTCTCTCTCTTATGGGAAATAATAGCTAGATTATCCTTCGATGTCTACCACTACGTAACGGTTTGGTTCTTCCCCTTCAGAGTAGCTAGTGACTCCTTCCATCTTAGAGACGATACGGTGAATGATTTTGCGTTCACTGTTTGACATCGGATCTGTCTGTTGGGCTTGCCCATCTTCGAGGGCACGTGTTGCCAACTTCTGAGCATAGCTTTGAAGAACTTCTGCCCGGTGTTCTACATAGTCATTCACATTAATGGTAATGTAAAAATTCTTTGAGTAGCGGTTATAGAGGTAATTTTGTGCCAAAAGTTGAAGAGCCTTCAAGACTTTTCCGTGGTAACCAATGACACGTCCTGGCTCATTGGTATCAATTTGCATATTGACCGTACGGCGGTTGTGACTGCTTGAGATAGTCGCATCCACATCCATTTCATCGACCACTGTTTGAACATAGGCTGTCACATCAGCTACGACTTCTTCGATGTTGTAGTTTTCCTCTACCTCGATACCAAGGTTTGAGAAATCAGATTCGCTTGATTCTTTTGCTGCTGGTTCTTTGACTTTTTCAAGGATATGTTCATGCCCTTTTTCTTCAAGAACGGTATCTGCTTCTTTGTCATGTTTCAGGATTTCTGTCTTGATTTCTTCAGAGACAACTTCTCCTTCTTCTTCGACCTTTTTGATCGCTGCTACGACGCGTCCGAGATCAACCGTTGCTTCGCTCACCGTCTTCACCGGTTCGTTTTGCGCATTGATCTCATCTGGGACACCTTTGACAGCTTTTTGATTAGCTTTCACAACAGTTGTTTCTGCAATGGGCTCAATCTCTACTTGGGCTGGTTTTTTCCCAAACAAGCCAAGAAAACCTTTCTTTTCACGCGCTACAACCGTAATATGTGCCTTCATACGAGGAATATCTAAATCGTTCAGACCTTTTTGAATCGCTTCTTCAACAGTTGCTCCAGTATATAGGACCATATGTCCACCTCTTTCTTATTTTTTCTTTTTCTGTGCTTTGTTTAGGGCACGGCGTTTTTGTTTTTCCATGTCGCGCGAAGCTTGTTCTTTTGCTTCACGCTCTGCAATAATCTTGAAGGGGTTGTTCAAGAGATAGGTTTGCCCGACTTGGTAAGCATTGGAAGTCACCCAGTATAGTGCGACCCCGCTGGCTGAGAACAAGGCAAAGAAGAAGATCATCACAGGCATCACATACATCATGGTTGTCGCACTACCATTACGCTCTGGCATGGCTTTATTGGTCAACCAACTACTGAAAAATGTGAAGAGTGCTGCAAGAACCGGCAAGATATAAGTCGGGTCGATCGCGCCAAGGTCCAACCAGAGGAAGTGACCGACTTTAAGGAATTCGACACGGCTCAGCGCTTGGAACAAGGCCATCAAGACCGGCATCTGGATCAAGAGAGGAAGGAAGGCTGAAGACGTTTTGACACCTTTTTCCTTGTAAAGGGCCCGCATCTCTTCAGAAAGCTTGGTCCGACTATCAAGATCCTTCCCAGGATACTTAGCTTGCAATTCCTTGAGGAGGGGTTGAATTTCCTGCATCTTGCGGGTTGAATTCATTTGATATTGGAAGAGGGGCAAGAGGACCGTCCGGATGACAATGGTAAAGACGATAATCCCTACACCGATATTTCCGCCAAAGGACAAGAAGCGGATGGCTTCTGCAAAGAAGTAGACGAAGCGTTCCCAACCACCTGTCGACTGAGCTGTCACTTGAGAGGTTCCACAAGCTGTCAAGACCAATAAGGCCGCACCTAATAATCCAGTTAACTTCAGTTTCTTTTTCACATTATTCCCTTTCTTGGTAGACATGCGCTAATTTTAAGACATGTACAAGATTTTTCTCTACTTGATGAAAGTCGAGCTCCTCCACTCCTTTACGAGCAATGACAACAAAATCATCGGTCGTAAGGAAGGCTTGGTGTTTGATCAAAACATGGCGAATCAAACGTTTGATGCGATTTCTGGTCACAGCATTTCCCAGTTTCTTACTAACAGATAGGCCGACTCGAAAATGTGGTTGGTCTTTGCGCAAGCGGTAAACAACGAATTTCCGATTGGCAACATTTTGACCACTTTTAAAAATAGCATTAAAATCTTTGTCACGTTTGACGCGGTAGCTTTTTTTCAAACCTCAACTCCCTCTTTTAAATTTATTCTATTATACCATATTTTCAAAAAAAACCAATCTCACTCAGGAAATCGGTTGCTACTTAAATACAGATAAAAGTAAAGGCAAGGTGTAGTAGAGATTGAGCAAGATATGAGCCAAAATAGGAGAAAGGAGCGTCTTACTCCGATAATACAGGATTCCAAAAATCACACTTGGCAGGAGATAGATGATAGAAGCTCCCAGCGAAAAAGGATTGTGGAGAAAATGCAGGCCACTGTAGATGAGGGCTGGAAGCCAAATCTCAGCATAGAGTTTCCAGCCTTTGAAGTAGGCATTCACCAAGGCTCCACGAAAGATCAGCTCTTCTGTCACTGGCCGGATGACGACCATTGCGATCACCAGGATAAGCACTCCTGTGGGGCTAATTTCCCGTGGAAAGAGACTCAAAACGGCTGCTCGTCCTTGGACAAAACCACTAATGAAGTAGTCCAACCAGTAAACCAAACAGGCCGCAAAAACGGCTTCTATCAGAGCTTGAAGGGGGTTCTTCCCCAGCTTAAACTGCGCTTTTTTAGAAAAACGATAGACCAAAAATCCTGCAAAGGTTGCATAGAGGCCTTCTAGGCCAAATAAGGTCCAATAATAGCTATTTGCGCTTGCTAGACTAGTAGAGACATACTGGGCCAAGGGGCGAAACTGAGGCCGGATATAAAAATAAAACAAGAGCAGAAAGAGGGGATAAAGCAGTGAGAGCTTTCCTTTGATGAATTTCATAGAGACCTTTCTTATAGAGTATGACAAATCGTATAGTGCATCTTACCATAATCGTGACAAGGTTTCAATGAAAAAGGATGCCTTTCTACTCTTTAAGATAAGCTACATAACCTCCTAAGACAGCGACTAAAATCAAGAGACAAAGAAGAGTTTCCATCCATACAAGAACTGTCAAGAAGGGCAGTTGCAACAAGCCTTGGGCCATTTTTAAAGAGGTCGCTGTGATGACCGTTGGAAAGGTAAGAGCTGAAAAAGCGGGTTGAAAACCTTCTTTGATCATTCTTGGCAGGCGCGTCAAAACAAAGAAATAAAACCCTTGCGAGGCCATCACCATGATCAGTAAGAACCAGGTAGGAAGGCTTGCTCCACCCACACGAACCAGGGCTGCTAACAGAAGGGAAAATGGAGCACAATAGATGCCTTCTTGGCCCAACAGATGACTGGGTAAGGGTGACTGCTTCAAATCATGATAGATAAGGGGATAAAGAAGAAAGGTCAAACCAAAACCAATCACTAAAGCGAGATAAGCAA
>CABSRC010000066.1 GCA_902480035.1 uncultured Streptococcus sp. | reverse complement strand
TAGTCATGTAACAAACCTGCTAGACCAGCCTGCTCTTCATCAGCCCCATAGCGTTTGGCCAAGTCACGCGCAGCCTTCTCAACCCCTAAACAGTGGGTTAGCCGCTTTTCTGGCAGGATTTGACGCATTTTTTCAAGCAAGATATCACGAGAAAAGCCAAGGTAGTTTTCATAGGTCATTAATACAAACCTTCTTTCTTGATGTAGTCCAAGACTGGTTTTGGCAACATAAAATTCGGCGTCCGGCCTTTAGCAAGAAAATCGCGCACCATACTAGAGGAGATATCCATTAGAGGAACATCCACCCAGATCACCGGATAAGAAGTCCCTGCCTTATAGCGTGGTCGCTGTACCCCGACAAATTGCACAATCTCCACCAATTCATCGATGCGGTGCCATTTGGGTAAATAATCCACCATATCTGCACCAATAATGAAGTAATAGTCTGTGTCTGGATCTCGTTCATTGAGCAAGAGCATGGTATCGTAGGTATAGGAAATCCCTTTCCGCTCGAGCTCAATCGTCTCGATTTCCAGACCTTCAATGCCTTCAATGGCTAATTCCAGCATCTTGAGACGATGGTGCTCTGCAATCGTCCCCTTAGCATCGACATGTGGCGGCTCATACTCAGGCATCAAGAGCACCTTATCTAACCCTAATTGTTGGCGCACTTGATCCGCAACGACCAAATGGGCATTGTGGACCGGATTGAAATTCCCTCCCAAAATACCAACTTGTTTGCGTTTCTTGTCTTTGATCTCTGGCTCTAACTCTACCTTGGTAAAGGGAGTCAATAGTTCAATTGCCATAGGTTTTCTCTCCTCGATGTCTTAGATTTCTTTTACTTTGACTGAAATCTTCCGGTTTTCTTTTTTGCTTGATTGTTTATACAAGATGAGGATTCGTCCAATTTTTTGAACCGTATCCACACCGATTTCTTCTTCCAAGATTTCCGCTACTTCATGGATATTCTCGTCCGTATTTTGAAGGAGGGTGACCTTGATCAGTTCGCGAGCGTCTAGTGCTTGGCGAACACTGGTTTTGATTTGATCGTTAAGCCCGTTTTTCCCGATTTGGATAATCGGTTTGAGGCTGTGGGCTTGGCTATTGAGGAAAGCCCGTTGTTTGGATGTTAATGTCATGTTTTTACTTCCTTATTTTTTGATCGTTATTTTAAGTGGTAGGGACGACCGGAACTAATTTTTCAAAGATCTCATCTTTGAAAAATGGATTTCCTCACCTCAAAATGGAGCCTTGGTCTCCATTTTTCCCTTGCCAATCTATCGATTGGCAACTACACCACGGCAATAACGATCCCTATTTGAGCTCACTTCGTTCGCTCTTCAATTTCATTCTGTTTCAAATTTTTAAATAATAGCTTTGCGGGTGACAACGGCGACGCCTTCTGGTGCCCAGACGGCTACTTTTGCTTCTCCATTGACACGGATCCAGCCGAGTCCAGAGATGACGAGGTCTGTCTTGTCCATGATGGTAAACTCATGAGAAACCAAGGGTGGGAATTCTTCTTTTTCCTTGCTGTTAGGGGGAGTTAATAAGCCACCGACATGCTTATCATAAAAGGCCGTCGCTCCTTCGAGTTTGGTCCGATGAAGCTTGAGTTCGTTATCAAAGAAGGCGGTGAAACCTTGCTTTTCTCCCTTGATAAAGTCAAAGCGTCCTAGACCACCCAAGAAGAGGGTTTGCTCTGGATTGAGCTGGTAAGTCTTGGGCTTGATTTCCTTTTTAGGGCTGACATACTTGAGGTTTTTAGCCGTCAAGTAGTGAGCCATCTGGTGGCGATGGATAATCCCTGGTGTATCGTAGATATAGGATCCATCGTCCAGTGGAATTTCAATCTTGTCCAGTGTTGTCCCTGGGAAGCGAGAAGTTGTAATAATATCCTTATCCCCAGTGATTTCTTGGATAATCGCATTGATGAGGGTCGATTTTCCTACGTTGGTCACACCCACCACATAGACATCACGTCCTTTGCGGTGCTGCTCAATTTTTTCCATCAAATCCTTGATAGCACTCTTGTTTTGGGCAGAGGTGAGGACCACATCGACAGGACGCATGCCTTCTTCGTGGGCTCGCTCCATCAACCAATGGGTCACCTTGCTATCCTTGACAGATTTGGGCAAGATATCCTTTTTATTTCCGACCAAAAGCACATCATTTCCTGCTACAAAACGGGGCAAGCCAGGAATGACGGAGCCATTAAAGTCAAAAATATCGACTACATTGACCACGAGAGCGTCACTATCTCCTACCTCGTGTAGCAATTTCAGGAAATCATCATCTGTCAGATGCACATCTGTGATTTCATTATAGTGACGAAGACGGAAACAGCGTTGGCAATAGACTTCGCCTGTTTCCAATCCCTTTTCAAGAGCTGATTGGGGAGTATAGCCTAGCCCCTCTTTGTTTTCTGTCTGAATGGGGGCTCCACAGCCAATACAGAATAATTCTTCCATTCTTAAATTCCTTTTTTATATACAATCGGACCATATTTTTCGGCCATTTGCTTCATCACACGGCGTTCACGCGCCCGGTTAATCTGCGTCTTGATAGAGTCATGCTCGACCAAAGGCTTGACCAAAATCGAACGAATACCCGCCCGATGAGCAGCCCGAATATCGGTCATCAACTGATCACCCACCATGACTACTTCATTTTTCTCATAGTGGAAACGTTTGAGAGCCCGATCAATCCCAAAAGTAAAGGGCTTGAGCGACCAAGCTTCATAGTCAATATCAAATTTCTCAACCGCACGCTTGACCCGTTTCGGACTATTATTAGACACCACGATAACCCGGATCCCCCCATCACGAAGGTCATGCAACCACTGGCGCATCTCAGGAGTTCCATCCGGATTGTTCCAAGCAATCAAGGTATTATCCAAATCCACAAGAACGGCCTTGATGCCCTGTTTTTTCAAGTCTGTAACGGTGAGATCATAGGCTGCTTCCACCGCAAAATCTGGTTTGTAATTTTCGATTGACACGTTTTTCTCCATTTTTTATACTCCTTTCATTGTAGCATAAAAAGGCCCATTTTGCACTCGCTTGACGACTAAAACAACGACAGACTCCTATCAGGTCAATTTCACTGCTCAAAAAATAGACAAAATCCTTACAAAGTTCCAAAAACATGGTATAGTAGAAGAAAAAGAACTCGGAATTTTTTATGAAACAAACAAGCTTAAAAGAGGTCTCTCCTCTTCTCCAGCGCATCATCAATTGGTCCTCCATCATCGGAGCTCTTGGGACCTTGGCCTTTTGTATCTGGGCCTACTTTGCTGGCATCCTTCAATCCAAGGAAACCTTGTCAGCTTTTATTCTCCAAGCAGGCATCTTTGGACCACCTCTCTTTATCTTTCTTCAGATCCTTCAGACAGTGGTGCCTATTATTCCCGGTGCTCTGACATCTGTAGCAGGTGTTTTCATCTACGGCCATATTATCGGGACCATTTATAATTACATTGGCATCGTGATTGGCTGTGCTATTATCTTCCATCTCGCCAGAATGTACGGACCTAAGTTCGTCCAATCCATGGTCAGTCAGAAGACCTATGACAAGTACATTGGCTGGCTCAATGAAGGCAAGCGGTTCGATCGCTTCTTTATCTTCATGATGATCTGGCCAGTTAGTCCCGCTGACTTCATCTGTATGCTGGCAGGTCTGACCAATATGACCTTCAAACGCTACATGACCATCATCATCCTCTGCAAACCTATCACCCTCGTCATCTACACCTACGGCCTGACCTATATCATCGATTATTTCTGGAAAATGGTCTAAAGCATGACACCACCTCCTAGTCTTTAGGAGGTGGTGTTTTTGTAAAAAAGAGAAACTTAAGCAATTTTTTAAAATTACTCTATCTATGGTTATCCCATTCCATCTATGAGCTCATATCAGTAAGTGTAGTAAGCACTGATCCGTTTACATTCATTAATATAAATCTTCCAAGCTTCTATATTCCACGACTTCATTTTTAATAACATTTTTTTCAAATTCAAAATGGTTAAGTGGGTTATCGATCAATACCAATTTTGGAATGTCATCTAGGTTAGTAACTAAGGATAAAATAAAATCTGATTGATATTCCTTAGCTTTCTCAAATTCTTTGGAGGTCAAACGAATCCGTCCTTTAGGTTTTCGAATGCCTTTAACTTCAGCAAGGTAAGAATGTTCTTGAACATCTACTTGGAAATCATATCCATCACCATAAAGACGGGCATCAGTCAATTGGCCACCTTGAAATTTTTCTTCCTTATCAAAATGGTGTATGAAATAATTCTCTGCTTCCATTCCAGTTTCTTGTAGGCGTTTGAATTTCGTACGAACGATTGGTTTTTCAACAATGGTTATACCTGTTTTCTTCCCTTCACTTGCAAGCAGCATTTTGACTATTTCTGCAAAACTGTGAACATCCTCATTTCCAAACATCGTGTCAATTAAATCTTTTCGAAAACGGTAGACTTCAGCTTTTTGCCACCAACCTTTCCGATTGTTATCAAAATAGGGGTCGAATAAATCCATTCTATTTTTGACGACACCCGTTGTTTCTGCAACGCCTAAAGAAACTATGTAACGATAAAACTCGGATTTACTAGAGCATTGAAATTCCTTTATAAAAGTATCATCAAACTTAGCAAGACCATAGCCAATCAAGTTTAACAATTCATAGTGAGGGTGTTTAGACATAACTTTCTCCATCAATAGATATTGATTTCATTATACCAAAAAAACACGGCATACCGCCGTGTTTCTAGGTTTATTTCACCAACTTCTTCATCTCATCGATACGTGCGACTGTCGCGTCGTACTTCGCTTGGTAGTCGGCTTGTTTGTCGCGTTCTTTTTGGACGACTTCTGGTTTGGCATTGGCTACGAAGCGTTCGTTAGAGAGCTTCTTACCGACCATATCCAGTTCTTTTTGCCATTTGGCTAATTCTTTTTCAAGACGAGCCAATTCTTCTTCAACATTAAGAAGGTCAGCAAGTGGCAAGTAGATTTCTGCGCCTGTGATGATGCTGGACATAACCAAATCAGGCACTTCGACATCTGCTGCAATTTCCAAGTGTTCTGGATTTGTGAAGCGTTTGATGTAGTTGACATTATCATTAAAGAAAGCATCGAGCTTGCTGTCGCTTGTCTTGATCAAGATAGTGATTGGTTTGCTTGGCGCTACGTTCACTTCTGCACGTGAGTTACGGACTGAACGAATCACGTCTTTAAGAGCTTCAACGCCAGCTGCAGCTTCTTCATTTTCAAACTCTGGACGAACCACTGGGTATTCCGCAGTCACAATTGTTCCTTCAGAGATTTGACCGTAGATTTCCTCAGTCACGAATGGCATGATTGGGTGAAGGAGACGCAAGATTTGATCCAAGGTGTAAAGAAGAACCGAACGAGTGATGACTTTTTCGTCCTCATTGTCGCTGTATAGCACTTCCTTAGTCAACTCAACATACCAGTCCGCAAACTCATCCCAGATGAAGTTGTAGAGGATGTGACCAGCCACACCGAATTCAAACTTGTCAAAGTTTTCAGTGACTTTTCCAATAGTTTCGTTGAGGTTGTGGAGAATCCAACGATCTGTTACGTTACCTGCTTGGCCAGCAGCCACTTTAGCTACATTTTCACGTGCCGCATCCAAGGTCAAACCTTCATTGTTCATGAGGATATAGCGAGAAATGTTCCAAATCTTGTTAATGAAGTTCCAAGACGCATCCATTTTCTCATAAGAGAAACGCACGTCTTGACCTGGTGCAGAACCATTTGAAAGGAACCAACGAAGGGCATCGGCACCATATTTCTCGATAACATCCATTGGGTCAATACCGTTACCGAGTGATTTAGACATCTTACGTCCTTGCTCGTCACGAATGAGACCGTGGATAAGGACATTCTTAAATGGTTGGCGTCCAGTGAATTCCAATGATTGGAAGATCATACGAGACACCCAGAAGAAGATGATGTCGTACCCTGTTACCAAGGTTGACGTTGGGAAGTAACGTTTGAAGTCTTCTGAGTCGACATCAGGCCAGCCCATAGTTGAGAATGGCCAGAGGGCAGAACTGAACCAAGTATCCAAGACATCTTCATCTTGCTTCCATCCGTCGCCTTCTGGTGCTTCTTCACCGACATACATTTCACCCTCAGTATTGTACCAGGCAGGGATTTGGTGACCCCACCAGAGCTGACGAGAAATAACCCAATCGTGGACATTTTCCATCCATTGAAGGAAGGTATCGTTGAAACGAGGTGGGTAGAATTCTACTTTGTCGTCTGTATCTTGGTTGGCGATAGCATTTTTCGCCAATTGATCCATCTTCACGAACCATTGCGTAGACAAGCGTGGCTCAACCATAACTCCAGTACGCTCTGAGTGACCAACTGAGTGGGTCATCTTCTCAATCTTAACAAGCGCACCGATTTCTTCTAACTTCTTGATAACAGCCTTACGAGCTTCAAAGCGGTCCATGCCGTTGAATTCACCAGCCAATTCATTCATGGTACCATCATCGTTCATAACGTTCACTTGCGGAAGATTATGACGTTGACCAACCAAGAAGTCATTCGGGTCGTGGGCAGGAGTGATTTTCACCACACCAGTACCGAATTCAGGGTCTGCATGTTCATCCCCAACAATTGGGATTGGCTTGTTCAAGATTGGCAAGATAACATTTTTACCAATCAAATCTTTATAACGGTCATCATTTGGGTTAACCGCTACGGCTGTATCCCCAAACATGGTTTCAGGACGTGTTGTCGCTACTTCAAGGGCACGTGAACCGTCTTCCAACATGTAGTTCATGTGGTAGAAGGCACCTTCGACATCCTTGTGAATAACCTCGATATCAGAAAGGGCTGTACGAGCTTTTGGATCCCAGTTGATGATAAATTCACCACGGTAAATCCAGCCCTTCTTGTAAAGCTCTACAAAGACCTTACGAACGGCTTTTGATAGACCTTCGTCAAGGGTGAAACGCTCACGAGAATAGTCTACAGAGAGCCCCATCTTGCCCCATTGTTCCTTGATAGTCGTCGCATATTCGTCTTTCCATTCCCAGACTTTCTCAAGGAATTTTTCACGACCCAGGTCATAACGAGAGATGCCATCTTCAGCCAAACGCGCTTCTACTTTAGCCTGAGTTGCAATCCCAGCGTGGTCCATACCAGGAAGCCAAAGTGTATCAAAACCTTGCATGCGTTTTTGACGGATGATGATATCCTGTAAAGTCGTATCCCAAGCGTGACCAAGGTGAAGTTTACCGGTTACGTTTGGTGGTGGAATCACGATTGAGTAAGGCTTAGCCTTTTTATCGCCTGAAGGCTTGAAAACATCTTCATCAAGCCATTTTTGGTAACGACCAGCCTCAACCTCAGCTGGATTGTATTTAGGTGAAAGTTCTTTAGACATGTGTGTGTCCTTTCTAGTTATTTCTATTTTTAATGTTGATCTTGAGTTTCCCACTCACTCTTCAGCAAGCCGTATATCAGACTGTCACAGCGATTGCCTTGGGCATCTTTACGGTCTCGGATACGAGCTTCAAGGGTGAAACCAAGCTTCTCAGCGACACGTTGACTTTGGGCATTGTAGCCAAAGCAGGTTAGTTCAATCTTGTGAAGTCCCAATTCTTTAAAACCTAGGTCAATCAAGGCACGCGCTGCTTCGGGCACATAGCCTCGGCCCCAATAGTCTGGGTGCAAGGTATAGCCAATCTCCAGTACATCGTCTTCGTAGCGACGGGGGAAATCGACTGAGCCTATGATTTTATCGGTCCCTTTGACCACAATTCCATAGCCTGCTGGGAGATTATCCTTTTGATTACGTTCGGGAAGGATATGTTCTAGGTAATAAATCTCATCTTCCAAGGTCTTGGCAGGTGGAAACCCTGCTGGGTAAGAGACTTCTGGACGACTAGCATAGTCAAAGATATCTTCTACATCCGCCACTGTTCGGACTCGCAAGACCAGACGCTCGGTTTCTATTCTTTCTGGCAGTTCAGCTCTTGTCATCTTTCTTCCTCGCTTTCTTGATAAAGCTTCCCATGGGATCGACTCGGTCGTCCAGATAACGATAAACACGCTGGTGACCGTCCCCCATAAAGTAGGTCGGTGCAAAACGGTCATTTATAAAATGCCCCTTATCATCTAAGAGCTCTGGATCAGCCAGTCGCTCGAGAATCTTGGCAAAAATATGACAGATACCATCTTCCTCGATAATCCGATCCACCTGGCAATCCAAAACGACTGGACAAGCCTCTAAAAACAGGGCCTGAGTCCGTTCAGAAATCTCGTAGTCTAGCCCCAGGTGTTTCAATTTCTCCCGATGGCTGATAAAGCCAGCCTGCTCCATCTCCAGCATAAAGTTTTCATCAGGGATGTTCACGCTGAACTGTTGGTAATGCTTAATCTGGTCAGCCGCATTTTCCTCAGCACCAACCCCGATGACCAGCCAATCGCCCAGGCTATAAGAGGAACTGCAGGTCGTGATATTATGTCCAAAGTTCTGGTCCTGATACCCCAGGATGAAGATAGGAAAGCCATAGTAGAGTTTACTGGTGTTAAAAGATTGTTTCATGACAAGCTCCTTCAGCTAGGGGGATAAAATAAAAATCGTCCCTGTCATTAATCTGACAGGGACGAATGTATTAATCCGCGGTACCACCCAATTTCGGGCAATGCCCGCAACTTTGTTTATTTCATTTTCATCTATTAGCAACCAGTTTTGACACATTTGTGGACTTCTCAGCACCGCCACTTTCTGTAAAATGTGGGATTCAAAACACCTCTAATAGGTTCATTTTAGCAAGTTTTCCTGGAAATAGCAAGAAATCACAAAAGCGATTATTTAAATTTAACGCCGAGTTCTTTCAATTTCTTGATTGTAGCTGGGCCGATTCCTTTAAGGGCCAACAACTCTTTTTCTGTCCAGTTTGCGAAGTCCGCAACAGAGCGAATACCTTCATCATAGAATGTTTGCGCACGATCAAGTGCCACACCTTCCAAACTTGCAGCAAATTCTTCCACTGAAGAAGCCGCATGTTTCACTTCTTTCGCCACTGCTTTTGTAGCTTTCTCAACCTTTTTAGGTGCTTCTTTCACAGCTGCAGTTACAGTTGCGACAGCTTTTTTCAAAAGATGTCTATTTTGATGTTTGTATTGTTTCGCACGGTTTACGTTCTTCTTTGCCATTTTTCCTCCTAAATTCAGTGATCAATTCCTAAGGCAACAAGGTTTCATCAC
>CABSRC010000065.1 GCA_902480035.1 uncultured Streptococcus sp. | reverse complement strand
ATTATGCCAGGGATTCCAGATAAACAGTATGCCTTTGATATTGCGACGACCTATTTTAAAGTGCTCTTGGATGCTGGCGTCCGTATTTTCCGTTATACCCCAGGCTTTGTCCATGCTAAAGTTTATGTTTCTGATAGCCAACAAGCTGTTGTAGGAACCATTAATACAGACTACCGAAGTCTCTATCAAAATTTTGAAGATGGGGTCTATCTCTACAAAACTCTGGAAGTGCTAAAGATTGAAGAAGATTTTGAGAAAACCCAGGCTCTATCAGAGGAAGTCACCCTAGAAAGTTTATCTAAAATGCCTATGGCTCATCGTCTAGCTGGCTATCTCTTTTCTTTGATTGGACCTTTGATGTAAAAAAGGAGGAATCATATGGATACAAAAATTCTTTTGAAATTGTTAGAAGACCAAGCTGATCCAGCGAAACTCCCAGCAATGGAAGCTTATATGAAAAATAAATTCAGCTTTCTTGGGGTTCAAAAACCAATTCTCAAAAAGATTGAAAGAGATTTTTTTAAGCTTTTCATAAAGGATCCAATTGATTGGGCTTTTGTGGAAGAGTGTTGGCAGCAACCCTACCGTGAGTTCCAATATATTGCTATGGATTATCTGGATAAAAAGAAGAAGGAGCTTATACCTGAAGATTTTCCAAAGCTAAAGGAATTGGCTCAAACCAAATCATGGTGGGACAGTATAGATCAATTGGACCTTATCATCGGAGAGATTACTTTTCACTATCCAGAAACCAAGCAGGTTATGCTGGATTGGAGTAAGGATCAGGACTTTTGGTTGAGGCGGATTGCCATTGATCACCAGCTTATGAGGAAAGAAAAAACAGATACGGATTTGTTAGAAAAAGTGATCCTCAATAATCTAGGTCAAAGCGAGTTCTTTATAAATAAGGCAATCGGCTGGAGTTTACGCAATTATTCCAAGGTTAATCCGGATTGGGTAGGGGCCTTTATCGACCGCTATCGAGAGCAGTTATCTCCTTTGAGTATTCGAGAAGGAAGCAAGTACCTACCTTCTTGACAGTTTGTGGATGTTCATGGTAAACTAGAATTATGCGATGAGTCGATTGGCTCTTAGGAGCCTTTTGCGCTGAGGAGGTCTACATTCAATTGTAACGCAGGAGCGGACCTTGAACAGTTGTGTGAACCTGCTGTTCTCACCGAAAGGTGCCTCGAATCCTGGTCTTCGGATCAGGATTTTTTTGTGCCTTCAGGACTTTTCATTTATGTCAAAAAATTGTATAATAGTACAAATACTCAATTTTTAGAAAATTTTGAAAGAGGATTTACTATGGGATACACAGTTGCTGTTGTCGGTGCTACAGGTGCCGTTGGTGCTCAAATGATCAAAATGTTGGAAGAATCTACTCTTCCAATCGATAAAATTCGCTACCTTGCGTCAGCACGTTCTGCAGGAAAAGTCTTGCAATTTAAAGGGCAAGACGTGACCATTGAGGAAACGACTGAAGATGCTTTTGAAGGCGTTGATATTGCTCTTTTCTCAGCTGGTGGTTCAACATCTGCCAAATATGCACCTTATGCGGTGAAAGCAGGCGCAGTAGTGGTTGATAACACTTCTTATTTCCGTCAAAATCCGGATGTTCCACTGGTTGTTCCTGAAGTGAATGCACATGCGCTTGATGCTCATAACGGAATTATCTCTTGTCCAAACTGTTCAACCATTCAAATGATGGTAGCGCTTGAGCCCGTTCGTCAAAAATGGGGCTTGGACCGTATCATCGTATCTACTTACCAAGCTGTTTCAGGTGCCGGTATGGGAGCTATTCTTGAAACCCAACGTGAGTTGAAGGAAGTCTTGAACGACGGGGTCAACCCACGCGATGTCAAAGCAGAAATCTTGCCATGTGGTGGTGATAAAAAACACTACCCAATTGCTTTCAACGCTCTTCCACAAATCGACGTCTTCACAGAAAATGACTATACTTACGAAGAAATGAAGATGACGAATGAAACCAAGAAAATCATGGAAGATGATAGCATTGCTGTTTCAGCAACATGTGTGCGGATTCCAGTCTTGTCAGCTCACTCTGAGTCAGTCTACATTGAAACTAAAGAAGTGGCACCAATTGACGAAGTGAAAGCTGCGATTGCTGCCTTCCCAGGTGCTGTCCTTGAAGACGACGTTGCTCACCAAATCTACCCACAAGCAGTTAATGCTGTCGGTTCACGTGATACATTCGTCGGACGTATCCGTAAAGACTTGGATGCTGAAAAAGGGATCCACATGTGGGTGGTGTCTGACAACCTTCTAAAAGGTGCCGCTTGGAACTCAGTCCAAATCGCAGAAACCCTTCATGAACGTGGACTCGTACGTCCAACAGCTGAATTGAAGTTTGAATTGAAATAGGGAGCAAAACAGAAATCAGTAACTCGAAGAGTTTGATTTCTGAATCAGCTACCTAGCAAATCAACTTGTTTTATGAACAGATCATGAGGCAAAGGCAAGCATGCCCCAGCCTCTTTCTTATATAGAGAAAGGTTTTTCTATGTCTTATAATGATTTAAAAGATTGTAAAATCATCACTGCATTTATCACCCCCTTCCATGAAGATGGGACCATTAATTTTGACGCTCTTCCTTCCTTGATCGAGCACCTCTTAGCTCATCATACAGACGGGATTCTCTTAGCTGGTACGACTGCGGAAAGTCCAACCCTGACCCACGATGAGGAATTGGAGCTCTTTGCAGCTGTACAAAAGATTGTCAATGGCCGAGTTCCTTTGATTGCTGGTGTCGGAACTAATGAAACCCGCGATTCGATCGAGTTCGTCAAAGAAGTGGATGCTTTTGGTGGCTTTGCAGCAGGATTGGCTATCGTTCCTTACTACAACAAACCATCCCAAGAAGGTATGTATCAACATTTTAAAGCCATAGCGGATGCATCCAATCTTCCGATTATTATCTACAATATTCCAGGGCGCGTGGTAGTGGAAATGACTCCTGAAACCATGCTTCGTTTGGCAGAACACCCAAATATCATTGGGGTCAAAGAGTGTACAACCTTGGCTAATATGGCTTACTTGATTGAACACAAGCCAGAAGAATTTCTCGTCTATACAGGGGAAGACGGAGATGCTTTCCACGCTATGAACCTTGGAGCTGATGGGGTAATCTCAGTAGCTTCTCATACAAATGGGGATGAGATGTATGAGATGTTCCAAGCTATTGAGCACAACGATATTAAAAAGGCTGCGGCCATCCAACGTCAGTTTATCCCTAAAGTCAATGCTCTCTTCTCTTATCCGAGTCCAGCTCCTGTCAAAGCTGTTTTGAACTATATGGGATTTGAAGCGGGGCCAACTCGTTTGCCCTTGGTGCCAGCACCGGCAGAAGAAGCGAAACGCATTATCAAGGTTGTAGTAGATGGGGATTACCATGCAACCAAAGAGATTATTACGGGTGTTTTGAGACCGGATTACTAATATTTTGTTGTAAGAAATGTGTTTGAATAATAATAACTTAACTTCCCAATCAATGAATCTATTTTTTGAAAGACCTTTGATTCTTGGCAAAAAAATTATATAATAAAGTAGTAGGTCTTCATTCCCTGTCTTACGGAAATGGAGTATTCATGAAAATTTAAAATAAAAGGAGACTCCGATGGAAGTCATTAAACGTAGTGGAGAAGTGGTTGAATTCAACCCAGATAAAATTTACCAAGCTATTTTGAAAGCTGCGCAAGTTGTCTATGTTTTGACAGATGATTTACGACAAAACCTAGCTCAAGTGACCAAGAAAGTTGCTATGGACTTGGATGAAGCCCAAGTAGAACGCGCAACCATCAGTATGATCCAATCATTAGTGGAACAACGTTTGCTGGGAGCAGGCTATATTACCATTGCAGAACACTACATTTCTTATCGCTTGCAACGCGATTTGGAACGGAGTGGTTATGGTGATCACATCGCCGTGCATTTGCATTTTGAGCAAATTCGCTAAGCCACTAGCTAGAAAATCGCTCGTGGAGTATATGCCATAATGTTTGAACCACCCATCCATAGGGTGGTTTTGACTGTCTAGCAAATTCGTTTATTTTGAAAGGTCTACATGCATGCAGAATCCAACCATCTATACCTATCTCAATCAGGAATTCACCGCTATTCCACTTTTTGACGGCTTAAGCGTTGATGGTATCTCTCAAGAAAGTCAGGCAGATTTGCATTTGGCTGATGATTTTCAGTCCCCTTCTATAGCCAGTTTTCATTTTCTAAATGATCAATGGTTTCTTGAGTGTTTATCTGGGATGATTGAGGTGGATGGTGTCACCTACTCGACTAATGGACGGGCTCGATTAAATCACCGCTCCATTATCCACCTTTGTGACGCCGACGGCCATGTTTTTCGGTCAAAATTCATTATTTTTGAAATGCAATCTATTGAGTGGAAGACTATAGCTAAAGATGCTTTTCCGATGGATCTGTCCTCGCTTGCTTCAATTGATTGTGCCATCTTATCTGATCAGTTGGTTGTGCGACTGGGAGAACAAGTTATTTACCAAGAGCTTCAAGCAGGACCTGCCAGTTCTTCTCAATCATCTGCTGGGAGGGCGCAGTTTTCTCATTCATCACTAACGATTGCTATTCAAGATGTAACAGTCGGAAATCTCTTAAACCGTAAAACCATACTCAAGGATATTCAGGTGGAATTTAAACCCAAGGAAATGATCTTAATTCTGGGTGGATCTGGTGCTGGAAAATCAACTTTTATGGAAGCAGTGACAGGACTCGTTCATTCAAATACCAGCGCTTATTTTAATGGAGTGGATTTGTTAAATGATGGGGTGAAACAAGGTGTCATCACCCTGGCTCCTCAATCTCCTGATGAGCATTACCGAATGGAAGATACGGTCTATAAGAATCTAGAAGATGCAGCAAAACTCTATGGTCCATCCGAATTAGCAGACAATCCGGATCTTCGAAAAGAAGAAGTGCTATCTGTTCTGAAAAAACTGGATTTAGAATCTGTCAAAGGATCCAAGTGCTCTTCTCTATCCGGTGGACAAAAGAAAAAACTCACGATTGCCATGGAATACATCACGCGCCCGGAAATCCTCTTTATGGATGAGCCGGATTCCGGTGTTGATGGAAGTATGGTCATGGAGGTCATGACCACATTGAGAGAGATTACAGATGAAGGAAAAATCTTATGTGTCATCACGCATACGCCCGATCGTATTCGTCATCTCTTTGATAAGGTCATGGTGGTCGGAAAGAGTTCGGAAGGCTGTGGTAGACTGTGTTACTTTGGCTCCGTAGACAATGCGCTAACAGTCTTTGCTGCTCAGAGTTTAGAAGAAATCGTTCATAAAATTTCAGGTGCTGAAAATGCAGCTCTTGTTGACCAATATGTTCAATGGTTTGAAAATGAAAGGAGAGGTGGCCATGCTGGATAAGAAGCAAGTCTCTATTTATTGTAGAAAATTCCTTCGACTCCTTCTCAATAAAAAATCTCTGTTTTTTGTGCTAGAAGCGATTCTTCTTCCTTTCATCATTTCGATTGCTTTTAATGCCAATGAAGTTTTTGATAAATACCATATTACGAGAACTTCTTCGATTATGTTTATTTCTGCAGCACTCTGGATTGGTCTCTTTAATTCAGTGACCAGTATTTGTAATGAGCGTAAAGTCATCAAGTTTGAGTACCAAATTAAAGGTTTGTCCTTACCTTCTTATGTGACGGCGCGCGTGCTAACAGAGTTGGTTCTCTGTTTTGCGGAAGCGATCTTAATGATTGGAACCATTGTTGTGCGCTATCCACATATCCAAGGAAACGGTAGCCAGATATTCCTTTTTGGGATCACTTTGTTTTTAGTGATCTTTACTTCAGATATGTTGGCCTTATTGATTTCAGCCTTTGTTAAAAAATCATCCCAAGCGATGACAGCCATGCCGCTTGTATTGATGGTTCAATTGCTGTTTTCCAATTTTCTCCAATCCTTGGATGAGAAAATTCCGTTTTTAGTATGGATCTCACATGCAACGATTACGAGATGGGGAACAACGGCCTTCTTTCGGATTGCAAATATGAATAATATGGTCCCGTCTCAAGGTCATACTGACTGGCAAGTTTATCAAAAAGATGGGGTAGGAACCTATGCTTATGATCTACTTGCGATTCTTGGAAATTGGGGAGTCTTGCTTGCTTTTGCAGCTCTATTTATGGTCGCAACTTCCCTCGTATTGACTTCTGTCCGTAAGGACGCTCGATAAACATAAGGAGATGATGTATGAAAAACTGTACCAATTGCCAGGCCCCTATCCATGCTGGTGATGCCTTTTGTTCTAAGTGTGGAGCTAAAGTTCAAGTAGCTGCCCAAGCTGAACCAAAAGCTGTTGCTTTTCAACCAAAGACAGTGCAATTAGGGCCAAGTCCAAGTTCAACTCAAGCCCCAGCACCTAAAAAACCAAAAAGAAACGTTAAAGGAATTTTAGCCGGGATCTTTGTCCTTCTTGCTGTCATTACTGTTGCAGGTTATTTCTTATTAAACCGTGGTAGCAGTGACACCATTAATTTAGAGGACTATGTGAAGCTGGAAATTAAAGGGACTGATGGTGAAGGATATATTGTTGAGAAGTCAGTTAGTTTGAACAAGGATAATTTAGATCGGGATATCAAGAAAAAGTTAGAAGCAGAAGGCTTGAATACTGAGAGTTCGAACTACAATATTGATCAGTTTGTTTCAAAAGTAGAATTTAGTGTTTATAAAGGGGATGAACTGATCGAGGTAGATAAGCGAAAGAACCTAAACAATCACGATAAAATTACGGTCAAATTACTTTACGATAAAAATGATCTTGAAGACATGATACCTGGCCTTCACTTTACTGGTACATCTGTAACTCAGGAGGCGGATCTAATCCCGCTTGTAGGTATTGACCCCTTTAAAGGGGTTTATCCTAAAATCAAGGGCATTTCTCCAAATGGAAGTTTATCAAAACCGTCTCAATTTGAAGGAAAAGATCTAGAAATTGTTGCAAAAGCAACGGCTAAATATGGCTTCCCGTTTGATTATTATCTGAATGGAAAAGAAGTTTCAAGTAATGATCCCATTGCAGTTGGAGATGAAATTGAAATTCGTCTCAATGAAAGTGGTAAAAATGCATTAAAAGAACAAGGTAAAACTGTTGAGAAAGGAAAAGACAGCAAAAAATACAAGGTCACTTTGGCTGATTTTGAGGAAGGGGCTTATGTTACTTCCTTGTCAAAAGTAGATGAGGATACACAAGAAGCCATCTCTAAGAATGTAGAGGATGCAGCAAAGGCTTATGCGGCTGACCGCAATTATAAAGACCTTCCAAAATTTGAAGGGATGGCTTTTGCAGCAATCAAAGATGGAGTTGAGTGGGGAGGTACATTTGATTCCAAAATCCCGCAAATGGTCTATGTATACTCTATTACCGATACATCTTATGGTAAATCAAAAACAAGTTATTTTGTCATTTCCAAGATAGCGGTTATTGAACAGGTCGAAAACCATGGAAAAGCCAACGTTCATAAAAAACCTGGAAAAACCATTCAAACCTTTGAGAAAAATGCTAAGAAGTACGATTTCCAAAGCCTGTCTGATGAAAATGACTTGAAGAACTACTTTACTAGAAATATCGACACCTATACCTATACAATGGACGATCAGTTGAAATCGTTGATCAATTGGACGGAATAGAGCGAAAATGAAGTTACCTAGGTGGCTTCATTTTTGTATTCTCATTTAAGTCTTAGAATTCAAGAAAACATGGTATAATAGAGGAGATTGAACTGGAAAGGAATGGAGAACATGGCAACTATTCAATGGTTTCCTGGACACATGTCCAAAGCTAGAAGACAAGTACAAGAAAATTTAAAATTCGTGGATTTTGTGACGGTTCTGGTAGATGCTCGATTGCCCCTATCAAGCCAAAATCCCATGTTAACAAAAATTGTAGGCGAAAAGCCTAAATTGATGATTTTGAACAAGGTAGACCTGGCAGATCCTGTGGCAACAAAAGAATGGCAGGACTATTTTGAATCGCAAGGCATCAAAACCTTGGCGATCAACTCAAAAGAGCAATCGACGGTTAAGAAGGTCACAGATGCTGCTAAGAGCTTGATGGCCGATAAAATTGCTCGTCAAAAGGAACGTGGGATTCAAATTGAAACCCTTCGGACCATGATCATCGGGATTCCAAATGCTGGGAAATCAACTCTGATGAACCGCCTAGCAGGGAAAAAGATTGCTGTTGTTGGCAATAAACCAGGGGTGACCAAGGGGCAACAATGGTTGAAAACTAATAAGGATCTCGAAATCTTGGATACTCCTGGGATTCTTTGGCCCAAATTTGAAGATGAAGAAGTGGCCTTAAAGCTCGCCTTAACAGGAGCCATCAAGGATCAGTTGCTTCCAATGGATGAAGTGACCATCTTTGGCCTTAACTATTTTAAAGAGCACTATCCAGCAGTTTTACAAGAGCGTTTTAAACAAATGGACCTGGAGCAAGAAGCTCCTGAAATTATTATGGAGATGACTCAGAAATTGGGATTTCGCGAGGATTACGACCGTTTTTACCAACTCTTTGTTAAAGATGTGCGCGATGGGAAATTAGGACGGTATACGCTGGATCGCGTAGGGGAAATTGATGGCAACCATTAAGGAAATTAAAGAACAATTAGCAGACATTCAGCAGTTAGACGATCCTTTATTGGCTGAATTGGAACAGGATAGCCGATCTGGTGTTATCCGAGCAATCGAAAAGCGAAAAAGGGAAATCCAAAAACGTTTAGATGAAGATGAGCGCTTGGAAGGAATGCTGGCCTATGAAAAGGAATGCTATGCACGTGGAATTGAGCTCATTGCAGGAGTGGATGAAGTGGGACGTGGCCCATTAGCGGGACCAGTTGTTGCAGCTGCTGTGATCTTACCCAAAGGCTCTAAGATTCCAGGACTCAACGATAGTAAAAAGATTCCGAAATCCAAACACAAGGAAATCTATGAAGCTGTGCTCAAAGAAGCTATTGCGATCGGCATCGGCGTCAAGGACAATCAAGTAATTGACCAGGTCAATATCTATGAAGCTACGAAACTAGCCATGATGGAGGCCATTGGTCAGCTAGATCCTCAACCCCAGCATCTTTTGATTGATGCCATGAAGTTGGATCTTGCTATTTCTCAGACATCCATTATCAAAGGGGATGCCAATTCCTTATCCATTGCTGCTGCCTCTATCGTAGCTAAGGTGACTCGGGATCAGATGATGGAGAAGTTTGATCGAGAATATCCGGGGTATGATTTTGCACAGAACGCTGGCTATGGGACGGCTAACCACCTTGCTGGTCTGCACAAGCTAGGAGTGACGCCTATCCACCGGCGTTCATTTGAACCGGTCAAATCAATGTGTGAGGATTAGGCTATGCTATTTACCATCGATATCGGAGGGACCTTTATTAAGTATGGTCTGATGGACGTGGACTATCACTTGGTTCATACAGACAA
>CABSRC010000064.1 GCA_902480035.1 uncultured Streptococcus sp. | reverse complement strand
GATTTTATTATAACACGATTCCATCTATTTTAAAGAGTTTAAGCTTCTTTTTGAAAAGAAACTGTTCTTTTCAGTAGTTTTCATTGTCCTAGTACAGTTTCCAATATGGGACTATCTGTCCTGTATTTTAGGAGAAAAAAAGGAGCCAGCGACTCCTTTTTTAGATCTTTCTTATAAAACACGTTAGTGAGTAGTCTTTCTCTTTTTATACAAGACAAGACTCATCGTAGCTACTGCCACTCCAGAAAGAGCTAGATAGCTTGTTTCTTGTCCAGTAGATGGAAGGATTTTCCGTTTGCCTGGTGTCTTCGTTTCTGTTGCGACCTCTTCCTTGTCGTCTTGTTTCTCATCTTCGTTCTTGCCCTTCTCTTTGCTTTCAGATGGTGAACTCTTTTGTTCATTGGCTTGAGCCTGATGAGGGACTAGTTGAGATCCTGTATTCGATGAGGAAGGGCTGGTTTGATCCGTTGGTTGTCCTGTATTCCCTTGTTGATCATCCGTCGGCGTTCCTGGAGTTTGTGCTCCACTAAAGTCGATTTGGACTAAGACAGGATCATGGTCTGATGCACGACCGTGTTCCTTCATAAAGGAAGCATTGATATGGACTGGTTCAAACCTTGCTTTAGCTGCCATGTTGTTTGAGATAAAAATGTTATCCAAAACCTGATTGCTTCCACGGTAGAAATAGGAATAGCGATCGCCTGCATCATGTTGGGCCATTAAGTTTGTTAGTTCGTTGCCAGCAAGGATCTGCGCCGTGGTTGAGAAATCGTAATCATTAAAATCACCTGTCAAAACGAAGGTCGTCTTCGGATTTTGCTTCAATCCTTCTTGGACGAATTGATGGATGACACTAGCTTGTGCTTCACGAGTTGGCAAGGTATGTTCCACTGCTGGTTGGCTTGCCCCATAAATAGCATCATCTCCGATTTTTGATTTCAAGTGATTGGCAATCACTATAACTGGTTGACCTTTGAATTCAAACTCAACAGCCAAAGACTTGCGAGTATGATCAAACGATGGGTCATTAGGGGCAATCCGAGCTGGATTTTTAACCAAGTGTCCCTTGTCAAATTGTGCTGCCTCGTTGCTAGTTGCTGCCTCTTTTTTGGCTAAGGTTACGCGTTCTGGATTGTAGAGGATTCCCAAACGAATATTGGAACCAGGCTTTCCTCCGTCAGCGCCATCTACTGGAGCAACCTCCGTATACTCATAGCTCTTGCCACCCAATTCCTTGATCCGATCGGCTAGTTTGCGTCCACTTTCAACACCACTGGTCGTTCCGTCATCCACACTACCATTATTGTCCTGCACTTCGATCAAAGTAATGATGTCTGGATTGTGAATTTCATGGATAAAGGAATTGGCAATCAGCGTCACCTTATCCTCTGGGGTTTCATTTTTGGCATTGTTGGCCGAGAAATTTTCAATATTGTAGGAAGCAATGGTCAGCTTGTCCTCACTTGGTTGCGTTTGAGCTGCTTGATGCTGCAAACCACCGTCTTGGACTGTCAACTGTTGAGTGGGCTCTAACTTATAAAAGCTATTTCGATACGTTACCACTCCTGTTAGGTCTTCTGTAAAGTAATCCTTGGCTTTTGCGACAAACTGATTCCCAACATAAATCGGGATCGTCGCAGTATTTTGCGCATGTGACCGTAGATTCAGACCTCCAATATTGTTTAAAGGAAGGCCTGTGAAATCTTCTCCCAATACATAGATATCTCCTTTGTACTGGGGACCAAGGACATGCGGTTTCTTCACCACTGTGAGCATTCCTTCCAGGCTTTCCCAATAATCGAGGGCATCGGTTTCTGGAGCATAAGCAGTCGGATTAGGCTTCACATCTGCTGGCATGCCCGCAGTGATATTCACAGCTTCTGGAAGAGGGGCTGTCCCATCTTTTGTGATCCAAGCATCGACCAGCATGGTCACCGTTAAACTATTCGTTGTTTCCTTAAAGGTTTTCCCAGCTCCCAAGGTAACCTCTTCCATATAGCCTTCCTTGACGGTACCAGTGATTTTCACCTTGTCACCGACTTTCACCTTGTATTTGGAAACAACATAAATCCCATCTGAAGTACGGCTATTCCCATCCGACTCAATATCTTGGGCATAAAAACCATAGCGGTCTGTCTTAGTCACCACTGCATTTTTGATGGCTACCTTTTGGCCTTCCAGTGGAGAGCGTTGCGATTCCCCTTGAATGTCCCCGATCTTAACCGTTTTCTCCTCAGTATCGTCTGAGGAACTGCTAGATGTCTCTTCTTTATCACTCGAAGCTCTCGTCGTAGCGTCTGTAGTTGTTGTAGCGGAAGTCGAATGATTTGTCGAGCCTTCCTCGCTACTAGTGTTCGTCACAAGTGCTGGCTCTGAAGTCGAGGCTGTGGTCTCGTCAGCAACTACCGTGAGGGCACTGTTAAAGACCCCCAACTGACTAGCCAATAAGGTAGCTACTGCTAATAATCGAATCTTTTTTCCGTTATTTCTCATGCTTATCTCCATCCCTAAAAAGTTTTCCTCTTTTATTATAAGGGAATGGTTTTGCATTTTCAAGCGCTTTCAAAAATATTTTTCAAAAAAAACACTTCGACCCAAAAAGAAAGAAATTTTGATTTCACCAATCGATAATCGCGATAAGATCTTACTGGATCTTGGAAATGACCAACACGTGGTAACGGTCCGCTCCCAAGTTTACTTAGCAGACGGACGGCAATTCCAGTTCACCGAAAGCCGGCACAAATTAGACAAGTTTCATTTTGTCGACTATGCAGAGCGGAGGAAATAAAGGAGGCTGGGACAAAAGTCCTAGCCTCTCAATTATTTTTGGATTGTCGAGCAAGACGCAGTGGTTGAGTGGGCTCACTACGCTGATTTCATCAGCTTTTACAGCCCTACTCAACTGTGCGGAGGTGGGACGACGAAATCGAATTCTAACGAATTACCGATTTCTGTCCCACTCTCATTTTATCCTAATACCAATTCATCACTAACCAGGGTTTCACCACTGTTTTGGTGGAAGAGGCGCATCAAATCTTCAACCGTTAGGTTTTTCTTTTCTTCTCCTTTGACGTCGACAACGATCTTGCCTTGGTAGAGCATGATCAAGCGGTTGCCGTATTCAATCGCATGGTTCATATCATGCGTAATCATCAAGGTTGTCAAATCATGGCTTTCCACGATCTTTTGTGTCAATTCCATGACCATTTCACTAGTCTTGGGATCGAGCGCTGCGGTATGTTCATCCAGAAGCAAGAGTTTGGGTTTGACCAAGGCTGCCATGACCAAGGTCAACGCTTGACGTTGCCCACCAGACAAATATTGGGTATCGACTTTGAGACGGTTCTCTAAACCGATATTCAGTTCCTTCAAGGCTTCACGGAATAATTCGCGATCTTTCTCGCGAACTCCCCAGCTCAAACCACGAGATTTCCCCCGTCGTTGGGCAATGGCCATATTTTCTTCAATGGTCAAACGGGAAGCTGTCCCCATTTTAGGATCTTGGAAGACACGCGCAATATCTTTCGCACGCTTACGAACACTCGTATTTTTGATGGAGTTACCTTCTAGCAAGATATCCCCTTCATCCACGACTAGGTTTCCTGCCAAGATGTTCATCAAGGTTGATTTCCCAGCTCCATTTCCACCGATAACCGAAATGAAGTCTCCTTCTTCTACTTGGAGATCCAAGCCTTTTAAGACATGGTTTTCATTGACTGTTCCTGCTTCAAATGTCTTATGAATACCTTCAATTGATAATAATGTTGCCATACTTTTCTCCTATTTATTTCCTAACTTCAGTCCACGAACACGAAGACGTTTTTGCGCCTCAGGAGCGAACAAGACAATCGCGAGCAAGATCGCATTGAAGAGACGAACCATATTTTGATCGAGATTTGGGATCTCGTAAATATTTAAGATAATCAAACGGTACACAATAGCTCCAACCCCGATGGAAAGCAAGCGCCAACCAATGGTCAATTCGTGGATCAAAACTTCAGCGATAATCACAGCACTCAAGCCGACTACGATCGTCCCTGTACCAGAAGTCACATCTGAGAAACCATCATTTTGTGCAAACATGGCTCCACAAAGGGCAATTAAACCATTGGAAATCATATAGCCCAACATCTTCATGTTATCTACATTGACCCCATTGGCCTCACTCATTGGAATGTTATCACCTGTCGAGCGCAAAACCAAGCCAAGCTGCGTCTTCATTAAGAGAGTTAACAAGATACAGACGATGATCAAGCAAGAAATACTAATCAAAAAGACAGCTTCTTCATTGGACAAGCCCAATTTCATGACACTTTTGAAAATGGTACTGGCATCGCCAATAGAGAGGTTGGGAACTCCCCCCATGATTTTAATATTGATAGAGTAGAGACCCGTCAAAGTGACAATCCCTGTCAAGAGGGCTGGAATTTTCATTTTTGTATGGAGAATTCCAGAAACCAATCCTGCGATCATCCCCGCCAGGAAGCCTAACAAGGTTGCAAGCCAAGGGTTTCTTCCTGCTTGAATTTGGGAGGCTACAACTGCTGCCCCAAGTGGAAAGGCTCCTTCTGCCGTCATATCGGCAATATCTAAAATTCGAAATGTTAAGTAAACACCAATCGCCATGATCGACCACAATAAACCTTCTGATAAACTTGATAAAACGAAATTCATCTCAAACCTCCTATTTTTCTACCTTCAACGAGCTAATATCAATTCCAAGCTCTTTCGCCATCTCTTTATTGGTATGCAATTCTAATTTTTCAGGTGTTTCAACTGCGATTTTGACAGGTTTCTCACCCTTCATAATGCGAATGGCCATCCGAGCAGCTTGTCTTCCCAATTCCTCATAATCAGTACCAAAGTTGTACAAGCCACCAGTAGCTACCATTTCAGCAGATCCACCAAAAACTGGCACCTTATGGCTGATAGAGACCTGTTTCACAGTGTCCATTGTAGAAGAAATGATGTTATCCGTCGGAACAAAGACGATATCTGCTTCTGACATGATACTGTCTGCTGCAGCCTTCACATTGTTACTATCGAGGATGGTTTTTTCAACCACTTGATAACCTTTAGCTTCTAGGATCTTCTTCGCATTGTCTTTTTGGACGACGGAGTTAGGCTCACTTTGCGTATAGAGGATCCCAACTGTTTTCGCCGTTGGAAGGACTTGCTTAATCATATCTACCTGTGTAGAGATCGCATCTTCTGACTGGTCACTTGTCCCCGTGATATTGCCGCCAGGCTCTTTCAAGTTTTTCACCAATTTCGCTGCCAATGGATCGGTCACAGCTGAGAAGACAACCGGCGTTGTTTTCGTCGTATTAGCCAAACTTTGTGCAGAAGGGGTTGCAATCGCAAAAACTAGATCACTTTCTTCTGCCAATTGTTTAGAAATATTTTTCAGATTTCGTTGCTCCC
This sequence comes from uncultured Streptococcus sp., assembly GCA_902480035.1. Classification (GTDB taxonomy): domain Bacteria; phylum Bacillota; class Bacilli; order Lactobacillales; family Streptococcaceae; genus Streptococcus. Next base: position 4,103 of record CABSRC010000064.1, on the reverse strand, counting down.
CTTGAGCATTTTGGAAATCGATCTGAATATTTTTCCCATCTACATAGCCTTCTTTTTTCAACTCCTCGATAAAGCCTTTTCGTGTCGCATCGAGCGACTTATGGGTGATGTACTGGGAAATCCCAATTCGAAAGACATTGTCTTTTTTAGTATCCTTTAGATTGTGTAAGGTCACCAATGATGTTAACAGAAGTCCTACAACCAGGACAGGTGCTAGCAATTTTTTCACTACTTTCATTTTTTGACTCCTTTTCTGCAAATAAACAAAAAATCCGCTTAGATCATTCTCTAAACGGATGCTTGAAATTCTCCAACAAGTTACAAAACCTCGGTCCATTTAGATACTAGCTCTATGGACCATCATCAAAAATCTTAGCCACATAGATACAAACAAATTGCTTGGGTTGTTTGCATCCATGAGATCATGTCTACAAACACTATCTAAAGTAGCTAAAGTAAAATTTTTGAGTTGAAATGGCTTGTTGCTTCATGTTTATTTTCTGCTTTCTTTATTTATGGGTAATATCTTACCTTAATTTTTTTTAGCTGTCAAGACTATTTCAGAAATTTTTAAAATTTTTTGAAAATTCAACTAGCCCTGTCAAGAAAAAAATAGAGGCTGGAACACGTCCAGGCCTCTATTTTCTAATCTTCTTTTGATTTGGTTTCTTCATCATCTTCGACGATTTCAGAAATTTCAACTTTTACCTTGGTCACACGACCATTTTTCACCTTGTCATTTGTCAGAATCAAGTGTTTCTTTTGACTATCGACTTCACAGCTGAGTCGCTCTTTCAAGGTCGGAATTCGCCCAACCTCTGTCAGGTAATAGCCTGCAATGGTATCCACATCATCGCTTTCCAACTCAACATCAAAATATTCGTTAAAGTCATTTAGAGACATGGCTCCTTGTACGACATAGGTATTGTCCGCAATTTCAAAGACATCAATTTCCGCTTTGTCAGTCTCATCGTCAATTTCACCAACGATTTCTTCCAAGAGGTCTTCAAGAGTAACCAAACCAGACATCCCACCATATTCATCGAGTAGAATGGCCATTTGATTTTGCGTATTGCGCAATTCCTTCAAAAGATCATCCACAAAAATGGTTTCTGGAACAAACAAAGGTTCTTGCAAAATCTTTCTTAAGACAATATTATCAAAGCCATTGATAAATCCTTCGTTCAAGAGACGTTTGGTATGGATGAGACCGATGACATTGTCCTTGTCATCATCATAGACAGGAATCCGTGAAAAGTTTTGCTTAAGGATACTTTCAATAATTTCTTTGGTATCATCATTGATATCGACCATGAAGGCATCTGTCCGTGGGACCATGACTTCACGCGCTACCATTTCATCTAATGAAAAGATCCCTTGGAGCATCTCAATCTCGTCCGCATCTAGTGTTGCTTCACTATTGGTCAGCATATACTCGATTTCATCCCGCGTCATCTTTTCATCCGGATCATCGAATTCCATTGGCGTGATACGGCTCAAAAGGTTGGTCGATGCTGAAAGCAACCAAACAAAGGGGCTGACAATTTTTCCTAATAGAATCACAATCGGAGCTGTTCGAACAGCCAACTCATCTTTTAGGTTCATAGCGATTCGTTTCGGATAGAGTTCGCCAAACACGATCGAAATATAAGTCAAAAATGCTAGAGATAAAAAGCTTCCAGCTGCAAGAGCCGTTTTAGTATTGCCCATCCATCCAGCAATGACATGACCGAGACTTTCTGCAAGACTCGCCCCAGATAAGATGGTAATCAAGGTGATCCCCACCTGAATAGTGGATAAGAAATGGTTGGGCTGTTCCAAAACGCTAAGAAGACGGATGTATCTTTTATCTCCTTCTTCAGCCTTTTGCTCTACACGAGAGCGATTTAACGATACCATTGACATTTCAGTCGCCGAAAAAAAGGCGTTCAATAATGTCAAAACAATCAATAAAATAAATTCCAGTAAAATTTCCTGACTGCCAGGGTCTTCCATGGATACTTTCCTCCAGTATATAATATCGTATATTATACCACAAAATATGAGAGCCTGCATTCTTCTATGTCATTTTCTTTTTTCACCATCAAAAAATCAGGACCAGGTCCTGATTTTAGTGCTCTGCACTGGTAAAATCATAAAAGAAGGCATTGAGTTTTTCAACCAGCTCTAGCGATGAGAGACTACTTGTACAGATAAAAGGTTTTTTCTTTAATTCCGGCATCATAAAGTTGGCCACCACGACATCTGCATCTGAAGCTTCGATATCCTCTACTGTTAGATTATACTTGATCATCTGAGTAAATTCAAAGTTATCCGTACAGTAGAAATCTAGAAAATCGATCATGGATTTAGCATGGTGGTCATCAAAACGACTGATAATCAAGACCTTAATGGACTTCCGGCGGCGCAATAATTGTGGTAAGAGACGTTCCCAGTGAGTGTAGACCGTGTAGATCATGTGCTTGATAATTTCTTCATTCAGATTATGCTTCATGGTCTTCATATAAGTGATGATATGGTCTCTCAAATCATCATAGAAGGCTGGGAAGATGCTCATAAAATCTTCGTTGGTATTGGTCTTGGTATCAAATAAGAGGAACTCCGAGAACAATTCCTTCCGACCTAAGTGAGCTGTATTATGAACGTGCATCAACATCTCATCAAGATTTTCGATATCTAAATCATAGGTATAGCATAGATCTTTGAACATATCTTTAATGAGTCTAGTGGATTCTTTTGCATAAGGATCTGTTTCTGCGGCCTCAATCAAGCTTTCTGGGCTGAAATAGAAATTTTCTTGAATAAAGATGATGAAGAACTGCTCCAGCACTTTTTCATTTAACTCGACACCCAACTGCAAGCTAAAGTAGCGCAACATCTCCTCAACATTGGTCACCCCTTGATATTGATCTTTATAGGCTTCAAAGGTCGTTGGAATGTCGATGAAATAGCCTTGCTTAATACGTGATAAGTACACTGTCAAGAGAACTTTGTAAGACTTAATGACAGAGAAGGTCAATGGATAGCCATAGAGCTTGAAGAAGAAGGTGATCAAATCGGTCACGGCCTCTTCCTTAAATTCTGGGAAAGGCCACTCCATATAGTAATAACGTTCCGCAAAATACTGGGCATAGAAGAAACGAACATCTACTTCATCCCCGACAAGATTCAAGGGTTTCAAATCAATCTTTACATTGTATTTAGTTTGAAGCTTCTGATTAATCGTCCGAATCAAGCGGTAGAAAGACTGGTAACTCAGATCAAACTTTCTGCAAATATATTCATTGGAAACATCCTTGTGGAAGAAGAGGTATTCAATCAAGGCGAAGGCTTGTGATTCTTTAAAAAAGTGATGGTAAATCACCTCAAGACCAACCGAATCTTCATAACTGATCTTGATCCCATTGGTAGAGGATTCAATTAAAAAATCATCAAATGTACTACGAAGATTAGACAAATCTTCTTTTAATGAACGTTCTGTACAATCCAAACGCTTGGCCAACTCTTTCAAGTGGAACCATCTTTTTTCCTTAATCAAGATTTCCAACAATTGCAATTGGCGTCTCTGTTTTTTGGATAAGAGGAGTCTCATCTTTCCCTACCTTTTCATATTTTCTTTCAAAATCACTTATATTTTAACACATTTCATAACACTTGTTGACTTTTTTACGGTATTTTTTCAAAAAAATGTACAAAAAAGACTCCAAGGCCCATATAGGCGCTAGAGTCTAAGATTTATTAATGATTCCAAATTCTTCTTTTTTCTTCTGCTCCTTCGCAGCACGGTGGTTATCATAAAGATTTACCAAGAATTTTACAATTTCTTTCCCAATCGAATAGACTGGAATCGCGACGACCATCCCGATAATGCCGTAGATATTACTTGAGAGCAGTAAGAGAACCATAATGGTAATCGGGTGAACCTTCATCACGCCTCCAACAATACGCGGATAAAGAATATTGCCATCGATCTGCTGGATGATCAACATGTAAATGACTGCTTTGATCATCATATCCATATCGGTAAAAGCATAAGTGATGATCATCGGAATCAAACCGATGGTTGGTCCTACATAGGGAATCAAGTTGGCCAGCCCAGAAAA
>CABSRC010000063.1 GCA_902480035.1 uncultured Streptococcus sp. | reverse complement strand
TATTTAAGTTATTTTTAAGAATGGGGTGTTACAATTGCATACCTTCTTTAAGAGAAAGGAGAATGTATGAGAACCATTTTTCGATTTTTCAGAGGAATCCTTCGCATGGCTTGGAGTCTTTTTTGGGGATTTTTCTGGACTATTGCCATCAGTTTTCTCGTCCTAGTGGGGATCATCTATTTCACAGATTCTCCTAGTTCTGGTATGGATGGATTTGGACGAGCTGCCCAAAAGGTTGTCTATCAAGTCGGCAATTTATTTGGAGATCAGGGTTTTGCATCGCGCTTTGGGATGGCGCCTAGCCCACAGACCACGCAAACGGACAATCATGAGCATAGTGGCGCTCGCTGGGAAAAAGCGGAAGCTACGGTCTATTTGGATCCCAATATCAGTCAAACTTTTGTAAAAGCTTATCGGGATGCTATTGAGGCTTGGAACCAAACAGGCGCCTTTACCTTCAAGTTGGTTACAAATGAAAAAGAGGCTAATGTGGTCTTGACGGAAATGGATAACGCATCAGTTTCTGCTGCAGGAGAGACTGCTTCTCAGACCAACCTATTAACCAACCGCTTCACCCACATCACAGTGCGTCTCAATCGCCATTATCTTTTAAATTATGTCTATAACTATAGTTATGATCGGATTGTCAATACAGCTGAGCATGAGCTAGGCCATGCGATTGGGCTGGACCACACGGATGGAGAATCGGTCATGCAACCGGCCGGCTCTTTCTACAGTATTCAGGATACAGATGTGGAAGCAGTCCGACAATTATACAAGGAAGAATAAGTTTTAAAATACTTTCTAAAAGTTCTGAGCCTCAAGGGGCTCAGGATTTTTTTGATGGCTCGTCTTTCCTTGTTTAATCTGAAAAAAGATAGTAAAATAGGGACATGATTATTTTACAAGCCAACAAAATTGAACGCTCTTTTGCAGGGGAGGTTCTTTTTGATAATATCAGCCTGCAGGTGGATGAACGGGACCGGATTGCCTTGGTTGGAAAGAACGGAGCCGGTAAGTCTACCCTCTTAAAAATCTTGGTGGGAGAAGAAGAGCCGACTTCTGGGGAAATCAATAAAAAGCGGGATCTTTCTCTCTCCTATCTGGCCCAGGATAGCCGCTTTGAGTCGTCCAATACCATCTACGATGAGATGCTTCATGTCTTTGACGACCTCCGTAAAACGGAGAAAACTTTGCGGCAGATGGAGCTTGAGATGGGGGAAAAAACTGGGGCTGACTTAGAAAAGCTCATGCAGGATTATGACCGTTTATCGGAAGAATTCCGTCAAGCTGGTGGCTTTACCTATGAGGCAGATATCCGCGCGATTCTTAACGGCTTCAAGTTCGATGAGTCCATGTGGCAGATGAAGATTGAAGAGCTGTCTGGTGGGCAAAATACCCGTCTCGCTCTGGCCAAGATGCTCTTGGAAAAGCCAAATCTCTTGGTGTTGGATGAGCCAACCAACCACTTGGATATTGAGACCATCGCCTGGTTGGAAAATTACTTGGTTAATTATAGCGGAGCTCTTCTCATTGTCAGCCACGACCGGTATTTCCTAGACAAGGTCGCCACCATTACACTGGACTTGACCAAGCATTCCTTGGACCGCTATGTCGGCAATTACTCCAGCTTTGTCGAGCAAAAAGAACAAAAATTGCTGACTGAAGCCAAGAACTACGAGAAGCAACAAAAAGAAATAGCTGCTCTCGAAGACTTTGTTAATCGTAATTTGGTGAGGGCGTCGACTACCAAGCGAGCCCAGTCTCGACGCAAGCAGTTGGAAAAAATGGAGCGCTTAGATAAGCCTGAAGCTGGGACCAAGTCTGCCCATATGACCTTCCATTCCGATAAGACATCTGGAAATGTCGTCCTGACAGTAGAAGAGGCAGCCGTCGGCTATGACGATCAAATCCTCTCAGAGCCTATTAATTTGGATATCCGCAAGATGAATGCAGTCGCTATTGTGGGACCAAATGGGATCGGGAAATCGACCTTAATCAAGTCTATTGTCGGACAGATTCCTTTTATCAAGGGGGAAGCCCGTTTTGGGGCCAATGTCGAGGTGGGCTACTATGACCAGACCCAAAGTAAACTAACGCCTCACAACAGTGTCTTGGATGAGCTCTGGAATGACTTTAAACTGACGCCAGAAGTGGAAATTCGCAATCGCCTGGGAGCCTTTCTTTTCTCTGGGGATGATGTTAAGAAAACCGTCGGCATGCTGTCAGGTGGAGAGCGGGCCCGCTTGCTTCTAGCCAAGCTGTCTATGGAAAATAACAATTTCTTGATTCTCGATGAGCCGACCAACCACTTGGACATCGATAGCAAGGAAGTACTGGAAAATGCCTTGATTGATTTTGACGGGACTCTCCTCTTTGTCAGCCACGACCGCTACTTTATCAATCGGGTAGCCACCCAAGTCTTAGAACTCTCAGAAGAGGGCTCGACTCTTTACCTAGGAGACTATGATTATTATCTGGAGAAAAAAGCAGAGTTAGAGGCCCTTGCTGCAGCGCAAGCAGAAGCTGAGCCCGCTTCTTCAACGGAAGAAGTCACCAGCAATGATTATCACTTGCAAAAGCAAAATCAAAAGGAACTCCGTAAAATTACCCGCCGCATTGAGCAATTGGAAGCGGAGATGGAAGAGCTGGATCAAAAAATCCAAGCCATCACCGAAACCATGCATAGCACCAACGATGCAGCTGACTTGGTTCAACTCCAAAGCGAGCTGGATCAACTAACTGTCCAGCAGGAAGCGGTCATGGAAGAGTGGGCAGAACTGTCAGAGCAGGTAGAATAAATGGAAGATCTAGCGGAGAGAGTGTAGTTTTCTAATTTGCCTAAGGAGAACATTATGGCGACTGAAAATGATTGGTTTATGAAGCAGGTTAAAGGTGTAGCCGACATGATTGGTACAACTTTGCGCCTACAGATTCAAAATTTAGATTTGGGGCAGTATGAGGATGAGGAAGGAAGGCTCATCAACGGGGCTCACTATCTTCAGCAAGTTCTAGAAGAGGAGCGCTTTACAGAGGCCATTTCTTTTGTTGAAGAGCAGATGAAACGCCTACCTCTTCATCAGTATGATCTATTGGTTGATTGGCTGATTTCCTACTTAAGACAATTAGATTTTTCCGTTAAAGAAGAGCATGGATTCTACGAAGGATACTTGCAAGAGTTAGAAAGGTCCTTAAAGGAATTTAGGTGGTAATCAAATGGAAGATCTAGGAAAAATTTATCGTGAATTTCGAATGAGTAAAAATTATTCATTGAAAGAAGCCGCAGGAGAAGCCTGCTCGACCTCTCAGTTATCCCGCTTTGAATTGGGCGAGTCGGATCTGGCTGTCTCACGTTTCTTTGAGATATTAGACAATATCCATGTGACGATTGAGAATTTTATGGATAAGGCCAGAAATTTCCAACACCATGAGCATGTGGCCTTGATGGCCCAAATTATTCCACTTTACTATGCAAATGACATTGCGGGTTTTCAAAGGCTTCAAGGAGAACAACTTGAAAAGTCTAAAAGTTCGACCAATCCCCTCTATTTTGAATTGAACTGGATTTTGTTACAAGGTCTGATTTGCCAGAGAGATGCCAGCTACACGATGAAGCAGAGTGATCTGGACAAGGTGGCGGATTATCTCTTTCAAACGGAAGAATGGACCATGTATGAGTTGATCCTCTTTGGCAATCTTTATAGCTTTTATGATGTGGATTATGTCACTCGGCTTGGTAGAGAAGTGATGGAGCGTGAAGATTTCTACAAGGAAATTGGTCGCCATCGAAAACTAGTCTTGATTCTAGCTCTGAATTGTTACCAGCATTGTTTAGAATACCGTTCTTTTGAAAATGCTAGTTATTTTGAAGCCTCTGTGGAAAAGATTATCGGCAAGAGCATCAAACTCTACGAACGTAATGTCTTTCATTATCTCAAGGGATTTGCCCTCTATCAAAAGGGACAAACAGAAGAAGGGCGGCAGCAAATGAGGGAAGCCATGCACATTTTTGATGTGCTGGGACTGCCAGAGCAGGTGGCCTATTATCAAGAACACTTTGATAAATTTGTAAAAAATGAATGTTCTAAATAGGACAGTGATAAAGGAGATTTTATGAACCGACATGCGGTCCAATTAATTAGTCGTGGAGCTATTAACAAAATTGGAAATATGCTCTATGACTATGGAAATAGTGTCTGGCTAGCCTCGATGGGGACTATAGGAAAGACGGTATTAGGGATCTATCAAATTTCTGAGTTAGTGACAGGGATTCTCGTGAATCCTTTTGGAGGAGTGATTTCAGACCGTTTTTCTCGTCGCAAGATTTTGATGACGACCGACCTGGTTTGTGGACTCCTTTGTTTGGCGATTTCTTTTATCACAAATGATAGCTTGATGATTGTGGCTCTTATTTTTGCCAATATTGTTCAGGCCATTGCCTTTGGTTTTTCTCGACCTGCCAATAAAGCTATTATTACCGAGGTAGTAGAGAAAGAAGAGATTGTGACCTATAACGCTCACTTGGAGTTAGTCTTACAGGTTGTTAGTGTCTGTTCACCTGTTTTTTCTTTCCTAGTTCTACAATTTGCCAGTCTTCATATGACCCTCTTATTAGATGCGCTGACCTTTTTCATTGCCTTTGTCCTAGTGGCTTTCCTTCCGAAAGAAGAAGCTAAGGTGCAAGAGAGGAAACAGTTTACCGGGAAAGATATTTTTTCTGATATCAAGGATGGGTTAGACTATATCTGGCATCAGAAAGAGATTTTCTTTCTCTTATTAGTGGCTTCTAGCGTCAATTTCTTTTTTGCCGCTTTTGAGTTTTTACTTCCCTTCTCGAATCGTCTATACGGGGTTAAAGGAGCTTATGCGACCATTTTAACGCTGGGAGCTATTGGATCTATTCTAGGAGCACTTGTTGCCAATAAAATGAAATCAAGTATGAGAATTCTCCTGTTTTTACTGCTTATGGCAGGGATAGGAGTGTTCATAATGGGCTTGCCCCTTCCGCCTCTTCTTTCCTTTTCAGGAAATTTGGTCTGTGAATTTTTTGTGACCATTTTCGACATCCACGTTTTTACCCAAGTACAAACCAAGGTGGAAGATGATTATCTGGGGAGAGTCTTGAGCACAATTTATACCTTGGCTGTTCTCTTTATGCCCATCGCCAAAGGGTTGATGACTTGGTTGCCAAGCGTCCGTATGGAATCCTTTCTCCTGATTGGAGCTGGAGTTATTCTCTTTTCACTCTTGGCACAAGTAGTCGCCAAGCAGCTTCAATCAAAAGAACAGTAGGCATCCTTTTATAAAATTGTAATTTATTAATTTTCCCAAATAAGGGACAAAATGAAAACCTCTTTCATGAACTGATACAATAGTTTCAGAAAATGAAGGAGGTTTTTTTATGAATCGACATGCAGTCCAATTAATTGCTCGTGGGGCGATCAATCGAATGGGAAATATGCTCTATGACTATGGGAATAGTGTCTGGCTGGCCTCAATGGGGACGGTTGGAAAGACGGTGTTGGGGATTTATCAAATTTCTGAACTTGTCACCTCCATTCTAGTCAATCCATTTGGAGGCGTGATCTCAGATCGTTTTTCCCGTCGCAAGATTTTGATGACGACCGACCTGGTGTGTGGACTCCTTTGTTTGGCGATTTCTTTTATCAGGAACGATCGTTGGATGATTGCAGCCCTGATTGTTGCCAATATTGTTCAGGCCATTGCCTTTGCATTTTCTCGTACAGCCAACAAAGCCATTATCACTGAGGTCGTAGAGAAGGACGAGATTGTGACCTATAATGCCCGCTTGGAGTTGGTCTTACAGGTTGTCGGTGTTAGCTCACCTGTATTCTCTTTCCTTGTTTTACAATTTGCCAGTCTCCATGCGACCCTCTTACTGGATGCGCTGACCTTTTTCATCGCCTTTGTCCTAGTGGCATTCCTTCCGAAAGAAGAAGCCAAAGTTCAAGAAAAGAAACGGTTCACAGGAAAAGATATTTTTTCGGATATCAAGGATGGATTGCACTATATCTGGCATCAGAAAGAAATTTTCTTTCTCCTCTTGGTGGCTTCCAGCGTCAATTTCTTTTTTGCAGCTTTTGAGTTTTTACTTCCCTTTTCGAACCGACTTTACGGGGTCAAGGGCGCTTATGCGACTATCTTAACCTTGGGGGCTATTGGCTCCATCATCGGAGCCTTGATCGCCAATAAATTTAAATCAAGCATGGAGATGCTTCTCTTTTTATTGATTTTAACAGGAGTGGGAGTGTTCATGATGGGCTTGCCTCTTCCTCACCTTCTATCCTTTTCTGGAAATTTAGTCTGTGAACTCTTTATGACGATTTTTAATATTCACTTTTTTACCCAAGTGCAAACCAAGGTAGAAGGAGACTACCTGGGCAGGGTCTTAAGCACCATTTTTACCTTGGCCATTCTCTTTATGCCTGTGGCTAAAGGCTTGATGACCTGGTTACCAAGCGTCCGAGTAGAATCCTTTCTCCTGATCGGAGCTGGTGTCATTCTCTTTTCACTCTTAGCTCAAGTAGTCGCCAAGCACCTACAAGCAAAAAATCATTAGAACAACATGAAAAAAGCACCGAATGGTGCTTTTTTAGTTGTTATTTTTTTCTTCTATTTTAACTTCTTTCTTTTCTTCCTCCAGTTGCTTTTGAGTGCTCTTGAGTTCTTTTTTTAGGGAGAAGCCCTTTGAAAAATTAACCAAGGTCATGACAAATGCACCCAAGAGGACACAGAGCAAGATCAGAATGATCAAGGGCAATTTAAATTGGACCAAGAGGAAATTCACAGTGACTGATTGCATGTTTGCAAGGGAAATACCAGCAATCAATAAAATTAAAAGTAATAAAGCAATGTAGTGTAGATTATTTTTGTTCATCATTATCTCCTTATTGTTCAGTCGGTGCCTTGCTTTTCACATCAGCGTATTCTTCCGGCTGCTCTAGGCTTAGAATCTCCTCATAAGCCGGTAGGGAAAGGTCCGTGCCATATTTATTTTTTAAGGCAGTGCTCACCAAGCGATAGGCCAAATTGGCATTTCGGGACAAGATAGGACCGTGGAAGTAGCTCCCAAAGACGTTCTTGTAATGAACCCCTTCGCAACCATCTTCTTTGTTGTTCCCATTTCCATAGACAACCTTGCCCAGCGGTTTTTCATCCTCTGCCAAGAAGGTCCGACCTTGGTGGTTTTCAAAACCATAATAGGTTTCGTTAAATTCTTCGTTATGGATCTTGATATCACCGATATAGCGGTTGTTGACTTGGTTGAGCGTATAGTGGCCCATAATACCGAGCCCTTCAATGCGTTTGCCAGAAGCTTCAATGTAATACTGACCCAGAAGCTGAAAGCCACCACAGATAGCAAGGACCACACCATCGTCATGAATGAAGCGTTCAAGATCTTCTTTTTTATCTGGTAGATCTTCTGATACAATGGTCTGTTCGTAGTCTTGGCCGCCACCGAAAAAGGCGATATCATAGGCATCAGGGTCGAACCGGTCTTTGAGAGAGACGATATCCACTGTGACATGGGCTCCAAGTTTTTCAGCAACGTACTTGAGCATGAGGATATTTCCATTGTCTCCGTAGGTATTCATTAAGTTGCCGTAGAGATGGGCAATGCGCAGGCTGTATGGATACTGTGCCTGATCAGAAGATTCTAGAGAAGTATAAGTCATTAGTGCATCTCCTTTTCAATCAGGTGTTCTTGGGCCAAGAGTTCACGGAATTCAAGCATGGCCGTATAAGTGGCTAAGATATAGGCGTGAGGGGTTTCCTGTTGCTGGATGCGTTGGAAGACCTCTTTTAATTCAGCCATTTCTGTGATCTTTTCAGCCGGATAGCCAGTGACCCGAAGTCGCCGAGCAATCTCAGAGTGGCGCACCCCACCAGCATTGATTTCTGGAATATCCATCTGGGTGATTTGCTCAAAGTCCGCATCCCAAATCCAGCTGGTGTCGATCCCATCCGCATAATTCGCATTGAGGAGGGCTGATAAGCTAAAGGAATAAGGAGCTAGTTTGATCATTTCAATAGCTTGGGTCGCACCAACTGGATTCTTAATCAAAACCAAGGTACATTCCTTATCCCCAATCTTAAAGGTTTCCTGACGACCAAAGACAGCGCGACTGCGATCAAATCCTTGCTTAATCACTTCAGGTTGAACTCCAAAGAATCCAGCAACGGAAACAGCAGCTAAGGCATTGTAGATGTTGTAAAGACCGCCGATATTGATGTGGTAGTCTTGGCCTTGAATCCGGAATTGGGAAGAGCGCTGGGTTAATGAGAGGAGGTCTGATACGGCATAAGTCAGAGGAGGCCTGTGGAAACCACAGTGCTCACAGATATAATCCCCAAGATTTGCATAGGTATTGAGCTTGTACTTGAGGATGTTGTGGCAATGCGGACAGAGGATTCCTTCCGTATTGTAATGAGCTAGTTGTGGCTCTGATTTGTCAGTATCAAATCCATAATATTGGATCGGATTGGATAAGGTCTGACTATTAAAGAGCGGACTATCACCATTTAACAAGACTGTTGCAGTTGGGACCTTGTGAATGGCATCCAAAATCATTTGGTAGGTCGTATAGATCTCTCCATAGCGGTCCATCTGGTCCCGGAAAATATTTGTGACCACAAAAAGGCTGGGCTGGATGTAATCACAAATCCGAGAGAGGCTAGCCTCGTCGATTTCAAGTACAGCAATCGGTCGATTTGATTTCGAATGCTTAGCCCGTAAGAAGGTCGTTGTAATCCCAGAGATCATATTGGCCCCACTTGGATTGGTCAAAATAGGTCCAAAAGCTTCTTGGAGAATGCCAACTGTTAGCGCAGTGGTCAAGGTTTTTCCATTTGTCCCCGTAATCACGACAATCTCATAGTTTTTTGCCAATTGACTGAGAATATCTTTATCAAATTTGAGGGCTACCTTACCTGGTAGGGTTGATCCCCGCCCCATCTTTTCTAGAATAGAGCCGGAAAGCTTTCCTGCCAGAAGGCCCAAGGTTGTATTTATCTTCATAAATCATATTTTATCATAAAAAGCATCAGAAGGTTACAGAAAAATCTGTTGAAACATGTTATAATAGGTTGATGTCTTATAGAGAAGTGGTAGGTATGAGAATATGAACGTTCAACAGTTTACAAATCCACAATTTTGGACCAGTTTGTTCCCGAATTGGTGGAGTATCGTTATCAATATCATCGATATTGCCCTGGTAGCTTGGTTGTTGTATTTTTTGATCAAGGCTATTGTAGGTACCAAGATCATGATTTTGGTGCGTGGTGTTATTATCTTTTTCTTGGCTCAATTTTTAGCCAATTTTTTGGGTTTAACGACTATTTCTTGGCTGATCAATCAAGTGATTACCTATGGGGTTATCGCGCTGGTTGTGATTTTCTCCCCTGAAATTCGGATTGGCTTAGAGCGTTTAGGTCGGGCGACAGAATTTTTTACGACGAGTGAAGTCAGTCAGGAAGAGAAAATGGTACAGGCCTATGTCAAGGCAGTGGCTTATATGAGCCCACGTAAGATTGGTGCCTTGGTAGCTATTCAAGGGGCCAGAACCCTTCAGGAATA
>CABSRC010000062.1 GCA_902480035.1 uncultured Streptococcus sp. | reverse complement strand
ATTACATTTGGAATATTTCATTGCCGTGTGTCTGAATTGTTGATATAATAGGGTTAATCTAACTAAAAAGGAGAAGTTATGAAAAACTTTAAACGTATTCTTTTGGCTGTAGTAGCTGTTTTTGCAGCTGTCCTCTTGGTGGCATGTGGTGCCAAAAGTGATAACGGGACTTATGTCTACAAACCATCAAAAACTGAAGTGAAGGAAATCCTTGAAGAACAAGGTGCTCCAAGTTCAAGTGTAGATGCATTGATCGACAATGTTAAATTGGAAGTTTCAGTGACCATTAAAGATAAAACAGGTAGCCTTAAAATTAAAGGTGAAATGATGGGACAAAAGACTGACCAATCATTTGATATGAAAGTTGACCAACAAAAGAAAACTCTTCAATCTAAAACAGGTGAAGGCGAAAAGGTTAAATACAAAGTATCTGGAGATGTGTTCACTTTTGATTTATCTGGTGAAAAGAGTTCAGGTCATGAAGCCGCTTTGGAAATGTTCAAAAACGCTAAATTCAAACGTACAAAATAATACAAGAGAAGGGCAGAGAGGATCTGCTCTTTTTCTTCTTTAAAATATCTTGAATCAGTATGAAAATAGTGGTAAAATCTGAGTATAAAATACATTAGGAGATTGATTATGAAAAATATTAAACGTATTCTTTTAGCTTTCGTTGCAGTTTTTGCAGCAGTCCTCTTGGTGGCATGTGGTGCCAAAAGTGATAACGGGACTTATGTCTACAAACCAACAAAAACTGAACTCAAGAAGATTCTTGAAGAGCAGGGCTTATCAGGTAGTCAATTAGAGTCTATTGGAGACGTTATTAATTTTGAAGTTTCTATTAAGATCAAAGATTCTAAAGGAACCCTCAGCATCGCGGGTGAAGTCGCTGGTCAAAAGAATGAGCGATCTTATGATGTTAAAATCAATCAAAAAGAGAAAACAATCTCGTCAAATGATGGTAGAGGAGAAAAGATTACATATAAGGTCGATGGTGACTATTTGACATTTGATCTTTCTAAGTTAAGTAATAGCAACCAAGGGGATCTTATGATTCTTAAAAATGCTAAACTCAAACGCACGAAATAATGCAAGTGAAGAGCGGGGAAACCTGCTTTTTTCTTTATTTAAAATATCTTGAATTAGTATTAAAATAATGGTAAAATCTGATTATAAAATACATTAGGAGATTGATTATGAAAAATGTTAAACGCCTTATGTTAGGTATTGTTGCTATTTTTGCAGTTGTTCTGTTAGTAGCTTGTGGTGCTAAAAGTGATAATGGGACCTACAAAATGGAGACAAATATTAATCAGTTAATGGGGCAAGATTCAGAATCTGAAGTGTTGAAAGATGCGAAAGTTACCATTGAATTGACTATTAAAGATTCAAAAGGGGAATTAAAAATTATTCAGAAGATGGCTGGTAATGAAGTACCAATAAAATTGGATTTAAAAGTTGATCAAAAGGAAAAATCATTAAAACGTTCTTATGGTGATATGGAGTTGAAATACAATATCAAAGGTGATGAATTGACATTTGATTTATCTAAATTAAGTTCTAGTGACCAAGCGAATCTTGTTATTCTTAAAAATGCTAAACTCAAACGCACGAAATAATGCAAGTGAAGAGCGGGGGAACCTGCTCTTTTGCTTTACTTTTATGACTAGTTTGGTATAATGAATGAGACTACAGATGGGACTGGGGCAGGAATGATTTTCTTTGAAAATGATTTCGTCTCGCTCCCTCTTTTCTGTGTGATCTAGGAAATTATTTATGGAAAAGGAGAATCATCTATGCAATATATTTGGTCTTACTTGAAAAAGTATCCCAAGTGGCTAGCCCTGAATCTATTTTCGGCCGTCCTTTTTGTCATTGTCAATTTAGGTTTGCCAACGATTCTGGCTCGCATGATTGATGAGGGGATTAACCCACGTGATGTGGATCGGCTTTATTTCTGGGGCTGGGTCATGTTTGCGATTATTTTGCTAGGGATTGTGGGTCGGATTATCTTATCTTACGCGGTTGGCCAGCTAACGACGACCATGGTGCGCGATATGCGCAATGACCTCTATGCCAAGTTACAGGAGTATTCGCATCGCGAGTATGAGCAAATTGGGGTATCGTCATTGGTCACTCGCTTGACTTCGGATGCCTTTGTTTTGATGCAGTTTGCGGATTCTATGTTGAAGATGGGTGTCATCACTCCCTTGATGATGGTTTCCAGCGTTCTCTTGATTCTGACAACCAGTCCTTCTCTAGCATGGATTGTAGCAGTATCTGTACCATTTCTTGCTGTCGTTGTCTGGTATGTAGCAGTCAAGACTCGTCCACTTTCTGAGAAGCAACAAAAGACCCTTGACCATCTCAATCAGTTTGCGCGTGAAAATTTGACAGGACTTCGTGTGATTCGTGCCTTTGCCCGTGAAGAATTCCAAGAGGACAAATTTGCAGCTGAAAATGAAGTCTATGCAGAAAACTCGAATAAATTGTTCAAACTAACTGGTTTGACTGAACCTTTGTTTGTGCAGATCATCATTGCGATGATTGTAGCGATTGTCTGGTTTGCCTTGGATCCTCTTCATGACGGTAGTTTGAAAATTGGGGATTTGGTCGCTTTTATTGAGTATAGCTTCCACGCGCTGTTATCTTTCCTCTTTTTAGCCAATCTCTTTACTATGTATCCTCGGACTGCGGTTTCTAGCCGTCGTCTCAAGGAAATCATGGACATGCCCATTTCGATTGATCCGAATGAGAATGGTGTCACAGAGACAGCATCTCGTGGCTATTTGGAATTTGATAATGTCACCTTTGCTTATCCAGGAGAGACAGAGAGTCCAGTTCTTCACAACATTTCCTTTCAGGCCAAACCTGGTGAAACAATTGCCTTTATCGGTTCGACCGGTTCTGGGAAATCTTCGCTGGTGCAGTTAATTCCTCGATTCTATGATGTCACCCTAGGGAAAATTTTGGTCGATGGAGTGGATGTTCGCGACTACAATCTGAAAGCCCTTCGCCAAAAGATTGGTTTTATTCCGCAAAAGGCATTGCTTTTTACAGGAACCATTGCTGAGAACCTTCGTTATGGAAAAGAAGATGCCTCTGTACAAGAGCTAGAACAAGCGGCTGAAATTTCCCAAGCCAAGGAATTTATCGACAGTCGTGAGGAGCGCTTTGATACGCATTTGGCAGAAGGTGGTAGCAACCTTTCAGGTGGTCAAAAACAACGCTTGTCCATCGCTCGTGCCGTTGTCAAAGATCCAGATGTCTTTATTTTTGATGATTCCTTCTCTGCCTTAGACTACAAGACGGATGCCACTTTGCGCAAGCGTCTCAAAGAAGTTACAGGAGATGCGACCGTTTTGATCGTAGCGCAACGCGTGGGAACCATTATGGATGCGGATCAAATTATTGTCTTGGACCAAGGGGAGATCGTCGGTCGAGGAACCCACGATGAATTGATGGAAAGCAATGAGATCTATCGTGAAATTGCCAATTCGCAGCTCGATAGTCCATCATTGACAGAAGAATAGAAAGGAGAAGCAGATGAAACAAGAACAAAACAGTTTTAGTAGACTATGGACCTATTTGAGAGCCTATCGCTTGGAAGTTTGCTTGTCCATTTTCTTAAAAATCCTGAGTGTCGTCATGAGTGTGGTCGAACCCTTTGTTTTGGGGCTTGCCATTACTGAGTTGACAAAAAATCTCATGGATATGGCAAAAGGCCTTGCAGGAGCTGGTCTTAATACATCCTATATTGCGATCATTATGACGCTCTATCTATTCCGTGGGGTCCTCTATGAGTTGGGATCTTATTATTCCAACTATTTCATGACCAATGCTGTTCAAAAGACCGTTCAGGACATGCGAAATGATTTGTCTCATAAAATCAATCACATTCCCGTTTCTTATTTTGACCGGCATCAGTTCGGAGATTTGCTAGGACGTTTTACTAGCGATGTCGAAACTGTCTCGAATGCCTTACAACAGTCCTTCTTACAAATCGTTAACGCTATCTTTACCTTGCTTTTTGTCATTAGCATGGTCTTGTACTTAAACATCCAGCTGGGGCTGGTGGTGATCATTTCCATTCCGATTACCTATTTCAGTGCTCGATTTATCATGAAAAAATCTCAGCCTTACTTTAAAGAGCAGGCAGATGTTTTGGGAGCAATGAACGGCTTTGTGCAAGAAAATTTAACAGGCTTTAATGTCCTTAAGCTCTACGTTCGGGAAAAATCTTCCCAGGAAGAGTTTCATGATATTACCCATCACCTTCAAAAAGTAGGGTTCAAGGCTAATTTCATTTCTGGCTTAATGATGCCGATTTTAAATGGGATTTCAGATTTGACTTATCTCATTATCGCTTTGTTTGGTGGCTTGCAAGTGATAGCAGGTCGTTTGACTGTCGGGAATATGCAGGCCTTCGTTCAATATGTTTGGCAGATCAACCAACCGATTCAAAACTTGACCCAATTGGCAGGACAGCTACAAAGTGCCAAATCGTCTCTAGACCGGATTTTCCAAGTCATGGATGAGCCAGATGAAGTAGCAGATGTGACAGAAACCCTCTCTGGAGATTTGACAGGGCAAGTCAGCTTTAAAAACGTTGATTTCCAATATGTAGCGGACAAACCCTTGATCCGTGATTTCAACCTAGAAGTCAAACCAGGTGAAATGGTAGCCATTGTCGGACCAACTGGAGCGGGGAAAACAACCTTGATTAATTTGCTAATGCGCTTTTATGATGTGACTGCAGGATCGATTACAGTCGATGGTCATGATATTCGTCATCTGTCTCGCCAAGATTACCGCAAACAATTCGGAATGGTGCTTCAGGATGCTTGGTTATATGAAGGAACCATCAAAGAAAACCTTCGCTTTGGCAATCTCGAGGCAACGGATGAAGAAATTGTTGAAGCCGCAAAGGCAGCCAATGTCGATCACTTTATCCGGACACTCCCTGGTGGTTACAATATGGAAATGAACCAGGAGTCTAGCAATATTTCTCTAGGGCAAAAGCAACTCCTAACCATTGCGCGTGCGCTCCTAGCGGATCCTAAAATCTTGATTTTGGATGAAGCGACGTCTTCTGTCGATACGCGTTTAGAGCTCTTGATTCAAAAAGCGATGAAGAATTTGATGAAAGGGCGGACTAGCTTTGTTATTGCTCACCGCTTGTCTACCATTCAAGAAGCAGATAAAATCCTTGTCCTCAAAGATGGCCAAATCATCGAGCAAGGAAATCACCAATCCTTGTTAGCAGATAAAGGATTCTACTATGAGCTCTACAATAGCCAATTTTCAAATAAAAAAGCGGAATAAGTTCCTTTAATCGAAAGAGGTTTGAGATAGCATTCTCAGCCTCTTTTTCTTACTCACTTTTATTACTAAATAAAAAGGTTAACATTTCTGCAACAAATTGATACAGAATATTCACACAATTCACCTTGTTTGTCATGATAATTTTTATTAGGATAGAATCGTTGTAAAAAAATAAAAGGAGAAATGTGTGATGAATCATTTAAACAAAGATATCGTTTTTGGCATTCGCAAGTCTAAACTTGGAGTCTTTTCTGTCGTGATTGCGATCATGGGGGCTTGTTTTTTGACTGGAAAATCTGTGGCAGCTGATCAAGCTGGAGAGCAGGCACAAGTCCAGACACAAGGGCAAGAAGCGATAACCTCTGATCCTGCAAGCTCTCAAGTAGATACCAGCCAATATGGAGCATCTATGCCTTACACCCGTTATGAGGCAGACAAAGGGAACCTCCTTGGAAAGGCAGAGGTAGAGCAGTCTCAAGACAGTCACTCAACAGCTATTGAAGCTTCTGATCAGACTTATGTCGCTTTAAAAGAAAAGGGAGATGGTGTCTCCTTTAAGGTCAATGAACCAGCCAATGCTTTAACCGTACGCTACACAGTGCCAGATGGAGCCAGTGGACAACTCGATGTACAGGTGAATGGTCACAGTGTTCAACAATTGGACCTTTCATCTATGTCTAACTGGCAGTACTTGAATGACAAAGGTGTTCATGATAGTGCTCAGGCGGATACACGCGCTCGGTTCCAATTTGATGAAGTACACAGCCTTCTTCCAGGACTTCAGCTTCAAAAAGGAGATGTGGTTTCACTGGTGAAAAACAGGTCAGACGACGTCCATTATGGTCTTGACTTTGTGGAATTCGAGCAAGCTCCTGACCCGATTGCTCAAGGGGACAATGCTATCAATATTGTTTCTAAAGGAGCTACGCCAAACGATGATACTGATGACAGCCAGGCCCTCTATGATGCGATTTATGAGGCAAAACAAACCGGTAAAAATGTCTATATCCCAGCTGGGCGATTTAATCTCAATCGAAAAGTCGGTATCGATGCTTCTGATATGAAGATTTCAGGGGCTGGTATCTGGCATACCCAACTGCATTTTACTAGTGACCAAGCTGGTGGCGGTGGATTTGACTTCCTTCACCAAGACAACCATGTTGAATTTAGCGATGTCTATCTTTCTTCCAACCTACGTTCACGCTATGGTGAAAATGCTCAGTACAAGGCCATTTCTGGAACGCCAGGGAAGAATTCTCATATTCACGATATTTGGGCCGAACATTTTGAAGTCGGCATGTGGATTGGCGATTATGCTGGAAAAAATGATATGAAGTACACAGATGGTCTAGTAGTAGAAAATGTCCGTTTGCGCAATAACCTGGCTGACGGAGTCAACTTTGCCCAAGGGACTAAGAATTCGATTGTCCGCAATTCTAGTATCCGTGGGAATGGAGATGACGGACTAGCCAGCTGGTCAAGTATTGCGGATGGAACAGAATCGGCAGTAGCAGAAAATAATAAATTCTTGCACAATACGATTGAACTTGGTTGGCGCGCTGGGGGTGTTGGAATCTTTGGTGGGAAAGGCCATGAGATCGCCTACAATCGGATTAAAGACAATATCGGTGATGCCGGAATTCGCTTGACGACTGTCTTTAAAGGCCATAACTTTGATTTGAATGAAGAAGGGATTCGGGTTCACCACAATCTCTTGGAGCGTACAGGGACGAAGAGCGATATCTACAACAAGCATCGTGGATCGATTGATGTTGAAACGCGCTATGGAGATATTAAAAATGTCACCATTGAGGACAATGTATTTGTAGCGCCATTTGATACAGGTGTGACTGATCACCTCAATCCAAATGGAGGTATCCTAAACCATGTCGAAGTCAGAAACAATCAAACCATGAGTCAACTCTCTCATTCAGCTCAAGCAGGACTATCTGCTCCTGCTTCAAAACCAGTTGTACAAACCTTGAAGGAGAAAGAAAAATCCCTTCAAGTAAGAGCAGTGAAAGCTTCCCTTCATCCTTTGAAAGTTCAACCGTCTAAAAAACAAACGGGTCTGAATCTTAAACAAGCGAAGACAGTCACCAAAACAGTCAAACCTAACTATGTGCTAAAAGCAACAAATTCTAAGCAAAAGAGCTTTTTGAAGGCTCCAAGCGCTTTATTCCTTTACCGGATGATGGGATTACGTCAAACGGTTTAAGAAGGATGGAAATCCTGGATACAATTCCAGGATTTTTTGCTTGCTGCTAGTCCTTCATTGACAGTGAGAAGGCATATCGGTATACTAGGTATAATCTAATGAGGAGGCCACCATGATGATTCGACCCGTTCAGCTCAGCGATGCAGCAGCTATCCGAGCGATTTACCAACCTTATGTGACAGAGACAGCCATTACCTTTGAGGTTGATGTGCCGACTGTCCAGGAATTTGAAAGACGCATCACAAAAACGCTGACTCAATTTCCTTATTTGGTCGCAGAAGTGGATGAGAAAGTTGTTGGGTATGCCTATGCTTCTACCTATTATGCACGCGCTGCCTATGATTGGACCACTGAATTGTCTATTTATGTAGCAAAAGAAGTGCGTGGACAAGGGATTGGATCGGCCCTCTATACTGCCTTAGAAGAAGAGTTGCAAGCACGAGGCTACTTACGCTTTCTGGCTTGTATCTCAGTTCCGAACGAAGCGAGCATTTCCATGCATGAAAAGCGAGGGTATGTCCAAGTGGCTCATTTTCCAAAAATTGGCTATAAGTTTAACAAATGGCATGATATCGTCTGGATGCAAAAGACGATCGAAGGGCCGGTGAGAAAAATCAAGTAAGAGCTGTTAAGGAGTAGTAGCTAAATGAAATGAAAGCTCCATATCACTTGAAACAATCCATAAATTATTCAGCATAGAAGATGTTTTTATAAGAAAGAGGTTTTTATGACTCAAGAACAAAGTGCTAGACTGTTACCTCAAAAGGCCTCAAGATGGGCTAAAATTCTACTTAACCGAAAGGTTCCCATTCTCCTGTTCTTCTTACTGGAATTGGCCTTTCTTGTCTTTTCATATCTCAGCCTACAAGAGCATTTCCCATCCATTATCTTATGGGAACACTTGTTGAGTGTCTTTACCTTCTTTTACTTGCTCAATCGTTCCATGGATTCTCGTTCCAAACTGTCCTGGATGATTATCATTGCCCTCTTTCCAATTTTTGGGACGGCTCTGCTTTACTTTTCACTGGCTGATTTGGGTGTGAGACGCTTGAAGAAGCGGCTTGAGGATGCTACAGTGCAGGCATCTGACTATCTAAGCACCGATCCAGAAGTTGCTGATTATTTATCCCAAAGTGATCGCCAATTACAGAAATTAGCTTATTTTCTGGAGCATAGTCCAGCCCAGTTTCCTATCTACAGAGACACAGAGGTCACCTATTTTCCACTTGGAGATGACATGCTACCAGCCTTGTTGGAGGATTTGAAAAAGGCGGAACGTTATATCTTTATGGAATATTTCATTATTGACGAAGGGATCATGTGGGGCGAGATTTTAGCCATTTTGGAGGAGAAGGCCAAGGCAGGTCTGGATGTTCGTGTCATGTTTGATGGGATGAATGAGATGACTACCTTGTCCTACGATTATATCGAGCGATTGCACAAGGTTGGCATTAAAGCTCAGGCCTTCTCACCAGTCAAGCCTATTCTATCAACCTATTACAATTACCGAGACCATCGAAAGATTACAGTGATTGATGGTCAAGTTGCTTACACTGGTGGCGTTAATATCGCTGATGAGTATGTCAATAAACGAGAACGCTTTGGTCATTGGAAGGATACGGCCCTTCGATTAGATGGTTCAGCAGTTCAAACGCTAAAAGCTCTCTTTTTGACCATGTGGACAGTGACCGGAATAGAAGACAAAGCGGATATGGAGCGCTATCTACAAGAAAAACCTCAACAAAGAAAGAGCCAGGGCTTGGTTCTTCCTTATGGCAATTCACCATTGACTTATCATAAGGTGGCTGAGGATGTTTATCTTCATTTACTGAATACATCGACCGATTATGTTCACATCATGACGCCGTATCTGATCTTGGATGACGAATTGGTTAGAGCTATGACTTTCGCGGCCAAACGAGGAGTAGATGTTCGGATTATTATGCCAGGGATTCCAGATAAACAGTATGCCTTTGATATTGCGACGACCTATTTTAAAGTGCTCTTGGATGCTGGCGTCCGTATTTTCCGTTATACCCCAGGCTTTGTCCATGCTAAAGTTTATG
>CABSRC010000061.1 GCA_902480035.1 uncultured Streptococcus sp. | reverse complement strand
TGTTAGGCTAGGAGAAAAAATATGAAAAAACTTCTTACAGCCGGTGTGGCTCTCTTGTCAGTTGCAACGTTAGCAGCTTGTTCTGGTAAAACTGCTTCAGAATCATCAAGCAAAGATGCAAAAGCTTCTTCTAGCAAAGTAGAAAAATCATCTACTTCAGAAAGCAAATCAAGCAGTTCATCAAAATCATCTAAATCAGCAACCTCTTCTGTTAAAATTCCAGAAATTGTCTTGTTGACTGATGAAGAAATCGATAACGCCAAAACAATTGGTGATATGAAAACTCTTTATAGTAAATTAGTGGATAACTATAAAAAATATGCTCAAGATCTTGGCGATCAAATTCCAGAATCACATAGATCTATATATACTCAACAAGTAGAGCCAGCTCTCAAGACATTGGACGAATCAAAAACTCAATTTGATACGGCGCTTTCAACTGGTGGTTCAGATGATACAGTTGTTCCTGAACAAGGACGTACTGCTTTTGCACAACAATTGAAATCTGGACGTGACACTATGAAACAAGCTCTTGAAAGTGCATATAAGATGATTTCACCTTATATCTCTTCATCTTCATCAGCTGAATAATTCATTAATGAAAATAGGTTAGGACCTCAAGTCCTAGCCTATTTTTGCTTTCTTACAAAAATGTAAGAAATAAAGGGGAAAATGTAAGGTTATGTTATGGTGAAAACGTTTCAGTTTTAGTACAATAGACTTGTAAAAAACGATTGAAGCTTTTATCGAGCTAGAAAGGAATGGACCATGACCCTACTAGACGTTCAACATATCAAAAAAATCTACAAAACCCGCTTTCAAGGAACGCAGGTTGAAGCCTTAAAGGATATCCATTTTACCGTTGAGAAGGGCGAATACGTCGCTATCATGGGGGAATCAGGATCCGGGAAATCGACCCTCCTCAACATCTTGGCCATGCTGGACCAGCCGACGGAAGGACGGGTCTACCTAAATAGCATAGATACCTCCACCATCAAGAACAAGGATGCGTCCAGCTTCCGTCGGGAAAAACTAGGCTTCGTCTTTCAAGATTTCAACCTGCTCGACACCTTGTCTGTCAAGGACAATATCCTCTTGCCATTGGTCCTCTCTCGCAGACCAGTCAAGGAAATGATGAGCAAGGTCGACACTGTCAGCCGGGAGTTGGGCATTCACCAGCTCTTAGAAAAATACCCTTACGAAATCTCTGGTGGTCAAAAGCAACGGGTGGCCGTAGCGCGGGCCATCATCACCTCACCAGAAATCCTCCTGGCTGATGAGCCAACAGGGGCGCTGGATTCTAAGTCTTCAGCTGCTTTGCTGGACGTCTTTGAAGATATCAATAACATGGGCCAAACCATTCTCATGGTAACCCACTCAACCGCAGCGGCAGCTCGGGCCAAGCGCGTGCTCTTTATCAAGGATGGGATTCTTTACAACCAGATCTTTCGTGGGGAAAAGACAGAGCGTCAGATGTTCCAAGAAATCTCAGATACTCTGACGGTCATGGCGGGAAAGGAGGATCCTGATGTTTAAATTAACAAGTAAATTAGCACTTTCCAACCTCAAACAAAATCGCAAGTTGTATTATCCTTTCGCTATAGCTGTCATTTTAACGACCATGATCCTTTATAGTTTTATCGCCTTGTCATTGACCCCTCATTTAGAGGATTCTTACGGAGGGGGATCGGCGAGAACTGTTCTTGGTTTTGGCAGTTTCGTCGTCCAGCTGGTCGTCATCATTTTGGTGGCTTATGCCAATGGCTACGTCATGAAAAATCGTTCCAAAGAACTGGGACTCTACAGTGTTCTGGGAATGGAGAAGAAGCATCTCCTCATCATGACCTTATGGGAATTGCTCTTCTTCTATGTTCTCACAGTTGGAGTAGGACTGGGTTTGGGACTCTTGTTTGATCGCTTGATTTTCGCCTTGCTTCTAAAATGTATGGGTTTACCAGTCGTCATTCAATCAACCTTCCAGATAGAGGCTGTTCTTAACACTTTACTTGGGTTAGCCTTAGCTTTTGGCCTCATTCTCTTGTTGAATTCTTTCCGCCTCTTGCGCTACAGTTCCCTCCACCTTATGCAGCAAAAGAAAGCAGGAGAGAAGAAGGGACGCTTCTTGCTGGTTCAAACTCTGTTAGGACTTGGGCTCTTAGGAATTGCGTTTTATATAGCGCTAACCGTTGAGCGGCCAGTTGCGGCTGTCCAAGGATTCTTTATTGCCGTCATCTTGGTCATTCTAGCGACTTATCTCTTATTCAACGCAGGCTCTATTACCTTCTTAAGATTTCTCAAAGGTCGGAAATCCTACTATTACAAGCCAGAGAATTTTATATCTGTCTCCAACTTAATAGCTCGGATGCGAAAAAATGCAGCGGGCCTTGCGACCATTAGTATTCTATCCACCATGGTCTTGGTCACCTTAACCGGGTCGCTCAATATCTTTATTGGAGGGCAGAATTACCTAGATACGGTTTACCCTTCTGATTACATGATTAGTGTGGGGCATATGCCTTCAGATGCTGAAACAGAATCGGTTATTGAGGATGTTCAAGCTCAAATTAAGAAAACAGCCGATGCGACACATCTATCAGATTATCAGGTGGCACAGACTACATACTGGTCGGCTGAAATTCGAAAGATTGATGGAAGGAGCTTAGAGGTGAATGACCAGTCCACTCCATCAACTGGTCAGGAGTTGAAGTCAGAAGGAACAGTCTACTTTTTTGATCAGGCGACTTATGAGCAACTGACCGGTCAAAAAGTTGAGCTTGGGGAAAATGAAATCCTAGCCTATGGGTATCAATATCCTGGAAAATTAGACGCACAATTAGAAATCAATGGGAAGACCTTCACGATTAAAGAAAAACTAAACTCCAATTTTATCCAAGGGAAACTCCCTCAATCCGACCTGTTTCAACACCAAATGGGCTTGTACCTGGTCCTCCCTGACTTGAACCAACTGGGACTAAAAGTTGATAAAAATTTGGAATTCTCTATTACTGCTAAAAATAAAGATAACCAAGATTTTATTTCTGGCTTGATCAAAGAGCTGTATTCGACAGACAAAATCAGTCAATATGGTGCGACTTATTTTGGTGGATTTGATCGATACAGTATAGAGAAAGATTGGCGTGAAACAGCAGGGACTCTTCTATTTATCGGGATTTTTCTATCGGCGATCTTTCTATTAGCTACAGTTCTCGTGATTTACTACAAGCAGATTTCAGAGGGTCATGAGGATCGAGATAATTTTGTGATCTTGCAACAAGTAGGATTGGACCAAAAGCAAACCGGCACCACCATTCGCAAACAGATACTCACTGTCTTTTTTCTTCCATTATTCTTCTCCTTCCTGTACCTAGGAGTAGCCTACAAGATGATCGCAAAAATCGTTGCTATCTTAGGAGCAACCAATGCGGGCTTGGTGCTTCAAACAACTCTTTCTATCTGCGCTGTCTTCTTCATCTCCTATGTCCTTGTCTTTCTTCTGACTTCTAGAAGTTATCGGAAGATTGTCGTGAGGTAGCGTTCGAGTCTATAAAAGATTAGAAATAAGATGAAACATACAACATTTTGTTAGCACAAAAAACACCGAGGATCAAATCCCCGGTGTTTTCTATCACGATTATTTCACGTGTTTTGCAAGTTCTTCTTGCGCTTTTTTGTTTGATTCTTCTTTTTCTTTCAACCAATTCTTATAAGCTTTTTCGTAATCAGCAGTTGTAACTGTCTTATCTTGAACTTTTTGGTATTTGAAGAAGCTTGATTCACCTTTAATACCAATTGCAGAATTTGCTGCTGAGAATGGCGTTACCTTCGTGATAGATGGAACTCCACCCTTAGAGTAGATTGGAAGTACCATTGCGTTTTCAGTCAACCAAGCTTGGGCAGCAGCGTATTTTTCATAACGCGCATTGGTATCCAATTTTTCAGCATTAGCAGCATCCAACAATTCTTTGTATTGGTTCAAACCAATTTTTTCGATGAGAGCTTGGTCTTTCTTAGGATCAAGTCCCATACCAGTCAAGGTTGAACCATCTGTTGGGTTCAAGATATCCAAGTAAGTAGATGGATCTTGGAAGTCAGGTCCCCAACCTGTGATATCCATATCAAAGTCTTTTTGATCTGGTGATTGGGCGAAGTAAGTAGCGTTGTCTGCATCGTCTGTAGACAATTTTTGTACATCGATCACGACATTGTCTTTACCAAGAGCTGTTTCAATAGAACTCTTCATAGAGTCTGCTTGTTGGACAAGAGCATTAGAAGATTGGTCTACGACATAGTCGATATGGATTGGGAATTGAACACCTTGTGATTGCAATTCAGATTTCGCTTTTTCAAGTTCCGCTTTGGCTTTATCCGCATTATGCAAGCTATCTTGCGCGTCAGCAAAGCTAACACCTTTCCACTCATCTCCTGTTGCGGCAAGTTTTTCTTCAACGAGCGTACCGAAGTCTTTTCCGTTGGCTTGCACAAATGTTGGTGGAACTAGAAGGGTACGTAGAGTTTTTGATGCTCCGTCTTTCCCGTTAACTTGAGCGCTGTAGGAAGTTCTGTCTAAAGCAAAGTTCAAGGCTTGACGGAAATTCTTGTTTTGAAGAGCTGTCTTAGTACTGTTCTTTTGCTCATCAGACGTCTTCTTCGTATGACCGTAGTTTTGACGGTTAACGTTGAAGTAAGCGTAGTAAACAGTAGAATCTTGAGGTGTATAAACGATGTTATCCTTGAATTTCTTCTCAATTGTGCTGTAAGTTGAGCTTGTTGGGAAGAGACGAGCAGTAGATAGGTTCCCATCTGAGAAGTTACGAGCAAGATAGTCTTGGTCAGATCCATCGAAGTAAGTCAATTTAACCGTATCGATGTGAACATTTTTCTTGTCGTAGTAATCAGGGTTTTTATCCAACTCGATTTGTGATTTTGAAGTGAAGGATTTCAAAATGTATGGACCATTGTAGAGGATACCATTTGGTTTCACGCTACCAAAGTCTTTCCCAGCTGATTCCAAGAATTTTTCATTAACTGGCATCATGGTAGCAGTCGTCAATTTAGAATTCCAGAAAGATTCTGGTTGGTTCAAAGTGTATTGAAGAGTGTGATCATCAACAGCTTTTACCCCAACAGTTGAGAAGTCTTTGGTTTTCCCGTTTACATAGTCATCCAAGCCTTTGACCGAGTTTTGAACCAAGTAAAGAGCATCCGATTTTTTATCTGCTACGTATTTTAGAGATGTCACGAAATCTTGTGCAGTGACGTCAGCGTATTCATTTCCTTCTGAATCATACCACTTCGCATCTTTTCGAAGCTTGTAAGTATAAGTCAGACCGTCTTTTGAAACGGACCAGTCCTCAGCAAGAGCAGGCACTAAGTTACCGTATTGATCGTTTTCAAACAAACCATCGACCAAGTTGGTTGTAATGTCGCTTGTAGTTGAACGATTTGAAGTCAAATAGTTCAAGGAATCAGGGTCTGTACCATACACGTAGTTGTAAGTAGTCCCTTTTGACGCATTAGAAGATGAGCCACATGCAGCAAGGAAAAGCGTTGAAGCCGCGGCGACACCTGCTAAAAGAGCAAGCTTCGATTTTTTCATATTCGTGTCTCCTTTTGAATAATTTTAATTATTATACTCCAATCAATCTACAAAATAAAGTGTTTTTTGAACTTTTTTTGTATATTTACACACCACTATACAGTAAAACCCTTGATTTTAAGGGATTTTTAAGGAATAAAAATTTTTTTAAAAAATTACTATTATGCTTTACATACTAGTAAAGAAAGAGTATACTGATAGTGAGCAAACTAGTATGTAAAACAAACTAGTGAAAAATGTGAAGAAAGAGGTGAGAAGGATGAAAGAGTCCCAATTACTAAAGGGAGTCTTGGAGGGCTGTGTGCTGGAGATTATTTCCAAAAAGGCTATCTATGGCTATGAATTGATCCAAAGTCTCAAAGAGATGGGATTTGATAAGATTGTCGCTGGGACCATTTATCCCCTGCTTCAAAAATTAGAAAAACAAGGGGTCATTCATGGGGAAATGAGGCCGTCTCCAGATGGTCCTGATCGCAAGTATTTTTCACTCAGTGATGCTGGAAGAGAGCGCTTAGAGGAATTTTGGGACCAGTGGCAGGAGCTAGTCACAAAAGTAGAACGTATCAAGAAGGAGGGAGAAGAATGGTAGAAAGTTATACCGAAAAAATGTCAGATGAATTGATTCATCTAAACAAAGAGGATCAAGCCTATGTGAAAAAAATGGTGGCCTATATTGGGGCCAAATCCTATTTTTATGATGATGAAGCACTCGGTGAACAACTCTACAATATGGTTTGCGACCTGAAAGTTGCTGAAAAAGAAGGCATTCGGGCGGTGGATTATTTTGGAAAGGATCCACGGGCGATGGTGGATCAAGTTCTTTCAGACTTGCCTAAACGCTCTTTAGGATCTTATGTGGGACTCGTCTTCCTACTTGGAGTGATCTTGGTTGGCATGCGTTATTTAATGGATTTTACCTGGATGACGCCACTAAAAATCGAACCCTTGACCTATGTTGTCATTCTCCTCAATTTCTTGGTGTTCAGCCAGTTCATCACGTGGCTTTGGTCTAAACAGAGCTATGGTGAAATGAAGTGGTCTTGGGCTATGTTTATCAGTGTGATCAGCCTGATGGTATTTCTGAACATCGTACGACAATTTTCGATCTATTTTGGCCACATTGGGAGTCTCTTCTTATCAGATGGTTGGGCAATTGTTCTCGCTGTCCTAGTCTTACTTGGGTTTACGGTCATGGCTTTTAGAAGCAGGAATCGTCTGATGTCGAGTCTACTAGTCATGGGCCTGACTTTCCTAGTTACAGGATGCTGGATTCGTCTTGTGAATCAGGAAACTGCTCATTTAATAGGCTGGTTACTTCCTCTCATGGGACTAGTCCTGACCCTTATTGTATTTTGTCTCCAAAGAAAGAAGGAAGAAGCATGAAATCAGCAATGTATTTTGAAGAAACGCAGGCCTTGATGCAAACCTTTAGCCAGGAGGACCAAGCCTATTTCCAAGATCTCTGGGATTATTTCAATTTTGCAGGTTTCTTATATGAGGAGAAAGCCTTAAGAGAGCAGGTCTATAATCTAGCGCTAGATTTTTCGCAAGCAGGAGCGGATGGCTTAACGGCCAAGGACTATTTTGGTCTCGATCCAAAGGGAATGGCAGACCAAATCATCGAAAATATGCCCAAAGAATCGACGCGGTCTGTTTTGAAATATGGGGCTATCTTTTCAGGTATTGTGATATTTTATCGCCTCTTAAGTGATTTTGCTTCTCAAGCGGTCCTTGTGCTCAAGCCACTAGTCTATTTGACAGACATCATTTTGGGACTCCTAGCTGTTGGGATCATCTTCTATCTCCTTCGTCGTCTCATTTTTGCGGAGGAAAAAACGAAAAAAGCAATTTATGTAGCATTTGTTCTAGTTCTAGGATTCTATTTTGTCGGTGAAATAGTGGGAGTCCGCTTCTTGCCAGCTCTTGCTTGGTTTGTAGTCCCTAGTCCTTGGGATACTCTTCTCATGACAGGGGCTAGCGGGGCTCTCATTCTTTGGCAATGGAAAGAAGAGTTTGGACGAGCTTTCATCTTTCCTATCGTCGCCTTTTTAGTGGTTGGATTCTTACATCGCTGGACCTTGGCACAAGGAGTTCAGAATCTTGGTATGACGGTTCTTCTGCCCACAGTGATCATCGTCTTTGGGTTGGTTATTTATTATTGGTTTACGATTCGTGCTTTGAAAAAGAATAGGACGGAAAGTGATAAATAGTAAGAAAAGGGGGGGCTGGGACAAAAGTCCTAGCCTCTCAATTATTTTTGGATTGTCGAGCAAGACGCAGTGGTTGAGTGCTCAAAGCACTGCTTTGAGGTGGTAGATAGGACTTGCTAAGCAAGTTTCCTAAGTAGTTGTTCGCTTTTCAAGTTCCAAAGATGCCCTACTCAACTGTGCGGAGGTGGGACGACGAAATCGAATTCTAACAAATTACCGATTTCTGTCTCACTCTCTTTCTTATCCAAGTATGATAGAATAAACTCATTAGATGGGAGAATATACATGAATCTATTTCGAAAAAAGGCTTGGGGACAGGTTCACCCAGGGTTAAACCGCTATTTACGGTTGTGGGATTTGATTATTTTAGGAATCGGTGCCATGGTGGGGACAGGGATCTTCACGATTACGGGGACTGCAGCGGCGAATTTAGCTGGTCCAGCCTTGATCATTTCAATTGTGATTGCGGCTTTTTGCGTCGGCTTATCTGCCCTCTTCTTTGCAGAATTTGCATCCCGCATTCCTTCAACTGGTGGAGCCTATAGCTACCTCTATGCCATCTTTGGAGAGTTTCCAGCCTGGATTGCAGGTTGGTTGACCGTGATGGAATTCATGACAGCCGTATCAGGTGTGGCCTCAGGTTGGGCTGCTTATTTCAAGGGATTGTTGGCCAATCTTGGCTGGCGTCTGCCGACGGCTTTAAATGGGACTTTTGATCCAGCTGCGGGAACTTATGTGGATCTCTTACCTATTTTGGTCATGGTCCTCGTCACAGCCTTGGTCCTTATGAATGCAAAAGCCGTCTTACGCTTCAATTCCTTGCTGGTCTTACTCAAGTTCTCAGCTCTTACCTTGTTTATTCTTGTCGGGATTTTTCACCTAAACCCTGGCAACTGGGGAAACTTTGCCCCTTATGGCTTTGGCGAAATTTATGGTGGTCAAACAGGGATTATGGCTGGCGCTTCGCTCATGTTCTTTGCCTTTCTTGGTTTTGAGTCCATTTCAATGGCGGTCGATGAAATCAAGGAACCACAAAAGAACGTTCCTCGCGGCATTGTCCTTAGTCTTTTGATCACAACGGTTCTTTATATCTTGGTTACCCTGGTTTTGACCGGCATGGTTCCTTTTAAGAACTTAAATGTAGAGGATGCGGTTGCCTTTGCCCTCCGTCAGGTAGGAGCTAGCTGGGCAGGGAATTATGTATCGTTGGTCGCTATTTTGACCCTGATTACCGTCTGCATTTCTATGACTTTTGCCCTCTCACGGATGATTTACAGTTTGGCGCGAGATGGCCTTTTGCCAAAAGCGATGAAACAGCTCGATCCTAAAACCAGAATCCCAAAAAATGCGACCCTGGTCGCTGGAGTAATGGCTGCCATTGCTGGTGGAGTTTTTCCGCTAGCTAGTATCGCTTCCTTTTTAAATATCTGTACCTTGGCTTACCTGGTTATGTTGGCCTTTGCCCTCTTGAAATTGCGCAAGGAACACGGTGCTCCTGGACCTGGTGAATTTAAAACGCCTTTGGTTCCGGTCTTGCCAATTCTATCGATTGTGGTCTGTGTGTCCTTTATGACCCAGTATTCTCTATCGACCTGGCTGGCCTTTGGAGTTGCTCTCTTGATTGGGATAGGAATTTATTTTGGCTATGGGTATCGCCATTCAGAAGAACATAAATAAAAGATGAAAGCTAGAGTAGAAGAACTCTGGCTTTTTGTATAGGGAAAGCTCTTTTTTTGGTATAATAAAGGGAGAAAGTTAAATAGATAACAAAGGAGAACACCATGACATTTGAAGAGATTTTACCAGGATTAAAGGCCAAGAAAAAATATGTACGAACAGGATGGGGTGGAGGAGAAAACTATGTCCAATTGTTTGATACCATCGAGCAAAATGG
>CABSRC010000060.1 GCA_902480035.1 uncultured Streptococcus sp. | reverse complement strand
AAATTGGAAAAACGCTTGGTGGATAACCAAGATCCGAAGAACCCAATCGTTATGATGATGGACTCTGGAGCCCGTGGTAACATCTCAAACTTCTCGCAACTTGCCGGTATGCGTGGTTTGATGGCCGCTCCAAACGGACGGATCATGGAATTGCCAATCCTGTCAAACTTCCGCGAAGGTTTGTCAGTACTCGAAATGTTCTTCTCAACTCACGGTGCCCGTAAAGGGATGACCGATACGGCCTTGAAGACAGCCGACTCAGGTTACTTAACTCGTCGTTTGGTTGACGTTGCCCAAGACGTCATTATCCGTGAAGATGACTGTGGAACAGACCGTGGACTTGTGATCCGTGCCATTACTGATGGTAAGGAAATGATCGAGCCACTCGAAGAACGCTTGACTGGTCGTTATACCAAGAAATCTGTTAAACATCCTGAAACAGGTGAAGTCATCGTTGGTCCAGATACCTTGATCTCAGAAGACCTAGCACGTGAAATTGTTCATGCTGGTGTAGAAGAAGTCACTATCCGCTCTGTCTTTACATGTAATACCCGCCATGGGGTCTGCCGTCACTGTTATGGTATCAACTTGGCGACTGGTGATGCGGTTGAAGTGGGTGAAGCAGTCGGAACCATCGCTGCCCAATCTATCGGGGAACCTGGTACACAGTTGACCATGCGTACCTTCCACACGGGTGGGGTTGCCTCAAATACCGATATCACTCAAGGTCTTCCTCGTGTCCAAGAAATCTTTGAAGCCCGCAATCCAAAAGGGGAAGCGGTCATCACTGAGGTCAAAGGGGAAGTCACAGCCATTGAAGAAGATGCTTCTACACGGACCAAGAAAGTCTTTGTTAGCGGAGCAACTGGTGAGGGTGAATACGTTGTCCCTTACACTGCCCGCATGAAAGTCGAAGTAGGAGATCAAGTCTCTCGTGGTGCGGCTCTGACAGAAGGGTCTATCCAACCAAAACGTCTCCTTGCCGTTCGTGATGTCTTGTCGGTTGAAACTTACCTTCTTGCGGAAGTACAAAAAGTATACCGTAGCCAAGGGGTAGAAATCGGCGACAAACACATTGAGGTAATGGTTCGTCAAATGATCCGTAAAGTACGTGTCATGGATCCAGGAGATACAGACCTTCTCATGGGTACGCTTATGGACATTACAGACTTTACAGATGCTAATAAGGATGTCCTTATCTCTGGTGGAGTTCCTGCGACTGCTCGTCCAGTCCTTATGGGAATCACCAAAGCCTCTCTTGAAACCAACAGTTTCTTGTCAGCTGCTTCCTTCCAAGAAACCACTCGTGTTCTTACTGACGCAGCGATCCGTGGTAAGAAAGACCATCTCCTTGGACTGAAGGAAAATGTTATCATTGGTAAGATTATTCCTGCAGGTACAGGGATGGCTCGTTACCGTAACTTGGAACCACAAGCGATTAATGAAGTTGAAATCATCGAAGAAGTGCCAGTAACAGATGGAACAGTCGATGAAGTTCAAACAGCTGAAGTCGTAGAAGAATAAGAAAATTAGTCGGAACTACATGTTCCGGCTTTTTTTTGAAAAAATTATAAAAATTTATTATTTGAAAAATAATTGTATAATTATTGAATTATTTTTTTACCAAAAATATTAGCCCGGTAGAAGTCGTGCTGTAAATACTTACAATTAGTGATTATATGGATATGTATTCTAAACACCAAAATAATAAAATGACTAACTATTAGTAATTTCTTTATAAAACCCAAAAACGGTTTGACATTTAAAGTCATTGGCGGTAGAATGGAAAAAGATGTACACAAATTAAAAAAATGTCGAATTACATGTATGTCGACGGGGGAAGTTTATGGGAAAATTGAAAATTATGGTTGTGTTTGGGACGCGACCGGAGGCCATTAAAATGGCCCCTTTAGTGTTGGAGTTGCAAAAGCAGAGGGAGACCGTTGAGACCATTACGGTGGTCACTGCCCAGCACCGTCAAATGCTGGACCAGGTTTTAGAAACCTTTAATATCGTACCTGATTACGATTTGGATATTATGGGGAAAAGCCAGACCTTATTAGACATTACCTCTAAAATTCTGAATCAATTAGATCCAGTTATCAAAAAAGAAAAGCCAGATATGGTGCTCGTTCATGGAGATACGACCACTACCTTTGCGGCGAGTTTGGTTGCCTTTTACAATCAAGTCCGCATTGGCCACGTCGAAGCTGGTTTGAGAACCTTTGATAAATATTCTCCGTATCCAGAAGAGATGAACCGTCAAATGACGGATGATCTAGCGGATCTGTATTTTGCGCCGACTGGCGAAAGTAAGGCCAATCTCTTAAAAGAAAATCATCCGGAATCCTCTATTGTGGTGACAGGAAATACTGCTATTGATGCGCTGAAACTCACGGTTCAAGAGAACTATCATCACGAAGTACTGGATCAATTAGATCCAGCTAAAAAAATCATCCTTGTCACCATGCATCGAAGAGAAAATCAAGGAGCTCCCATGAGAGCGGTCTTTGGAGCTCTGAGAGAAATGGTGGATCAAGAACCGGATATTGAAGTGGTTTATCCAGTGCATCTTAGTCCAGCGGTACAAGAGGCGGCAAACGATCTATTAGGAGATCATGATCGGATCCATCTCATTGCACCTTTAGATGTGCTTGACTTCCACAACTTGGCTTCGAGAAGTTACTTTATCATGTCGGATTCAGGTGGGGTACAAGAAGAAGCACCATCATTGGGGAAACCGGTATTGGTATTGCGTGATACAACAGAACGCCCAGAAGGGGTCAAAGCAGGGACTTTGAAATTAGTTGGTACGGATCCTGCCGTCGTCAAATCCACGATGACGGAGCTCTTAACCAACGAACATCTTTATCTAGAAATGGCAAATGCCCGAAATCCTTATGGAGATGGAAGAGCTTCTGAGCGAATCGTGCAAGCTATTAAACATTACTTTGGCCAGGGAGATGCTGCTGAAGAATTTCATGAGGGAGAGAAAGAATAAATGAAAAAAACGGAAAAGTTAAGTAGATGGTTGCTAATTTTGATTGTTTTCGAAGTACTTCTTTTACTTTACTGCTTGTTTTTTGCAAGAGAGATTCTGATTGAAGAAGGATTATTCTTTGTTTTAGGATTATTTTCTGCTATTGTTTTATCAGATTTGTTGTTGACATGGACCATCCTGTTGTCATTTGCCCTAGGGATTGTCTTTTTGGTGGCGGGTGTTGTCTATATCCCATTTCATCAAGCCTTGCTTCTGCTCTTTAGTTTTCCAATCTTGATTGGAATTTTGACCCAAATTCGCTACCACCTCTTTAAAGAGATTGCAAAAGTGAAGGATCAAGAGCCAGAAGCTTACGCAGATTACCGCAACCGCATCGCTTCTTATGGTGGGGAAACCAATGATACGATTCAAGCCTTACTCATTCACTGGTCGCACGAGGAATTGTTCTTCCAATTGCAGCCGAGAGAATATAATCGGACCTTGAACCAAATCAACTATTTGGTAACGCATCATCTAAAGCCAAATGAAAGCTTGTATTATGTATCAGACGGTAATTTCTTGATCTTATCTTCTGATAGCGAGCGGGATCTGAAGGGCGATTATATGACAGTCTTAAAACCACAGTTGGAAGGACTGGTGTTCCAAGGCGAAGATGGGGTGCAAGCCATCCAATTTCAGTCCGGCTTTCTTGTAGTGGATCAATCCAATCGCACCAAATACCATCGCTATAAAGAAATGATTCGTTACTTAAAACGTCAACTTGAAACAGATATTATTGTGGAATATTAGGAGGAAAACATGTCTCTTACAAATATATTTTTTAATATAGCTGTAGGCATTAGTGTATTTTTTGCCTTGTGCTTTATTGTATTATTTGTAGCTTATACGGTGATTTACCGCCGTGTCAATAAAAACTTTAAGGCGGTGG
The DNA here is from genome assembly GCA_902480035.1 of uncultured Streptococcus sp. GTDB lineage: Bacteria > Bacillota > Bacilli > Lactobacillales > Streptococcaceae > Streptococcus. The sequence continues at coordinate 5,780 of CABSRC010000060.1, read as the reverse complement.
ACCATGATTAGTCAAATTGTGATGATTATTGCCTTGATTTCGATTTGGCTGTCCTTAGCCTGGGGCCTAGTAATCCTCTTTTCAGCCGTTCATTTTTGGTTTAAACACAGTGATTTTCGTGTCAATACGGATCCGCTTCCTTATTATCCAAAAGTGACGATCGTCGTACCTGCCCATAATGAGGATGTGGTTATTGCACAGACAGCCAAAGCGATCCTTGATTTGAACTACCCACATGATCGTGTAGAATTACTACTGTTTGCGGATAATTGTTCCGATCGCACTTATGAAGAGTGTTTGGCAGTTAAAGCATTGCCAGAGTATGCAGGACGTGATTTGACCATTATCAATCGCAGTGGGACAGGTGGGAAAGCCGGTGTGTTAAATGACGCTTTGGCCATGGCGACCGGAGACTATATCTGTGTCTATGATGCAGATGCCATGCCTGAAAAGAATGCTCTTTATTTCCTTGTGAAAGAAGTGCTCAAAGATCCGGAGCGTCATGTGGCTTCTTTTGGTCGCAATAAAACGCGGAATGCCGGTCAAAACTTCTTGACCCGCTGTATCAACCAAGAAATTGTCGTCACCCAACGGGTTCACCATGTAGGCATGTGGCATCTCTTTAAGATTGGACGGATTCCAGGAACCAACTTCATTATTCAAACTGAATTTGTCAAGAGTATTGGGGGATGGAAAAACGGTGCCTTAACAGAGGATACTGATATTTCCTTTAAGATTATGCAAAGTGGGAAGTTGATTGCTCTAGCCTATAATTCAGAAGCTTTCCAACAAGAGCCGGAAACTCTGAAGAGTTATTATATGCAGCGGAAACGTTGGGCCAAAGGAAATTATGAAGTGGTTCTTTCCAACTTCAAGCATTTATTTGGTAAGGGAAATTGGCGCGTGAAGTTAGAAGTGACCAACTATTCCTGTATCTTCTTCTGGTTCAATGCAGCTATTGTGTTATCAGACTTGATCTTTTTTGCCAATATTCTGGCCATGTGTCTCCATACAGTGGTGCCAGGCGTGCAAATTCCATTTGCCTTTGATTCAGAAAATATCTATATTGCGCAATTGATGTTGTTCAATTGGATCTTGATGATTGGGCTCTACTTACTTCAGATTAATGTGGCTCTTGCCTCACAATTTGGTCAAGCAACTACCAAGCAAATTTGGTTGGCCTTAGCTGCCTACTTCACCTATTCTCAACTGTTTATCATTGTATCGATTGATGCCATCTCTTCGATTGTGATGGATAAACTATTGCACCGGAAAGAAACTAAATGGGTTAAAACAAAACGATTCGCAGGATAGGAGAAATTATGAATACGAAAAAGATGAGATATGTATGGTTTCTAGTCATCCTTTGCATTTTCTGTTTGACCTTATTTTTAGCGAGAACGAGAAGTAAAGTGGAGATGCGAAATCGAATTTACCGTCAGTGGAATGAGCATTTTGTTGTTTCAAAAGGGAAAGAATCCTATGTTCGAACCACCAATGATAGCAATCAAACGGTGGTTTTATCCGAAGCGCAAAGTTATGGAATGCTCATTACTGTTGCGGCTGCTAAAAAAGGACAAGCCCAACAAGCAGACTTTGACAGACTCTATCAATATTATCTAAATCATCGCTTGGAAGGTACCCAATTGATGTCTTGGAAACAAACCATCAGCAATGGAAAAGCAAAGGATGAGGACCATAACGCCACAGATGGAGATCTCTATATTGCCTATGCTCTTCTAAAAGCTGCTCAGCAATGGCCAAAGCAAGCCAAAGACTACCAGGCTCAAGCCAAAGCGATTTTAGAAGATATTCTCGCACACAACTACAATGAAGAAACCGGTGTGTTAACGGTGGGAAATTGGGCCAATCAGGATTCGGAATTCTATCATTTGATGCGGACGTCTGATACACTGCCAGCGCAATTCCAGATCTTTTATGAAGTGACAAAAGATTCGAAGTGGTTGGACATCAAAGAAAAGATGTTGCAGCAACTCCAAACGATCAGCTCCCAAACAAAAACAGGTTTACTACCTGATTTCATCTGGGTAGATGAGCAAGGGACTCGCGTAGCGGATCCCAAGACGATTGAATCCAAGTATGATGGAGCCTACTCGTATAATGCTTGTCGCCTTCCATATAACCTTGTTCAAAGTAAGGATGCAACCAGTCAAAAATTGGTGAAAAAGATGCTTAACTTTTTCAAGAGTCAAAGAAACCTGTACGCGGGTTATGACTTGAAAGGAAAGGCCTTGAACAATCATCAGGCAGCAAGTTTTTTAGCACCGATAGTCTATGCTTCTGAACACGAAAAAGGCTATCTGAAGTTGGTGCAACAGAATAAGTATATCTTCACACAAGATCTACCTCTGAACAACTATTATGATGCAACCATGACAACCATGATTGCACTTGAATTGTTCTAAATACTTGAGAAGAGAGAGTTCCCAGGATGGCTCGTCATTTTGTTGGGACTCTCTTTTTTGATTCTCGAAAAAAGGACCCAAGAGAAATCAAGTAGTCTATTTTTGAAAAATAACTGTAAAAATCACCTGAAAACTACCTGAAAATTATGCTCTGAGCAGAAAACTTTTATTCTCAAAGGATTTTCTATATAATAGAGGATACAAAGGATGGAAGAGTTTATGTATCGAGTGATTGAAATGTATGGGGACTGTGAACCCTGGTGGTTTTTAGAAGGTTGGGAAGAAGATATCGTCAGTAGTCAGAAGTTTGAAGACTATTACCAGGCTTTGAAATACTACAAGCAGAAATGGTTAGAGTTGAATGCACACTTTCCAAGTTATAAGAGTCGGAGTGATCTCATGACGATCTTTTGGGATACCAACGAGCAAGAGTGGTGTGAGGACTGCAGTGATGATGTGCAGTTTTTCCACTCGATTGTTCTGCTAGAAGACGACCACAAGATCCCTAAAAGCAAGCTCCGTCCAGGTTACGAAAAGGAAAAAGGAAGTCGCAAACATCGTTCTTGTCAATATACACTCGATTCAAAAAAGGGGACAACCCTGTCATAAGAGATATTTAGAAGATTTTTTAGAGCTATCTAGAAAGTCTTCTTTTTTGTCTTCTTTTTCGAATAGTATAAGTGAGAGGAGGAACTATGGTTCAAGAAATTGCAAAAAAATTGATCCGTATGGGAAAAAAAGAAGAAGCCCAGGATCTCTACTTTATTCCTCGGAGAGAGGAGTACCAGGTTTTTATGAGGGTTGGAGATGAGAGGCGCTTTGTACAATCCTTCCCTTTTGAGGAGATGACAGCTATGATCAGCCACTTTAAGTTCGTGGCAGGCATGAATGTGGGAGAAAAAAGGCGGAGCCAGCTAGGGTCGTGTGATTACCCACTGGAGGATGGGCTGGTATCGATTCGCTTGTCGACGGTGGGGGATTATCGTGGCTATGAAAGCTTGGTTATTCGGCTCTTGCATGATGAGGAACGCGAATTGCGTTTTTGGTTTGATCAACTACCTGAGTTGAAGAAGAAATTAGCTGGTCGTGGGCTCTATCTCTTTGCGGGCCCTGTTGGTTCGGGAAAGACCACTCTCATGCATGCTTTGGCGCAAGAGCGCTTTGCGGACCAGCAAGTCATGTCTATTGAGGATCCTGTCGAGATCAAGCAGGATAATATGTTACAGCTTCAGCTGAACGACCAGATCGGCATGACCTATGATAACCTGATCAAACTCTCCTTACGTCATCGGCCGGACCTTCTCATCATTGGGGAAATCCGAGATAAGGAAACAGCTCGTGCAGTCGTACGAGCTAGTTTGACAGGGGTCACAGTCTTCTCTACTATTCATGCCAAGAGCGTTCGAGGTGTTTATGAGAGGCTTTTAGAGCTTGGAGTGAGTGAGGAAGAGCTCAAGATTGTTTTACAAGGTATTTGCTACCAACGATTAATTGCAGGAGGAGGTGTGGTCGATTTTGCGACGGAAAACTACCAAGAGCACTCAGCCAGCCGCTGGAACCAACAAATGGATCTCTTGGCTCAATCGGGATATATCCAGCTGGCTCAGGCACAAGCCGAAAAAATTATCTACCACTAAACAAAAGCAAATCATTGAATTGTTTTTGAATCTTTATTCGAGTGGTTTTCATCTGTCTGAGATCGTCGATTTTCTGGGGCGTTCCCACCTAGTGGAGAGTCGTTTGGTTTCGCAGATGCGAGAGGACCTTTCTCGGGGGCGGAGTTTTTCAGAGATGATGACGGGGATCGGTTTTTCAGATGCGGTCACGACGCAGCTGTCTCTCGCTGAGCTCCATGGAAATCTTGCATTGAGCTTGGAGAAAATTAGTGCTTATCTGGAGAATATGCGCAAGGTCAAGAAAAAGTTGATCGAAGTTAGCACTTATCCTCTTATCTTACTTGGGTTTTTAGTTTTGATTATGCTAGGCCTGCGCAATTATTTGCTCCCTCAAATGGATGCACAAAATATTGGTACGCAGTTGATCAGTTCCTTTCCCCAACTCTTTTTGGCACTCGTAGCGGGAATAGTGGCCCTCTTCTTATTCAGCTTTCTCTATTATCGAAAATCTAGCAAGATCAAAGTTTTTAGAAGCTTGTCCCATCTTCCTTTCGGGAAAGGCATGATTCAAGCTTATTTGACAGCCTATTATGCCAGAGAATGGGGCAATCTGATTGGGCAAGGATTGGAGCTGTCTCAGATTTTTACCATGATGCAGGAGCAAAAATCCCAGCTTTTCCAAGAGATTGGAAGAGACTTAGCTCTTTCTTTAGACCGCGGTCAATCCTTTTCAGAGACGGTCGGGGGATATTCTTTTTTCAAAAAAGAATTGCCGCTTATGATTGAATATGGTGAGGTCAAATCAAAGCTTGGAAGTGAGCTAGAGATCTACGCTGAAAAAACATGGGAAGACTTCTTTCGTCGGGTCCACAAGGCCATGAATGTGATACAACCCTTGGTCTTTGTCTTTGTGGCTCTTGTAATTGTCTTACTTTACGCAGCCATGTTGCTGCCGATTTATCAAAATATGGAGGTTCATTTATGAAAAAATTAAAAACATACAAGGTAAAAGCTTTTACGCTGATTGAAATGTTAGTGGTCTTATTGATCATCAGTGTACTCTTATTGCTCTTTGTGCCGAATTTGACCAAGCAAAAAGACTCTGTGAAAGAGACAGGTAATGCAGCCGTTGTCAAGGTGGTCGAAAGCCAGGCTGAATTGTATGAACTCAATCATACCAATGACCAAGCCACTCTAGCCAAGCTGATTGCTGATGGAAATATTACCAACAAACAAGCAGAATCCTACCGTGCCTATTATGCGAAAAATAGTGGAGAAACACGTGCGGTTGCAGATTAAGGCCTTCACCTTGGTGGAGACCCTTCTGACCTTGATGATCGTCAGCTTTATCTATCTGGGCTTATCAGGATCGATCAAGACTAGTTTTCAGCAGGTGGAAGAAAAAGTATTTTTTGCAGAGTTTGAACACCTCTATCAAGAAAGTCAGAAGATAGCACTAGCAAGGCAAACGGAATTGGATGTTGAAGTGAGTGCAAGGAAGATTCAAACGCCTTACCAGACGGTGGAGATTCCTGATTCTGTTATTTTGCAAGATCCTAAAACCATTCGTTTAGACCGAGCAGGTGGCAATTCATCCCTGGCTAATGTTCACTTTCAGACACAGAGAGGAGTGGTGACCTATCAGCTTTCGCTTGGAAATGGAAAAATTAAAAAGAGCATCCGTTCCCGCTAGTATTCTCATAGAATCCCTAGTAGCTTTGAGTTTATTTGCCATGAT
>CABSRC010000059.1 GCA_902480035.1 uncultured Streptococcus sp. | reverse complement strand
CGCCGACAACTGATCGTGAAAAATTTTAAAAAGAGTATGTCCACGATTATTCGGATTTCTGAGATCCAGAAAATCAGTTTGGTCCCCAATAATATTCGCATCGCCCAACAAAAAGGAGAGGTTTAACTGTACTGACCCCAAAAAGTTAGACAATTAATTTAATCAAAGGATTTAGTTCTGTATTGTACAGGACTAAGTCCTTTTAGTTTTACCTTAATTCGTTTGTTGTTGTAGTAATCAATATAGTCGACAATAGCTTGTTCCAAGTGCTCAAGTGACTGAAACGTATTCTCATAACCATAAAACATTTCAGACTTAAGAATGCCAAAGAAAGATTCCATCATACCGTTATCTGGGCTATTTCCCTTACGTGACATAGATGGTTGGATTCCCTTATTCTTTAAAAAATGATGATAGAAATCGTGTTGGTATTGCCATCCTTGGTCACTATGGAGAATTGTATTTTCATAATGGTTCGCTGTAAAGGCTTGTTCTAGCATAGCTTTCATTTGTACTAAGTTCGGCGAAGTAGAAAGATTGTAGGAGATAACTTCGCTGTTAAAGCCATCTAAAACTGGTGATAAATAAAGCTTTTGGCTGCTTGCTGGAATGGCAAATTCTGTCACATCTGTGTAGCACTTTTGCATTGGTTTGGTTGCTTCAAATTGACGTTGAATAAGGTTATCTGCTTTCTTGCCAACCTCTCCTTGGTATGAAGAATACTTCCGTTTACGGCGAATTCGAGCCGTTAAACCAAGTACTTTCATAAGACGCTGCACCTTCTTATGGTTCACTACGAAGCCACGATTTCGTAATTCTAGAGTCATGCGACGATAGCCGTAATTTCCTTTATGCTCAGTATAAATTAACTGAATTTCAGCTTTAACTTGATCATCCTTATCGCTTTGATCCAGCTGTTTTAAGTGATAATAATAAGTTGAACGGGCAAGCTTAATAATCTTTAGAAGGATATCTAAAGAAAACTCTGTTACTAATCCTTGAACAATTTCCGTTTTTCTTCTTGCTCTTTTTCCTCCTTCAATCGGAGTTCTCTCAACTTTTTTAGAACAGCATTCTCCGCTCTCAGGTATTCATTTTCTGCTTGAAGACGTTCTAACTCTGTCATTTCTTCAGGTTTTTTCTTTGGCTTGCGTCCCATTTTAGGTGCTCTCCCTCTTGTTTTCTCAACAATAGTATACCCATTTTTCTTGTATTGTGCCAGCCAATTTGGAAGCATTCCTTGGTTTGGGAGAGCATAATCTAGAGACACCCTTATTTGTGAACGACCTTCAAGCAGAACTTTATCAATGATTTCTCGTTTTAATTTAGGAGAATAATAGCGATTCTTCCCCTTTTTGACGAACTCTATACCGTAACGATCAATCAATTTAATCATGTACCTAAGATTAGGAATATTTATCCCGAATATATTTGAAAGCTCTTTGAAGCTTCGCCCTTGTTTTCTAAGTTCATAGATCTGAACCTTATCCTTATATGTCAATTTCATAATAAAAACACCCCAAAAGTTAGATTTTTTCTGTCTAACTTTTGGGGTGCGGTTCAAACCCTCTCTTTTTTTGTTATACTCGAACAGTTTTACTTGCCCCATCTTTTGAGTAGAGATTGATTAAACCTTCCTGGCAAGAACGAATCATATCTCCTGGCTTGACTTCTTGTGGAACGGTGATCGTAAGAAGTTCCATCGGATTTGGTGCGCGATCAATCTTCACTCCATCCTTATCATGCAAGTCTTGGATCTGGCATTCAAAATGACGGAAGCCTGGTCCGTAGAATTCCACTTGGTCGCCTTCATTGATGACATTTCGTTGGCGAATCGTCGCTGTCATGGTAGATGGATCAAAGTCCACCACTTCTCCTACAAATTTGTATTGAGGAATCTTACGACGTGCCCCAAACAATTGTTCATTTTCAGTCGGTGTTTGGTAGTAGAATCCAGTTGCTAATTCACGTTGAGCGACTTTCCACAATTCATTGATCAAATCATCCTTGATGGCATAAAAGGCTTCTGGGCTTTCCATATAGGCATCACAAGCTGCCTTGTAACAGTTGGCAACTGTTGATACGTAATGGACAGATTTCATCCGACCTTCGATCTTCAAGCTATCAACCCCATTATCAATCATGTCTGGAATATTTTCGATCATACACATGTCCACGGCTGACATAGAGTATTCTTCTGGGACTTGCCCTTTGATACTCTTGCGTTCTTGGCCAAATGGCATATCGTAGAGATCGTATTTCCAACGACAAGATTGAGAACAGCCACCACGGTTGGCATCCCGGTCAGACATGTGGTTAGAAAGGGTACAACGTCCGGAATAGGAAATACACATGGCTCCATGAACGAAAGCTTCGATCTCAAGATCAGTACGCTTACGGATCTCTGCCAACTCTTCCATGGATACCTCACGGGCCAAGACGACACGGGTCAAGCCATATTCTTTCCAGAAATGGAAGGTCTCCACATTGGTTGCAGAAGCTTGCGTAGACAAGTGAATATTGAGTCCAGGTGCATAGGTTGCACAGATTTCAATCAAGGCCGGGTCTGAAACGATTACGGCATCAAGGCCCATATCCCGCAATTCACGGAACCACTCACCAGCCCCTTGTTCATTTCCTTCATGGGTCACCATGTTTGAAGCGACGTGCACATCCACTCCACGGGCATGCGCATACTCAATTCCTTCACGAAGCTCATCCATGGTGAAGTTTCCGGCACGGCTACGCAAACCATAGGCTTGTCCACCAACGAACACAGCGTCTGCCCCATAATTAACGGCAACTTTTAATTTTTCTAATGTTCCAGCAGGTACTAAAACCTCTGGACGTTTTTTTGTATTTGTCATGTTTTCTCCAATTTACAAGATTGTCGATATGATGAATAGCCTCTTCGTTCCCTGAAAAAGGAAAACTCACAAACGAAGAAGCCCTAGTATTATTTGTTATTTTACACGATCTGGTTCATAATCATAGAAACCAGTATCCAAACCACGATTAGCTGGATGTAATTTGCGGATTTCTTCATCAAACAGATAGGCTTGATCCTGTGTAAATGTTCCATTTTGAATCAAATCACGGGCCTTGACAAAGTACTCTGTAATCTTGACAAAGTTTTCACCCGGACAGTAGACACCATCGAGTTTCCAATGATCAAAGCCATGTTCTACCAACTCAGACAATTTGGTCATCATATTCAAGTCATTATTTGAGAAGATATGGGTTCCATGTTTGTCTTCGTAAACCGAATAGTGAGAATTTGGATCTCCTGGTTCTGCTAAGAACAGATCGCGATCTTTGGTCACAGAGTCCTCTGTCTTGATGAAGTTGTAATAATTCTGAAGAAGAGGTCGTTTCGAATGGTGAATAATGCTAGCACCATAGACCAATACTTCTGCTGGAATCTGAAGATTCTCAGCCATTACGAATAATTCGGCAGATGGAATCTCACGAGCCAAAACAGCCTCAGAAGCACCTGCTTGTTTTCCCCAGAAATTGATCTGGCGGCTAGAAGTGACCATGGTTGAGGCATCGTATATCGTTTTGAATGGATAGCCATCTCGTTTCAAGACATAAAAAACGCCCGCATCTCCGACAGTAATATAATCAGCCTGAATTTCCTTTAGAAAATCTAGGAAAGGCTTGATTGAATCCATCATCGATTGGTGCATGAGTGCATTTACAGCTACTGTCAATTCTTTGCCAGCAGCATGGACCAGTTGGGCAATTCGATTTATTTCGTCATAGCTTAAAGTTTGAGGCAATCGTAATCCGTAGTCTTTTTCACCGACATAGATTCGGTCAACCCCTGCATCAATCAGGGCTTGCGCTTGCTCAACACTCTCTGCTGTTGCTGTAATAATAATATTTTTCATAGAACCATTATAACAAAAATTCCGATATTCTAGAAAAATTTATTCATTTTGTAAAATTTGTAACATTTTTGTAACATTTATATACCTGAATTCATGATAGAATAATAGAGTACTGTTAGGAGAGAGAAAATGCCCGTAAGAAATTTAAGACACTATGATGAAGAATTCGATTATATCGAATTAACCAAACAAACCCAAGAAACCCCTATTCAGGACTATGCTCCTGAAGTTGAACCCGCACCTCAATTAAGTGAATTGCTATATTTTTTGAATATCGCTATTTTCTGTGTGTTGACGGTTGTATTTAGTTTTGTCTTTTTAGCAACAAAAATGAATACCTTCTTTGCGTTTGCTTTAGCGATTGGTTCTAGCTTTGCTAGTATTCAAGGATTCCGAATTTACTACAATAAACGAAAAAAATAAAAATCAGGTTTTCCTGATTTTTTTATTTACTCGAATTTTTTTAATTGGAATAACAATTGGAAGACAAAACTTAGCTACCAATTACTGTCTTACCTTCTATAAAAAGAGACTGGGACAAAAGTCCTAGCCTCTCAATTGTTTTTGGATTGTTGAGCAAGACGCAGTGGTTGAGTGGGCTCTACTACGCTGATTTCATCAGCTTTTACAGCCCTACTCAACTGTGCGGAGGTGGGACGACGAAATCGAATTCTAACGAATTACCGATTTCTGTCCCACTCTCTTTTTTATGCTTCTTTTGTTTCTTCTTCAGCTGCTTCTTCAGGATCTTTTTCATCCAAGTCTAGCACGATGTCTTCTGATTCTGTTTGTTTGCGAATGGATTGAACCAAGTCATTGCCACTTAGATTTTCTTTTTGAAGTTTATCCTTAAATGAGTGATAGACTTCTTGAGATTTTTCAACCACATCTTGCGTTTTTTCTTTGACAGATTCCAAAACAGTTCCTGTCGTAATTTCTCCAGATCCAACTTTTTCTTTGGTTTGTTGGATGACTTCTGCTGCTTGTTTTGAAACATCTTTAGCAGTTTGTTTAACTGATTCATGCACTTCTTGAGGATCTTCTTGATAGTCTTTTACAAAGCGCACAACTTTTTTAGTAACTTTCTTACCTTGCTCTGTTGACAAATAGTAGGCTGCTGAAGCACCTGAAATCACACCAATTAATAAACTAGATAAACGTCCCATCTTTTTCCTCGATTCTATTTAAATAATTTTGAAGCCATCTGAATCGCTTTTAATCCGATAGAGGCTTTTACAGTTTTCCCACCAGCTGATGCAGCTTTAACACTCAATTGACGCGCTTGGTCATTCAAATCTGAGACAGACTCTGAAAGATCCGCTACAGCTGTAAACAAGGGGTCGATCGTTGCCACTTTTTGATTCAAATCATCCGTTAAAACATTGACTTTTGCCAATAGATCATTGGTCTGATGCAAGGTGACATTGACATCTGATGTCAACACTTGGATCGTTTTTTGCGTCTCATCTACAACTTTTCCAATCTTTGAAAGGAAAAAAATCATATAAATGACAAGCGCTACTAAGGCAAGGCCTAAAAGGCCGTATGCGATTTCAATAAACATATGTTACTCCTTTTCTTCTACATAATAAGGGGCTTTTTTGTGACGTTGGTAAACGATAATGGCGAGTCCAACTATAATCAGGATCATCGATAGCCACTGGGAAACACGTAAACCCGCGAACATCAAGCTATCCGTCCGCATTCCTTCGATGATCATTCGCCCAAATCCATACCAGATGAGGTAAAAGGCTGTGATCTCACCTTGCCTCAAAAATTGGGATTTCCTACGAAGAATCAAGATCAAGAGAAATCCTAACAGATTCCAACTGGATTCATATAAGAAAGTTGGCTGACGATAACTGCCATCTATATACATTTGGTCTCGAATAAAAGAGGGCAGGTAGTTGAGACTCTTAACAGTAGCCCCATAAGCTTCCTGGTTGAAGAAGTTCCCCCAGCGACCAATGCTCTGGGCAATCATGACGCTTGGGGCCGCAATATCTAAAAAGTCGATCGGTTCAATCAAACGTCTACGAGAGAAAAGATAAAGAACTAAAGCACCCGTTAAGAGACCACCATAAATCGCGATTCCTCCGTTCCAAATAGCAAAAATCTCACCAAGGTGCTGGCTATAATAGCCCCATTCGAAAGTAACGTAATAGAGTCTGGCACCCACAATCGCAAGAGGAAAAGCAATCAGAATGAAATCAATGATGGCATCTGGATCAATTTTCTTACGAGGCGCTTCTTTCATGGAAAGATAAACAGCTAGAATCAAACCAGAGACAATACAAATTGCGTACCAACGAATACTGATCGGACCTAATTGAAGGGCTACTGGATTCATTCCTTCACCTCATTTTGACTAATCAACTGGGACAAACGTTCTTCAAAGGTTTTAGTGGCATCATAGCCCATTTGTTTGGCACGAACATTCATGGCTGCTGCTTCAATCACGACCGAAATATTTCGACCTGTCTTCACTGGAATGCGAATACGAGGAATGGTGACTCCACCGATTTCCAACTCTTCTGCGTTGTTACCAAGACGATCATAAGTTTGGTCCTTAGTGTAATTTTCCAGGTAAACGTCGATTTGAACTTGTGAAGAATCCTTCACAGCACTCGCACCGTATAGACTCATGACATCGATAATCCCGACACCACGGATTTCTAGTAGGTGACGTAGGATTTCAGCAGGCTCTCCCCAAAGGGTCATCTCATCTCTCGCATAGATATCGACTCGGTCATCCGCTACGAGACGGTGACCCCGCTTGACAAGTTCCAAAGCTGTCTCGCTCTTACCGATCCCGCTATCTCCTTGGATCAAGACCCCCATCCCATAAATATCCATCAAAACACCATGAACACTGGTACGTTCTGCCAAGCGGCTATCCAAATAACTGGATAACTCACCAGACAAACGGCTCGTCGCAACATTGCTCTTTAAAATAGCCAGCTGCTTCTCTTCCGCAGCCCGTAACATTTCTTCTGGAATGTCCAAATTCCGCGCGACAATGATGACAGGTGTCTCTGGCTGGAACATCTTGCGCAAAACTTGATGTCGGTTGTGAGAGCTCATCTTCACCAGGTAGGACCATTCTTTCATTCCTACAAGCTGAATCCGCTCAGGTGTGTAATAGTCAAAATAGCCCGTCATTTCAAGACCTGGACGTGAGATGTCCGCAGTCGTAATTTCCTTGCTTAAGAGGTTATCATCCCCATAAACAACTGACAGACGAAGCTTTTCCTGTATATCGCGAACAGTAACTGCCATATCATTCTCCCTTTTAAAATTCTCTCTCTATTATAGCAGATTTTCTCTTCAGACGAGAGACTGAAGTGTCATTTGAATGATCCATTTTCAACTCCTTTTTAATGCGACTAAAAAGAGGCCAAGACAAATGTCTCTAACCTCTAGGAAATGATGGTAACATCTGAAGAATGCTCCAGCCTTCAGCCTTGCAAGAAATCTTTAATCATGGATTTGATTCCAGTCGAGACAGCATAGACCACCGCATTTGAAGGAAATGCGATCAAGCCCAGCATAAAGGCGGTAGGTCCTCCTCCCAACAAGGACAAAACCAGGCACAACATCGGCAGAAATAAAATCGAAAACCGATAAATTTGTGGCTTTCTAGCCATTTCTGTTGACAGAAACAAGAGGTAGAAGAGACTATTCCAAATGCCCAGTGGATAAAGGGCCATTCCGATAAAAACTGTTCCAACTCCTTCACCAAAAACACGATTTAAAATGAAAAACTGTCCTATAAAACTGAAGAAGAGATATAGAATAAAAGCAAGGTAATAGAACTTCTGCTTCACCCGGATCTCCTTTTAGAAAAACGGACTATCATTCTGATCATGGATGGGTTCAGCCTCTTTTCTCCGACGAGGTCGAGGGCCATCGTCAAATATTTCCTGCTCCTCTTCCTTATAAGGTAAGGTCGTATCTAACAGTAAGTAGATAATCACACCGATAAAGGCATGAGAGACCGTAAAAAGAATAAACAAGAAGCGAAGTAGCGTTACACTCAGACCAAATTTATCGGCCAGCCCAGCTAGCACACCTGAAACCAGGCGGTGGCGTTTTGATTTGTAAAATGATGATGTCATTTGATTTTCCTCTTTCTAGTTAGACCTATTTTAGCAGAGTCTAACTAGAAAGAGATCCGCCTAAAGACCGATTCTCATTCCTGTCTCATTTCAAGGAATTGCAGACGGCTGCGACAGCGACCGCAAGCATATTTCTTCAGATCGATTTTTCGCTTTCGCCTATACTCTTGACCACAGTGAGGACATTGATAGAAATAGATCCGCTTGACTCGTCCAGTCTTTTCTGGTAGAGGTGGTGTAAATCGAAGTCCATCCACTTGCTGAAGGAGCTGTTTAAAGGCTGGATCTTTGTGGCGATAGCCTTTTCCTTGATCGTAAAGATGGTAATGGCAGAGCTCATGGCGGACGATTTTCCGAAAGGTCTCTAATCCGAACGTCTGATAAATCTTGGGGTTGAAATCAAGATGCCGATCCTTAGGAAAGAAACGGCCTCCAGTGGTTTGCAGACGCGCATTCCACTCTGCTCGATGGCGGAATTCCCTACCAAAATCTTCCAGAGATACCTGGCGTACATAGTCAGTCAGATTCATTCGGTGCTACCAAACTGAGGTTGACTTTTTCGCGTTCCACGTCAATCTTCTTCACCCAGACCGTCACTACATCTCCTACAGAGACGACTTGGCTTGGATGCTTGATAAATTGCTTGCTCATATGGGAGATATGAATCAAGCCATCCTCGTGAATACCAATATCGACAAAGGCTCCGAAATCAACCACATTGCGCACAACCCCTTCTAATTTTTGACCAATGTGGAGGTCTTTAATATCCAAAACATCCTGACGGAGCACGGGTGCATCAAAGGAATCCCGCAAATCGCGACCTGGTTTTAGGAGATCATCAATGACATCTTTCAGGGTTTCCGGCCCCAGTTCTAGCTGGGGCGACATTTCCTCTATCTTGACAGCTTTTAATTTTTCTTGAGCAGATTCATCGAGTTCGGTAATCCCAAGGAGTTCAAAAAGTTTTTCAACTTCCTTATAGCTTTCAGGGTGGACGCCAGTATTATCCAAAATGTTTTTACTTTCAGGAATGCGTAAGAATCCCGCCGCCTGCTCGAAAGCCTTGGCTCCGAGACGAGGGACTTTTTTAATCTGTGCCCGTGAAAGGATCATACCTTCTTCTTCCCGATATTTCACGATATTTTCAGAGATGGTCTTATTAAGCCCTGCTACATGCGCTAAGAGAGAGGGACTAGCCGTATTGATATTAACCCCAACTTGGTTGACGACCGTATCTACCACGAAATCCAAACTTTCCGTCAATTTTTTCTGATTGACATCGTGCTGGTATTGACCCACACCGATCGACTTGGCATCGATTTTCACCAACTCAGCCAAGGGATCTTGCAGGCGGCGGGCAATGGAGATGGCCGAGCGTTTTTCAACGGTTAATTCTGGGAACTCATGACGGGCCAACTCACTAGCTGAGTAGACAGAGGCTCCGCTTTCATTGACAATGACATAGCGAACCCCTGGATGGTCATGGAGGACATCTGCGACAAAGGCCTCACTTTCACGGCTAGCGGTTCCATTACCGATCGCAATAATCTCTACGTCAAACTCCTTGATCAAGGAGGACAAATCTTTCTTGGCCTGCTCGATCTGATCTGGTTTTGCAGGGACAACCGGATAGATAACCTGGGTTGCAAGCATTTTGCCTGTCTCATCGACAACCGCTAATTTGGCACCGGTCCGAAAAGCTGGGTCAAATCCAAGGACCACGCGCCCTTTCAATGGAGGTATTAACAGGAGATTCCGTAGGTTTTCAGAGAACAATTGAATGGCCCCGTCTTCTGCCACTTCTGTCAATTCTGTCCGTATCCGACGTTCGATTGCAGGTACGATTTTTTTCTTAACCGCTTGCTGAATAACCTCATCGACATAGGCATTTTTAGTTTTAAAACGAGCCTCAAAAATACGAATGATTCGATCTAGATGGTGCTCAAATCCGACTTTAAGAACGCCTAATTTTTCCCCACGATTGAGAGCTAGAGTCCGGTAGCCTTGCATATTCTTGATCTTTTCAGAAAAATCATAGTAGATTTCAAAGGTTCTCTTAGGATCTAAACTTTCATCCTTCAAGGTTGACGTCA
>CABSRC010000058.1 GCA_902480035.1 uncultured Streptococcus sp. | reverse complement strand
TTGACCCGACATGTGGTTCTGGAACGTTTTGTATTGAGGCGGCGATGATTGCGAGAAATATGGCACCTGGTTTACGTCGGACCTTTTCTTTTGAAGAATGGAACTGGATGGATGATCGCTTGATTCATGAAGTCCGTCAAGAAGCAAGCAGAAAAATCAATCGCGAGATCGAATTGGATATTATGGGAACTGATATCGATGCGCGGATGGTTGAGATTGCCAAAGAAAATGCCCAGAAAGCGGGCGTTAGCAGTGACATTACTTTTAAACAAATGCGAGTCCAGGATCTTCACTCAGATAAGATCAACGGGGTGATTATCTCCAATCCTCCATATGGAGAACGCTTATCCGATGATGAAGGTGTGACGAAATTGTATACTGAAATGGGGCACGTATTTGCACCTCTCAAAACCTGGAGTAAATTTATCTTAACTAGTGATGAAGGTTTTGAATCTAAATTCGGTAGTAAAGCAGATAAAAAACGAAAACTTTATAACGGAACCCTAAAAGTTGATCTCTACCAATATTTTGGTGAACGAGTAAAACGGCAGATTAAGGCATAGAAAGGATTTTTATGACAGAGAAGGATAAAAAGCCATTAGAGCAAGAAACAGAATCAATTTTAGATTTTGAAGATGCTAAAGAGATGACGATTGGGCAGGCCAATCGAAAGGCAGAAGAAATCGAAGCAGGTGTAACTGAAGGTGATAATGTCTTAGACAAATACATCAAACAACACCGTGCAGAAATTGAAGCTGAAAAATACGATACAAAAATCTTAGCTAAGGAAGAGTTGGCTAAAGCTGAAGAGTTGGCAGCTTCTGAAACAGTTGCTGAAGTAGCTGAAGCAGTGGAGGCACCGGAAGTAACGGAAACGGTCTTGGAACAAAAACCTGAAATGGAAGCTATCTCAACAGAATTACCTGCTAAGATTAAATTTGGCCCCACACCAACTGAACCAGTTGTAGAAGCAGAGGACCTTCCTGAGGAAACACCAAGCAATGCGGGTAAACGAATCAAAGCGGTTCTATACTCTGCATTAGGTCTTGCGATTGTCGGTTCGGCCATTTTTGTGACCTATAACTGGATGCACAGTCGTGGAAAATCTGGTGGTACCACAGTTGTATCATCTTCATCTAGCAAGTCATCTTCTACTTCTAAATCAAGTAGCAGTGAAACACAAGCTCAAAAACTAGAAGAGTTTACCAAAGCCTACGATGCCTTTTTTGTAGATGAATCAAAAAGTGCTCTTAAAAATGATAAATTCGGAGACTTGGAAAATCTGAAGAAACTGCTGGACAAATTAGAAGGAAGCAGTGATTATAATGCGGCTAAAACAAAATATGAAGACCTTGTGAAGCAAGTTTCTGCTATTCAAAAAGTGAATTCTCAATTTAGTTCTCCAGTCATCAAAGATGGAGTTCTTGATGCAACTGCCAAAGCGAAAAGTGATGCGACCTTTGCAGAAACAAAGACAGGCAATGAAAAATTAGATAGCTTATTGAATGAAGCGGTTGCGCAAGGACGTTCACAACAAGTTGCGACACCGGCACCAGTGACTGGAACAGGTGGTACAGATACTTCTAATGCAACTCCAGCCCCAGCTCAAGCAGCAACGCCTACGGCCCCAGCTGTCAATGCTGCTACAGGTAGTGCAGGAACGGCAAACCCAGGCTATTCAGGGTACGGTCTTCCAAGCGATGGTGTCCCACTTCAGCGGAACTTGAGTCGTGTGCCATATAACCAAGCAGCTATCAATGATGTCAATAACCCGGCTTGGGTATTTGGTGATGGGATCCTTGAAAAAGTATTGAACATTGCTCGTAAACGTGGACATATCACTGGCAATCAATACATTTTAGAGCGCGTCAATATCATTAATGGTAATGGCTATTACAACCTCTTCAAACCAGATGGAACCTATCTCTTTAGTATCAATGCCAAGACTGGTTATTTCGTAGGAAACGGGAAAGGTCATTCAGATGCTCTGGATTATTAATACCTGAGCAGACATCCCCTTTCTGGGAAAAATGACAATAAAAAAGAGAGTGGGACAGAAATCGGTAATTCGTTAGAATTCGATTTCGTCGTCCCACCTCCGCACAGTTGAGTAGAGCTGTAAAAGCTGATGGAATCAGCGTAGTAGAGCCCACTCAACCACTGCGTCTTGCTCGACAATCCAAAAATAATTGAGAGGCTAGGACTTTTGTCCCAGCCTCTTTTTCGTATTAAACAAGATGACGTTCAAACGGATCGTCTGAAATTCCTTGATCTAGAATCAGGCGACACCATTCTTTGGCTGAAAAGAGGCTGTGATCCTTGTAATTTCCACAAGACTCAATAGTTGTACCTGGGACATCCTCCCAAGTACTGACAGATGCAATTTCTTCTAAAGAATCTTTGATTACTTTAGCAATTTCCGTACTCGAATGTTGTCCCCACATGATCATATGAAAACCGGTGCGACATCCAAATGGGGAACAATCAATCATACCATCGATGCGTTTGCGAATGAGCATCGCAAGAAGATGCTCGATCGTGTGGAGACCAGCAGTTGGAATCGCATTTTCATTGGGCTGCACCAAACGAATATCAAAATTGGAGATGATGTCTCCTTTGGGTCCAGTTTCCTCACCAATCAAGCGTACATAGGGAGCCTTCACAGCTGTGTGGTCCAATTCAAAACTTTCAACAATTACTTCTTTTGTCATACTCAAATCCTTCTTTGTTTTTCTTGATTATAGCATAAAAAAGCAGATTCAACAAAGTGGAAATTAATGAATTCCTCACAGATGTCCCATGAAAGAAAAGTCGACAAAAGAACAAGCATTAAGCAAAAATATAAAAGGTTTTTCCTGTTTTTTTAGATTGTTAATTTTAGTAATTTATGGTAAAATGTAAAAGAATTTTTAATTCAACTAATTAAATAGATTTGGGGTAAAAGCATGAATTTTGTTATTACAGGTGTTTTTGCCGCGGTCATTGGTTTAGTCATTGGATATGTGGGAACTGCTCTTAAAATGAAAGCTTCAAAAGAAGCTGCGGAACTCACCCTTTTGAATGCTGAACAAGAAGCAACGAATTTACGTGGACAGGCTGAACGCGAAGCCGATTTAATTTTAAAAGAGGCGAAGCATGAGTCAAGTTCACTTAAAAAAGAAGCACTTTTGGAGGCAA
This sequence comes from uncultured Streptococcus sp., assembly GCA_902480035.1. GTDB lineage: Bacteria > Bacillota > Bacilli > Lactobacillales > Streptococcaceae > Streptococcus. The sequence goes on along the minus strand of CABSRC010000058.1, from coordinate 6,990 downwards.
AGGAAGAAGCCAGAAAATATCGTGAAGAGGTCGATGCTGAGTTTAAGTCAGAACGACAAGAATTGAAGCAATTAGAAAGCCGTTTGGCAGAACGTGCTAGCAATCTTGATCGTAAAGACGACATTTTAACAAGCAAAGAACAGTCTCTTGAACACAAAGAGCAAAGTCTTACAGATAGAACTAAACACATTGATACGCGTGAACAACAGCTGGAAGAGCTTGAACACAAGAAAGTAGAAGAACTGGAACGTGTCGCTGCTCTAAGTCAAGGAGAAGCGCGTGACATTATTTTGAGTCAGACGGAAGAGCAACTTTCAAAAGAAATTGCCTCACGGATTCGAGATGCTGAATTGGAAGTGAAAGAACGTTCTGATAAAATCGCAAAAGACATTCTCGTGCAAGCTATGCAGCGAATGGCGGGTGATTTTGTTGCTGAGCAAACAAACTCAACCGTTCATTTGCCGGACGATAGTATGAAAGGTCGGATTATCGGTCGTGAAGGTCGCAATATTCGTACCTTTGAGAGTTTGACAGGTGTCGATGTGATTATTGATGATACGCCTGAAGTGGTGACCTTGTCAGGGTTTGATCCGATTCGTCGTGAAATCGCCCGTATGACAATGGAGAGCCTTCTCAAAGATGGTCGGATCCATCCAGCTCGTATCGAAGAGCTGGTTGAGAAGAACCGTCAAGAAATTGACAACCGGATTCGTGAATACGGTGAAGCGGCTGCCTATGAAATTGGTGCGCCAAACCTCCATCCAGATTTGATGAAAATCATGGGACGGTTGCAATTCCGCACTTCTTATGGTCAAAACGTTTTGCGTCACTCCATTGAAGTTGCCAAACTTTCTGGTATTATTGCTAGCGAGTTGGGTGAAAATGCTACCTTGGCACGACGTGCAGGATTCTTACATGATATCGGTAAAGCGATTGACCGTGAAGTGGAAGGAAGTCACGTCGAGATTGGAACTGAATTGGCACGGAAGTACAAGGAACACCCAGTGGTGGTCAATACCATTGCCAGTCACCATGGTGACGTGGAACCAGAAAGTGTCATCGCAGTCATTGTCGCTGCAGCGGATGCCTTGAGTGCAGCTCGGCCTGGAGCACGAAGTGAGTCACTTGAAAGCTACATCAAACGCTTGCAAGATCTTGAAGAAATTGCAAATAGTTTTGAAGGAGTTAAGACAAGTTTCGCCCTTCAAGCGGGTCGTGAAATCCGTATTATGGTTAGCCCTGAGGCAATCAAGGATGATAAAGTGACGATCTTAGCTCATGATATTCGTGAGAAGATCGAGTCCAATCTTGAATATCCTGGAAACATTAAGGTTACCGTTATTCGAGAATTGCGTGCAGTCGATTACGCAAAATAAACAAAAAGCTTGAGGTCTAGCATCTCAAGCTTTTTGAATGAAAAAATCAGTTGAAAATTAGGCCGATTTTTGTTACACTAGATAGAAAGACATTGAAGGAGAAATCATGGCGGATCGTGGCTTATTAATCGTATTTTCTGGCCCTTCGGGGGTTGGAAAAGGAACGGTCAGACGAGAAATTTTTGAAAACTCGGACAATCAGTTTCAGTATTCTGTATCGATGACGACGCGTGCACAACGTCCAGGTGAAGTGGATGGTGTCGACTATTTTTTCCGTACACGTGAAGAATTTGAAGATTTGATCCGTCAAGGGCAAATGTTGGAGTACGCTGAGTACGTTGGAAATTACTATGGGACTCCTTTAACTTATGTGAATGAAACCTTGGACAAAGGAATCGATGTATTCCTTGAAATTGAAGTTCAAGGTGCGCTCCAAGTAAAGAAAAAAGTGCCAGATGCAGTTTTTATCTTCTTAACCCCGCCTGATTTGGATGAATTACAAGATCGATTAGTGGGACGCGGAACAGATAGCGCAGAAGTCATTGCGCAACGGATTGAAAAAGCAAAAGAAGAAATCGCCATGATGCGTGAATATGACTACGCAATTGTGAATGATGAAGTTCCTCTTGCTGCTGAACGTGTCAAACGTGTGATCGAAGCAGAACATTTCCGTGTAGACCGTGTCATTGGCCATTATCTGGATATGTTACCAAAAACACAAACTATTGTGAAGAGATAAATAATTAGAAATTAGGTATAGGAATATGATGTTAAAACCTTCTATTGATACATTGCTTGACAAAGTACCATCAAAATATTCATTGGTCATTCTTGAGGCAAAACGGGCCCACGAATTGGAAAGTGGCGCAGTGCCAACTCAAGAATTCCAATCAGTTAAATCAACATTACAAGCGCTTGAAGAAATCGAGTCAGGAAACGTAGTTGTTCACCCGGATCCAGAAGCAAAACGTGAAGCGCTTCGTCGTCGGATTGAAGCAGAGCGAATCCGCAAAGAAGAAGAAGAGCGTAAAATTAAGGAACAAATTGCCAAAGAAAAAGAAGATGGTGAAAAAATTTAAGGTTGGGGGCTTCTCAATCTTATTTTTTGCTATTTAAAGGGTTCCGTGATAAAGTAAAGCTCATATGATAGAGGCTGGAGGTGAAAAAGTGATAGCAAAAGTCATCGTAGATGTTCCATTGATGCAGACGGATAAACCCTATTCCTATCAGATTCCATCAGAATTTGAAGATATGGTTGAGGCGGGAATGCGAGTGCATGTCCCCTTTGGTAAAGGGAATCGCCTCATTCAAGGGATTGTGGTAGACGTTGTAGAAGAGGCGGATACAAGCGAGGAATTGAAGGCGATTGGAGAGGTATTAGACTACACTCCTGTCTTAAATCAAGAGCAGTTCTGGTTGGCAGATCAATTGCGAAAAAGTGTCTTTTCCTACAAAATAACGATTTTAAAAGCCATGCTTCCCTCACTTCTTAATTCCAGTTATGACAAGATTTTGTATCCTCAACCATCTTTGGATCCAACTCTCAAAAAGAAACTTTTTGGTGAAAAAAATGAAGTTTCTTTTTCTTCTCTAGATGCGGCCGATCAAGCCCAAGTGATGCGGTTGGTCAAAAAAGGTGATTTGGTACTTGAATACAAGGCCAAGGATAAGAAGCAAATTAAAACAGAAAAATGGTATCGCGTTAACCAGGAACGATTAAAAGAACTGCAACCGACTGCGAGAGCTAAAAAAAGACTAGCATTGAAAGAACGCCTGTTGCTAGAGCAAGAGGAGCAACCCTTAGCAGGATTGTATCAGGAATTTTCACGAGAAGTAGTGGCTTATTTTATTGATCAGGGTGTTTTAGAAATAACAGAACGAGAAGTGAATCGGGCGGCTGCATATTATGAAGGCAAAGAACAGACCCAGGCTCTGCTTTTAAATTCAGAGCAAGCAAAAGCTGTCGAAACAGTAGTTTCTCAAATTGGGAAAACATCAAAGCCTTTTTTATTAGAGGGTGTGACTGGAAGTGGGAAAACAGAAGTTTATCTGCAGATTATTCAGGAAGTTCTAAATAAGGGAAAAACAGCTATCATGTTGGTCCCTGAAATCTCCCTGACACCACAGATGACAGACCGTTTTATCTCGCGTTTTGGTCAGGAAGTAGCCATTCTACACTCGGGCTTATCAAATGGTGAGAAGTATGATCAATGGCGGAAAGTTGAACGTGGGGAGGCTAAGGTAGTCGTTGGAGCGCGCTCAGCAATCTTTGCTCCTTTAAAAAACATCGGAGCCATCATCATTGATGAGGAGCACGAGGCATCCTATAAACAAGATAGTAATCCGCGCTACCACGCAAGGGAAGTCGCGGTCCTAAGGGCTCAGTACAATCAAGCAGTTTTGCTTCTTGGATCTGCTACACCAAGTTTAGAATCGCGAGCTCGTGCAACAAAAGGGGTTTATGAATTAATTCGTCTAACCCAGCGGGCCAATCCGGCAGCCAAAATTCCAGAAGTTAAAGTCGTTGATTTCCGTGATTATATTGGCCAAAATGAAGCTGGTAATTTCACTCCGGTTCTAGTGGAAGCTATTGCTGATCGCTTGCAGAAAAAAGAGCAGGTTGTCTTGATGTTGAACCGCCGTGGTTATTCCAGTTTTGTCATGTGTCGCGAGTGTGGAACTGTAGATACTTGTCCCAATTGTGACATCTCTTTGACCCTCCACATGGATACTAAAACCATGAACTGTCATTATTGTGGCTATAGTAAAGCGATTCCTCGACACTGTCCAAATTGCCAAAGTCCTTCCATTCGTTATTACGGGACAGGAACACAAAAAGCTTATGATGAATTACAAGAGATCTTTCCTGAAGCTAAAATTCTGCGCATGGATGTGGATACCACTCGAAAAAAGGGGAGCCACGCAGCGATATTAGATGCTTTCGGGAATGGAGAAGTGGATATTTTGTTAGGGACGCAAATGATTGCGAAGGGATTGGATTTTCCAAATGTGACGTTAGTGGGTGTCTTGAATGCGGATACTTCTTTAAATTTACCGGATTATCGATCCTCTGAGAGAACCTTTCAACTCTTGACTCAGGTGGCAGGAAGGGCCGGACGAGCAGAGAAAGAAGGAGAGGTTATCATTCAAAGCTACAACCCTAATCATTATGCGATTCGATTTGCCAAAGACCAAGATTATGAAGGTTTTTTTGCCTATGAAATGCAGATTCGCCGGCAGTTAGGCTATACGCCTTATTACTTCACAGTTGGACTAACCCTATCTCATAAGAGTGAGGAAATGGTGATGGAGAAGTCACATCAGGTCATGGAAATTCTCCGATCTGGCTTATCTGATCAGGTCCAAATCTTAGGACCAACACCTAAACCAATTGCACGCACACATAATTTGTATCATTATCAAATCATTGTGAAATATCGTTTTGAAGAAGGCATGACTCAGGTCTTGAATCAAATCTTAGAATTTACGCAAGAAAGAGGCAACCAAGATCTCCGTCTCAGTATTGATAATGAACCTCAAAGTTTCATGTAAGGAAGAAAGAAATGACAAATTTAATTTTTATGGGAACGCCTGATTTTTCAGCGACGGTTTTAAAGGGATTGTTAGCAGATTCGCGCTATGAAATTTTGGCAGTTGTGACTCAACCAGACCGCAAAGTAGGTCGCAAAAAAGAGATTCGAATGACCCCGGTGAAGCAGGTAGCTTTGGAACATCAACTACCGGTTCTTCAGCCGGAGAAATTATCGGGTAGTCCAGAAATGGAAACTCTCTTATCACTAGATGCAGATGGAATTGTGACCGCTGCTTTTGGACAATTTTTACCGACAAAATTGTTGGAGAACTTTCAGTTTGCGGTGAATGTCCACGCGTCTTTATTACCTAAATATAGAGGTGGAGCTCCCATTCACTATGCCCTGATCAATGGTGACGAAGAAGCTGGGGTTACAATTATGGAAATGGTCAAGGAAATGGATGCCGGAGACATGATTGCAGCTCGTTCTCTCCCAATTTTAGATGAGGACAATGTGGGAACTTTGTTTGAAAAATTGGCAGTCCTTGGACGTGACTTACTCCTAGATACTTTGCCAGCTTACCTGGCAGGGGAGATCAAGCCATGTCCACAAGATCCAAGTTTGGTCACATTTTCACCGAATATTTTACCGGAAGAAGAGGTTTTGGACTGGACAAAAACCAATCGCCAAGTCTTTAACCAGATTCGGGGAATGAATCCTTGGCCGGTCGCTCATACGTTATTAAATGGTCAACGCTTCAAAGTCTATGAAGCAGAACTATGCGAAGGAAATGGAAATCCAGGAGAAGTGATTGCTTTGACCAAAAAAGAGTTGCTGGTCGCTGCAGGAGAAGGCGCATTGTCCCTTAAAGTTGTGCAGCCAGCAGGAAAACCAAAAATGTCCATCACAGACTTTTTGAATGGCGCTGGCCGTCAATTGAAAGTAGGAGATCACTTTGGAAGTTAAACAAATGAATGCGCGTGAACAGATCGTTCGAGTGCTAGAAGAGGTTTTTGAGCAGGGAGCTTATTCTAATATTGCCCTAAATCAAGCGCTAGAACACTCTCAACTTTCAGATAAAGATAGAAGCTTTGTTACGGAAGTTGTATACGGTACTGTAGCACGGAAGATAACGCTCGAGTGGTATCTCGCCCACGTAATTGAAGACCGGACGAAATTAGATCCTTGGCTCTATTATCTTTTGATGATGAGTTTGTATCAACTTGTCTATTTAGACCGAATTCCCGATCATGCCATCGTCAATGAAGCTGTCCGGATAGCAAAACGTCGTAAAGAAGGCAGTGAGAAGTTTGTCAATGCTATTCTTAGAAAGCTCCTCCGCGAGGGACTACCAGCTATTGATACGATCAAGCGAAAGAACAAACGTTATTCGGTAGAGTATTCCCTACCCGTATGGTTGGTCAAAGCATTGATCGAAGAATACGGTGAAGAACGTGCTGGCGCTATTTTTAAGAGTCTCTATCAACGTAATAAATCCAGTATTCGTGTGATTAATCTAGACGAAAAAGAAGAGTTAGCGCAGCTACTCGAAGCAACCTCCTCTCTACTTGCTCCCTCTGCTCTCGTGAAAGAACAGGGACATTTTGCAGCGCATTCCTTGTTCAAAGAAGGGCACATTACTATTCAAGACGAGTCCAGTCAATTGGTGGCACCGGCTTTGGATTTGCAAGGAGATGAGTGGGTTTTAGATGCCTGTGCGGCGCCAGGTGGAAAGACGACTCACCTGGCTTCTTATCTCACAACTGGGAAAGTCACAGCCTTGGATCTCTATGACCATAAGCTCAAATTGATTCAAGAAAATGCTAATCGGCTCCATGTTGCGGACAAAATTTTGACAAAGAAGTTAGATGCGACAAAAGTCTTTGAAACATTTGGACCTGATGCTTTCGATAAAATTTTGGTGGATGCGCCTTGTTCAGGGATTGGTTTGATCCGGAGAAAGCCTGATATCAAGTACAATAAAGAGAGTGCAGATTTTGTATCTTTACAAGCTATTCAATTGGCCATTCTGGATAGTGTTTGTCAAAGTGTGCGTAAAGGTGGTATAATAGTGTACAGTA
>CABSRC010000057.1 GCA_902480035.1 uncultured Streptococcus sp. | reverse complement strand
GATACATTTGCCATATTGTTCTTCAAGGAAGCATGCAACTGTTGGAAACGAGATTCAATATCTGTTTCAGTGAAGTGGTAGCCAGATTCCAAAAGCTTGCGGTAGCCACTTTCCAAATCCTCTAATTGGTCTGGAAGTTTTGACTGAAGAGCGGTGACAATTTCTGGCACTCGCTCAACAATTTGTTTTAAGGCCACAATATGATTCTCAGCTGTATCAAGGATTTCAGCTGCTTCAACAGGGTCACCTGAAGAATTCAAGGTGACAAATTGTGAAAACTCAGATTGAATATTTCCAATTTGCTTTTCAATTTCAGGAAGCGCACTGCCATAACGATCTGGATCTGAAGTGACTTCTTTTTGAAGTTCTTCAAACATATCTAAGGCATGAACCACGCGTCCGCTATTTTTTTGTTCTTGCTCTTCAAGATCTGAAAGGGCTTGGCGAATCGCCTTGATATCTTCGTCGATCAACTGGATCTGACTTTCGATATTGTCAATAGCTTGTTTAGCCTTCATGAAACGGAAAGAATTATTGTAGCCTTCCGCCTCAAACAGATTGTTTTCAATATCAGCAAATGAATTTAAGGATAAATCTACCCATTTTTGATTCCATTCACGAAATGCAACTTGACTTTGACCAATCAAATGCATGTTTTTTACGGCCTCAACTTCATCGTTGACCGGAAGGTTATATAACTTTTCTTTTCGTTCTTCCAGTGCTGCCAGTAAGGCCTCGTTTCGTTTTCTCAAAATGACTGCAACCACATATCCTACAATCAAGATAAGGGCGACAATAAAGATGAGAACAATTAGTCCACTAGACATATAAAAACTCCTTCATCGTATTACTTGAACGTAATCCTTGTAATTATACCATAAAATATCCATTAATGGGAAGCGTTCGTTGAATTTTATACATCGAGTGTACTATATTCAGCGTTTTCTTCGATAAATTCCCGACGTGGTTCCACGCGGTCTCCCATCAACATATCAAATATCTTATCTGCTTCCGCAGCATCGTCTACTGATACCCGTGCCATCAAGCGGTGTTCGGGGTTCATGGTTGTTTCCCATAATTGGTGATCATCCATTTCCCCAAGACCTTTGTAGCGTTGGATGGTTGGTTTTGAGCGACCTTCTGAATAGCGTTCCAAAGCTGCAGCTAATTCTGCTTCTTGGTTCGCACCAGGTTGGATATATTCTTTGATCTCACTACCGACTTTGACCCCATAGATTGGTGGTTGCGCAATATAAACATATCCCGCTTCCAAGACTGGTTTCATATAGCGATAGATCAAGGTCAACAGAAGGGTTCGAATATGTGCGCCATCGACATCGGCATCGGTCATAATGACTAATTTTTGATAACGCGCTTTTGTGACATCAAATTCAGCACCAAATCCAGTTCCCATAGCAGTAAATAAACTACGGATCTCTTCATTGGCAAGAATCTTGTCCATACTTGCTTTTTCAACGTTCAAAATTTTACCACGGATTGGAAGAATTGCCTGAAATTCACGATTCCGACCTGATTTAGCAGATCCTCCAGCCGAATCCCCTTCGACGATGAAGAGTTCTGTTTCTTGTGGGTTGTTTGAAGAACAGTCTGCCAATTTACCAGGCAGGTTAGAGATCTCAAGTCCCGATTTCTTACGGGTCACTTCCCGTGCCCGCTTAGCTGCCACCCGAGCTTTCGCCGCTAAAATCCCTTTTTCAACGATTTTCTTAGCGATTTGTGGATTTTCCAAAAGGAAATCAGAAAAGGCATCACTAAAGAGTCGATTGGTAATTTTTACAACTTCTGAATTTCCAAGCTTTGTCTTGGTTTGTCCTTCAAACTGTGGGTTTGGATGTTTAACTGAGATAACTGCTGTTAAACCTTCCCGAACATCCTCACCTGTTAAATTGTCTTCATTTTCTTTTAAAAGCTTATTTTTCTTGGCGTAATCATTGATGACGCGAGTGAGGGCTGTACGGAAGCCCTGCTCGTGGGTTCCACCTTCATGGGTATGGATGTTATTCGCAAAACTCATGACGGTTTCATGGTAGCCCGTAGTATATTGCATCGCCACTTCAACGGTAATATCATCCATTTCCCCATCTGTATAGATGGGTGTTTCAAAGATGACATCTTTATTTTCATTGATATATTCAACGTAACTAGAGATCCCACCTTCGTAGTGGTAATGCTTTTCCTGCTCTAAGCCTTCGCGCTTATCCGTCAAGGAAATACGCAAACCACGATTTAAAAAGGCTAATTCTTGAATCCGTTTGTTTAATTTTTCAAAATCATACTCAGTCGTTTCCGTGAAGATTTCTGGATCTGGAATAAAGTGAACAGTTGTCCCTGTCCGATCTGTCTCTCCGATGACTTTCAAATCATCCACAACTTGTCCACGACGATACTCTTGGTAATGGATACTGCCGTTTTTATAGACGCGAACATCGAGGGATGTGGAAAGGGCATTGACAACAGATGACCCTACCCCGTGAAGACCACCAGAAACCTTGTAGCCACCTCCGCCGAATTTTCCTCCCGCGTGGAGCACAGTAAAGACAGTTTCAACGGCAGGTCGACCCGTCTTTTCTTGGATATCCACTGGAATTCCCCGACCATCATCGACAACCGTGATAGAATTGTCTTTTTCAATGAAAACTTCAATATGGCTAGCAAAACCGGCTAAGGCTTCGTCAATCGAGTTATCTACAATTTCCCAGACCAGATGATGAAGACCTTCTTTTGAGGTAGATCCAATATACATCCCCGGACGCATGCGAACGGCTTCTAGTCCTTCCAAGACCTGAATCTGACTGGCATCATATTCTTGCGCTTGAATTTCTTGCTGTTTATCCTCTGTCATAATTTCCCTTTTCTATTCAAATATAAACCGGTGTAAGTGGGGCATGGTATCAAATAAATAAGTTGTCAGCCCTGCCGCCTTCCCAGCTTCTATATCGATCGGACGATCTCCAATGACCAGACCATCTTGAATACTATATTTTTCTTTCAAATAGAGCATCGAGGTTGGATCTGGCTTGCGAGGAAAGCCCTCGTCTGCTGTTACAATCTCAGTAAAGAAGGGAGCAATGCCCGTCTGATCAATAAGGGTCAAAACTTGGCGATCTCGATGAGATACCAAAAAATGACGTCCTCCATGTACTTGAATCTCTTCTAGTAACTCTTTTGCTCCATCAAATAAAACCGGATCTTGCAAACCTAAGGCTTCTTTTTTTTTGTATTCCGTACGAAAATTAGGAATATGAGGCGCAAAGGTATGGATTGCATCCTGTGTTGAGATTTTTAACGCTGCATAAACAGAATCATGATCGGCTTGGATGTGAAAGTCCTTCAATGTCGCTACAAAGGCATTTGTGGACGTTTCGTAATTATCCAATAGCGTCCCACCAAGATCCCATATAAAATCATGATAATTCATAGTCAATATTATACCACAAATGGACAAAAAAAATAAGCTAAAACCCTCATTTAGGGGGGATTTTAGCCATTTTTTACGGTCATTTCATTTTAAATCAAATAAAACTCTTTTCACACTATAATAATGATCTATCACCAGAAACCGTTGTGTCCAAAATAGCCATTTTATGCACCTCCAAAGACATCCTGATAGAGCATTCCTTGCCGAAGACTTTGGGCATCTCCTCCAAAATGATCCACCAAGGCATAAGCTAAGGCTAGGGCTGTTGAAGGACCACGACTGGTGAGAAGATTACCGTCTTTCACCACTGTTTCTTTCTGATAATAGCCATCTTGAATCTCTTCTTCAAAGCCATCGTAACACGTATAGTGTTTATCTTTTAGGAGACCTGCACGCGCCAAAACAATGGGAGCAGCACAAATTGCAGAGATGGTTTTTCCTTTGCCACTTTCTTCCTGAAGGGCTGTGATCAATTCTGCATTGTCCCTCAAATTCGCTGCTCCTGGCATCCCACCTGGTAAGAAGATTCCATCATAATCTGAAAGATCTCCATTCCAAAGGCGATCTACTTCCACTGTAATTTGGTGAGAACCTGTGACTGTTTCTTCCATGCCAATGAGGTCGCAGTCAAGCCCAGCACGTCTCAAAACATCGACAATGGTCAAGGCTTCAATTTCTTCAAAACCGTTTGCTAAAATCGTTGCTACTTTTTTCATTTTCATTCCTTCTTTCTAACTATTGCGCCTTTTTAAGGACTACTTTTTTACGGATTGGAACCTCTTCTTCTGGTCCTTTCTTTTTACTACTATGATTATATATTGAGAGTACCAGACCAATACCAATCAGATTACTAATAATAGAGGAACCTCCTTGTGAGATAAAGGGGAGAGGAATCCCCGTCAAGGGGAGAAGGCCCGTTACCGCTCCGACATTTTCAAAAATATGAAAGACCAGCATCATAATAAATCCAATAGAAATATAGGTATAAAATTGGTTGTTGGACTGGAGGGTGATTTTTAAAATACGGTAAATCAGGGACACATATAAAATCAACAGCACAAGAGCTCCAACAAAGCCAAAGTCTTCTGCTACTACTGTAAAAATCATATCACTTTCCCTTACGGGAACCAATAAATTAGATACATTAAATCCTTGACCAAAGAGGCCACCACTGGCAATGGCTAGCTGTCCTTGCGCCTGCTGGTAGGTGGTTGTTTGTGCATAGTCAAAAGGATTTAACCAGGCTAAAATACGGTTCATTTGGTAGGTTGGCATCCCTACTTGCTGGTGCAGAAAAGCCCGACCCCCTTCTGATAGAAAGAGAAAGAGAAAGCCTGCTAACCCACCTGCCAGAAGCAAGATGACCGGCAAGATAATTTTCCAGGAAACTCCTGAAACGAGCACTAAGCCCGCAAAGATGGCCAAGAATACTAAGGCTGTTCCCAAGTCCTGCTGGAGGGCCAATAAGGCAAAGACCGGAATTGTATAGATGGTCAACTCTAGAATTAAAAACCAATCTTGTCGTAACAATCGCTCACGACCCTTATTTCTTTGTAAAAATCGAACAATAGAACGTGACAGCATCAGGATGAAAGGAATCTTCATAAATTCTGAAGGCTGAAATAAGGTGATGTTTCCATAAGCTACCCAGTTTTTTGCTCCTGTTGAAGCCACCAAGTTTGGATTATAAAAAACAAGAGGAAGAACCATCAAGGCCAAGCCTAGTAGGTAAAGAAAGGGAGTGATTTTCCAAAGAAATTTCGTACTAAAAATCGTCACAATCAGGCAAATGATACATCCCACACCAATCCAGGCCAATTGCTGCCCCAAAAAAGGCCACACCATTTGGGGATAATCATGAGAAACTGCCACATAAACGGATAAGATCCCAATCATAAGTAGGGTGAAGACAATTCCAATGATCGAATAATCCAGGTGGATCGTCCAAAAATGATTTTTCTTCATTCACGTTCCTTTCTGTGAGAATCATCAAATTAATTAATAGAACAACATCTGTAGAATCAAGCTAGATCCTGCCACACAAAACCAAGCAATCAAACCTACCAGAAGGGGGGCTGCTCCTGCCGCACGGAACTGTTTCCAAGAAACCTTGCTTCCGATTCCAACCAAGGCCATGGCCATAAAGAGGTGAGAAAGGTCATTTAGGTAAGGTAGGACCACTTTAGGTACCAGGCCAATAGAAGAAAGAATGGAAGCCACAATAAACCAGATAATAAACCAAGGAATAATTTTCTTTAACATTCCTTTGTTTCTTCCTTGTTGTTTACTCCGATACCATTTTAAACCGATCAAGCCCAAACAAACTGGTACAATCATCAGGGCGCGTGTTAACTTAACAATTGTAGCCATTTGCCCCGCTGCTTTACTGTAAGAAAATGCTGCTGCTACAACAGATGACGTATCGTTAATGGCTGTTCCTGACCAGAGGCCAAATTGGAAATTAGACATATGCCATAAATGCCCTAATACTGGAAAGATAAAGACAGCCAAAATGTTGAAGAAGAAGATAGTTGACATAGATAGGGCAATTTCCTCTTCGTCTGCTTCAATGATCGGCGCTGCTGCTGCAATAGCAGATCCACCACAAATAGCTGTACCAAACCCAATTAAGGTCCGTAGATGAGATTTCAGATGGAAGACTCTCCCAAAAATAATAGCTGCAAGAAAGGCAACGGTTATCGTTGGCAGACTAATCTTTAAAGAAGACAAACCTGTAGAGGCAACCGTCGCAATGGGCAAGCTAAATCCCATGAAGATAATCGAATACTGCAACAATTTCTTACCGGACCAGTTCAAGCCTGGTCGTGAATTCTCCGGTAAATCCACAAATTCATTCAGGACAATTCCTAAAATTAAGGCAAAAACACTGGAGCCAATAATGGGGAAGAAATTTCCCAACAACATAGCACAAAGTGCCAGTACAAATGCAATTGCAAGTCCAAATCCTTTATTTTTCATTCTCTCAATTCCTTTCAAAAAAGTCAGCTGCTTGCTCAATAAGCCGCTCTCTCAATGTCGTGTGAAGGGGCAACACCTGTTGCAACCCGTCCAAAATTTGTTTTCCATATCGCTTGGTTACCACCCGCTGATCTAATAAAAGCACCAAAGATTCCTGATCTTGAAAACGGCTGGTTCTCCCAATAGCCTGTTTAAGTCTTAAAATCGCGACTGGAAGACTATAGTCATAAAAGGGATTTTTCCCCTGTTCTCTGAGTTTTGTATTCAGCTTTTGAACCATATAATCTTTAGGATTGTCAAAAGGAAGGCGCGTGATGATTTGAATCACTTCTTTTTGTTGGGAGAAATCGACTCCCTCCCAGAAGCTTCCCGTCCCCAATAAAATAGAGCTTTCTCCTCTGTCAAATCGTCGCTTAATATTAGCTGCATCACCATTTCGATACTGGGCCAAGTGGGGAAACTTCAATGCGTTTGACGTCTCCAGTAACAATTCTTTTGAAGTAAACAAAAGAAAAATTGGCTTTCGTAAAGGAAGGAGTTCACCGACGAGCTGACAAATCTCCCCTGCGTACTCCACTGAAGATAAAGAAACAACATCTGGGAAATCTATCGGCACCAACAATTCCTGGTGTTGTTTGACTGTTATTGGCACCCAGTAGATTTGCTGCTTTTGGTATCCTAAAAGAGCAGGTAAATGCACCTTTTTACTGATAGCGATTGTCGCTGATACAAAGAGCACGGTCACATCTTCAGGTACAAATTCCTTAAAGGATAGTAAGTCCTCCACTCCTCCATGAAGACGAAGAATCTGGTGGCTTTCAACTACTTCTTTGTCTATCCAAAAGGTTTGGTAGCGCTCATCAAACAATTCCTTTAGATTCTCTAGAGATTCGGTTTTTAATTCCGATACATCCTGCCGAATTTTTGCCACCGTTTGATCGGATAAGACTGCCGTTTTTCCTTGCACAACTTCTTTGGAGCAGGCATTTAACTCAAATTGAATACTCTCTAGCAATCGTCGCTGCAGCAGATCTTTTTCCTCTTCGATGGCGTGTTGCAAGCTTAAAAGAAGAGATTGCAAAGTTTCCTCTCTCTGTGAAAACTGCTCTAAAGCAAAGAAGAGTTTTTGCGCTTCATCCACTACCAGAACAGATTCTTGAAGTAGACTCTTATCATCTTCTAGACGTGTTAAGAGATAAGCATGATTGGTCAGAATCACCCGGCTAGTTTTCACTTTTTCTTGACCGAGACGCCAGAAATCTTCCTGATAAAATAGTGAACGTTTCGACAATTGACCATCGTGGCAAATATCAGCTACAAAATGGAGATGACGGTAGAGCTGTCCGATTTCACTCAACTCTCCAGTCTCTGTCATCGTCAACCAAACTAACAATTGCATTTTAAAACGTCGGATCATCCCATTATCTGACTCACTCTGTAAGGTCTCATAAAATTTATCGAGTTGGATGTAATCCTTAGGACTTTTCAGGCTATGAAAGGGAATTTGGAAAAGATCTTGGATGGTCTTTCCTTCCTTCTTCATAATTTGATCCTGAAGAATTTTAGTTGGAACACTCACAAGAATGCGCTTGGAAGTTTTGGCCAAAAGCGTTAACAGATAGGCATAGGTCTTTCCAATTCCCGTTGGCGCCTCGATAAAACTTGGGAGAGAGTGCTGCAAACTTTCTTCCACATAGGAGGCAAACTGTTCTTGCTCCGGATAAGCTTCCATTCCTAATAACTGCATATTGAAATCAAATTGCTCTGATAACTGGTGACTTTTTAGGAACTGCTGTGGCTTTCGCAAATAGAGTCCATGAACCTCTTTCAAATGGGAGGGTAAAAAGAGAGTACTGTCTTCAAGCGCATCTTCGATTAAGAGTCGCGATTCATAAATCAAACAATCTGCCATCGATAAGAGATTTTCAACAAAACCTCTCGGAAATGCAGCAATTCTTTCTCTCAATTTCAAAAGTAACTGGGCCGTAGCCATGGCATCTGCCAAGGCAGAGTGAGCATGGTGCAAGTCAATGCCGAGTTCAGATGCTAACGCTCCTAAATTGTAACGTTCCAAAGTCGGATAGAAAATTTGAGACAATTCAACCGTATCAATCCGAGGAGTCGTTAACTCAAATCCTTCCCAAAAGAGGGCTTCTGCTAATAAATTCGCATCAAATTTGACATTATGGGCCACAAAGACGGCATCCTCTATTAATTCAAAAATTTCTTTTGCCACTTGTGAGAATTCTGGTGCTTTGCGTAAGCGAGCATCTGTCAGGCCAGTCAATTGTTTGATATGCTCATCCAATCGCTCATGGGGATTCACATCCGTCTCATAGGATTGGGTAATTAAGCCATCCTCGATAATGACGATCCCAACCTGAATGATCTTAGCATTGCTCCCAGCACTGGTTGCCTCCAAATCCACAATGGCGTATTTCCGTTTCTGTCTTGTCATAGCACTTAAAATTATATCACGTTTGAGCCAGCTATGCAGATTTTTTTCTCCTTTATCGATGACTTCAATCCTGTTATTTTCCTAACAATTTGATACACTATTCTAGAAAGGAGTCCTTATGAAAATCTATCGTACTGTAAATCCTGTAGCTTATGAAAATACCTACTACCTTGAAAATGAACACTCCCTTATTCTTGTCGATCCAGGTAGCGACTGGGCGACTATTCAAAAACAAATTGATCGTATAGGTAAACCAATCGTAGCGATTCTTTTAACCCATACGCATTACGATCACATTATGAGTCTTGAAAAGGTTCGTCAGACCTATCATTTCCCACCTGTTTATGTCCATTCAGCAGAAGCCAGTTGGTTGTCTTCTCCTGTCGATAATTTATCTGGTTTGGATCGTCATGCGGATTTAGAAGATGTTGTATGCAAGGAGGCCGACTTCCTTTATGACATTCGCTCCGATTACCAAATAGCTGATTTCCACTTTTATGTTCTGGAGACACCAGGCCACTCTGCCGGAGGGGTTTCCATCGTCTTTCCTCAGGATCACCTGGTTCTATCTGGTGATGCCCTTTTTCGCGAAACCATTGGACGGACCGATCTTCCAACAGGGAACGCAACACAGTTACTTAGCAGTATTAGAGAAGAACTCTTTACCCTTCCATCTTCCTACACTGTCTATCCCGGTCATGGCCCTGAAACTTCTATTGGTCACGAGAAGATGTTCAATCCCTTCTTTAGATAATCTTAAAGAATCATGTATCCTCCTTCCTGTCCTAATAAAAGGATACAAAAAAAGCAAGTGTGAACTTGCTTTTTTATTATATCTTAAGAAAACGTCTCATGGAGATTGACGAACCGATCGCACCGATCAAAATTCCTAAGCCAAATAAGCCACCCACCATAATCGGTACCAAAAGATGTGGACTATAGAGATACAAGTTTTGATCTGCCAAGTTATTGTTCATTGATGTATAGACAACGTTATAAACATAGAAGACCAAAGCTGAAGGAACCAAGGCTCCCAAGAGACCAATCCAAGCCCCTTCTAAAAGGAATGGTGCACGAATATAGCCATTTTTTGCTCCTACCAGTCGCATAATCTTAATCTCACGACTACGTGAAATGATGGTAATCCGGATGGTATTAGAAATCAAGAAGACTGCGATGAAGATCAATAAAGCTACACCGATCAAGCCCCAGTTTCGGATGAAGGTTCCAAGTGCAAACAAGCGTTGGGTATCGACCCCACCATCTTTCACTTCAGAGACCCCTTCAATTTTTTTGGCATC
>CABSRC010000056.1 GCA_902480035.1 uncultured Streptococcus sp. | reverse complement strand
GTGCATGTTGCTCCATAACGGCTGAAAGAAGACGGCTCACACCGATTCCGTAGCAGCCCATGATGATTGGAACTGCACGACCGTTTTCGTCCAAGACATCTGCTCCCATGCTAGCGGAGTAGCGTGTGCCGAGTTTGAAAATGTGACCGATTTCGATCCCGCGCGCAAAGTTCAAGACCCCTTTCCCATCTGGTGAGATCTCGCCTTCCCGAACTTCACGGATATCGACGTATTCTGCGGTAAAGTCACGGCCTGGGTTGACACCAGTCAAGTGGTAGCCTGTTTCATTGGCACCTACGACTGCATTGCGACTATCTTGGACCTTGCGGTCTGCGATAATCTTAACATTTTCAGGAAGATCAACTGGACCAAGAGATCCAAAATCAGCTCCCAATAATTCTTTCACTTCCACTTCGGTTGCAGGTTCAAAGAAATCTGCTCCGAGGTGATTTTTCAACTTCACTTCATTAAGCTGATCATTGCCAACAAGAAGTGCTACAACTGGTTCTTCATCTGCAATGTAAACCAAAGTCTTGATAGTCGCTTCTTCTGGAACATTCAAGAAGGCTGCCACTTCATCAATCGATTTGACACCTGGCGTTTCCACGCGTTTCACTTCTTCTTCTGCTACGACACGGTTACTTGGCTTATATTCATTGGTAGCCATTTCCAAGTTGGCAGCATAAGTTGATTCACTTGAATAGGCAATGGTATCTTCACCAGAAACCATCCATTTGAGCAATTCTGCTTTGATTTCTTCTTGGACTTCTGCCGGGATCTCATCAAAGGAAACCACCGATTTGTCTAAAACAACCCAACGATCCAAGTCTGTACGAGCAGGTGTAACAGCCATAAACTCTTGGCTATCTTTTCCGCCCATCGCACCACCATCACCGATGATGGCTTTGTAGTCGATGCCACTGCGGGTGAAGATCCGCTCATAAGCTGCCTTGTACTCATCATAAGTAACGTCCAAGCTATCATAGTTGGCATGGAAACTGTATCCATCTTTCATGATGAACTCACGGGTCCGAAGAAGACCATTCCGTGGGCGTTTTTCATCGCGGTATTTTGGTTGGATTTGATAGAGATTCAATGGCAATTGTTTGTATGATTTCACTGAGTCGCGCACAATAGCGGTAAAGGTTTCTTCATGGGTTGGACCCAAGATAAAGTCAGAGCCTTCACGGTTTTTCAACTTATAGAGGTCTTCCCCGTAAGTTTCGTAACGACCAGATTCACGCCAGAGATCTGCACTCAAAAGGGCAGGAGCTAGCATTTCTACTGCTCCAATTTTTTCGAATTCTTGGCGCATGATGCCTTTTGCTTTTTCAATCACACGATTAGCAAGTGGCAGATAAGAATAGACACCAGCTGATACTTGGCGAACATAACCCGCACGCAACATCAAAGCATGGCTAATGACTTGGGCATCGCTTGGCATTTCGCGAAGCGTTGGAATCAACATTTTACTTTGTTTCATGGACAATATCCTTTTCTATTTCAAAAATAATTTCATAATATCATTCCAGGTGACAGCAATCATTAAAATAACCATTACAGCTACACCTGCAAGCGTCATATAGGTTTCTACTTCTTGTTTCAGTGGCTTTCTCCGGATCACCTCAATCAAATTGATCAAGATTTTTCCACCATCCAGGGCCGGAATCGGGATCAAATTGAAAATCCCAATATTAATGGAAAGCATGGCCATAAGAGATAGCACAGCTGGAATCCCTAATTGAGCAGCTTGTGAGCTGGCATTGTAGATGGCAACCGGACCACCCAGTTTATTGAGACTAAAGTGGAAAATAATATCTTTCAAGGCTCCCAAAATCCGAGTCGCTGTATTCCAGGTATCTGTAAAACCAGACAAGAGTTTATCCACAAATCCTGTCTTGAGGCCGTTTGTTACACCCAGATAGTAACGATTCCCTGACTTGGTTGGCTTCACTTTAACTTCTTTTTCTTGGCTGTCTGTCTTGACCTTCAGGGTCAATTCAGGAGCTGTCTTGCTATCCTTGGTTGCTTTTTCAACAGCGTCTGTCAACTCATCCCAGTTGCTAACGGTATCGTTGTTTACCTGAAGGATCTGAACATTGCTTTTGACACCAACCTTGGCCAGCGCCCCATCGGGTGCCACCTGAACATTGTTGCTATAGTAGTCAATCGCACCGCCTCGCATAAAGGCTAAGAGTGAGTAGACAACAATACTGAGGATAAAGTTGTTCATAGGGCCCGCAAAGTTGGTGATTAACCGTCCCCAAATGCTGGCATTCTGATACTGAACATCTCTCGGTGCAATCCGCACTTCTGTCCCATCTTCCTCAACGATGGTCGCATCATGATCAACACTATAGGTCTTTGTCTCATCGAGAACCAAGCCCGTGATTTCTAATTTATCTTCAAAGTCAAACTGGGTGACATTCATAGGAAGAGCTGTCTGATCCAGATTCTTTCCTGAAAGATTGATCCGTACGACTTTACCAGCCTCATTGAGCGTCAAGCTGACAGGAGTACCGGTCTTAATTTCCGTGGTATCCTCACCCCAGCCAGCCATACGAACATAGCCACCTAAAGGCAGGATCCGAATGGTATAAGCTGTCCCATCCTGACCAATATGGGCAAAGATTTTTGGTCCCATCCCGATCGAAAATTCTCGCACCAGGATGCCCGATTTTTTTGCAAAATAGAAATGACCAAACTCGTGAACGAGAACGATCACTCCAAAAATAACTATAAAGGCAATAAACTGCATCGTTCTATACGTGGTTTCCTTTCTATCTCTTCTGTCTTAGAACAAGCCCAAGAAATGCATCAAGGGAAAGACAAAAATCAAACTATCAAAACGGTCTAGAACACCGCCATGTCCTGGAATAAATTTTCCAGAATCTTTCACACCGAAGTGGCGTTTGATTGCACTCTCTACCAGGTCACCAAACTGACCTGCAATACTAAAGAGGATGGTGAAAAAGATCATAGCAAGAAAACCATGTCCACCCGCCACCGAGCGATCCACGATCATATAGATCACTGTTACCGCAACTGCAGACAAGATTCCCCCAAGACTTCCTTCAATCGTTTTATTAGGAGAAACCGCAGGCATGAGCTTACGTTTCCCAAAGCGACTTCCTACTAAATAGGCACCGGAATCTGTCGCCCAGACAATAAAGAGTGCCAATAAGACCTTATCAATACCAGCAATTCGCGCATCCACTAATGAATGGAAACCAAGTCCAACATAAAAGCTAGATGCGATGGGGTAAACTACATCCTCATAATTGTAATTCTGAGCAAGAACAGTTGTTCCCATGAGAATCAAGACAACCAACCCATAGGCAATCATATTGCCATCTGCTGGAAGGTAAGGCAGATAGTCCTCAATCGGCAAGGTTAAGACAAAGGCCGCCAACATGGCTAGCGCTCCTTCAAAGGTCACTGTTTCAAGCCCCTTCATCTTGAGCAATTCATGAACGCCTAACATAGCGATCAAACCAATCACAATCTGGAAGAACATCCCTCCAACCATTACTGTTGGAATGAAAAAGAGCAGGGCAATTCCTCCAAAAATTACACGTTTTTGTAAATCTTTCGTCATCATTTTCTCCTAAACACCGCCAAATCTCCGGTGGCGATGGCTATATTCTACTACAGCACTTCGTAGTGCCTCTTCTCCAAAATCTGGCCACATCACATCTGTGAAATACAACTCACTATAGGCAGCCTGCCAAGGAAGGAAATTACTCAAACGGATTTCTCCGCTGGTTCGGATAATCAAATCCGGATCCCTTAGGACACGTGGCAAATTCTCGGTATAGAGATAATCTGCGATCATCTCTTCTGTGATATCTTCTGGACTGAACTTCGCATCCAAGACTTCATGAGCGATCTGCTTCACAGCCTGAGTAATCTCTGCACGTCCACCATAATTGAGTGCGAAATTCAGGATCAAGCCAGTATTGAGGTGGGTCATCGCTTCTGCTCTTTCCAAAGCTTCTAATGTTTCTTTGGGTAATTTCTTAGTGTCACCGATCATTTGAATCTTGACATTATTGCGATGCAATTCAGGGACAAAGCGATCATAAAACTCAACTGGCAAGTGCATGATAAACTTGACTTCATCTTCAGGGCGTGTCCAGTTTTCCGTCGAAAAGGCATAGACCGTCAAGACCTGAACTCCCATATTTTTTGCTGCAATCGTCACTTCTTGGAGAGCTTCCATCCCTGCCTTATGACCAAAGACGCGCGGTTGCATCCGCTTTTTCGCCCAACGACCATTGCCATCCATAATAATGCCAATGTGTTTCGGGACTTCTAAAGGGATCTCGATTTTTTCTTTCTTCTTAAAACGAAACATGTTTTTCTACCTATTTCAATATTTATCGCTTCATTATACCATAAATCCCCATAAAATAGGGACTGTGGCCTCTATTTTGAACGAGCAAGGCTTTCCTTCATCGTACAATTCCATTTGCCCACCAAAAAAGAGGCTCTTGCCTCTTCTTTGATGATTATTCTTCGATAGCTGAATCGACATCTGAGCTAGCACCTTCTGTAGCAGTGGCTGAGATCCCTTCTGATACAGGAAGAACTGTTTTGATCGCTCCCAATTCAAAGGTCAGGTAGACACCATCAACATCCAAGACAACGGTCTTGCGATCTGTATCGACTTCATCGATGGTTCCGTACAAGCCACCAATCGTGATGACTTCATTTCCTTTTTGAAGTTTATTCAAACTTTCCATCCGTTTTTGGTACTGTTTCTTTTGGCTACGGCTCATGAAGTACATCAAACCGACCATAAGAACGAGCATAATTAGCAAACTTCCGCCTTGCATATGTTTCTCCTTTAATTTTCATATATGCTATACTATATCAAATTTCGCCCGTCTTTTCAAGTTTTCCCATCCTCTTCAAGCAAAATCAGGCTCCAGTCTCAGATTTTGATTCAAAAGAAAAAACCACGAAAAGTGGGCTACTGACTAGTCAATCGTAATGCCATACTTTTCGTGATTCTCATCATACCAATCAATCAAGGCCAAAGCCGTTTGATAGGTAATATTTTTGATTTTACTCGTCCCCTTAGTCAAAGTCGCCAAGCTCATTTTGCTGATGTTTGTTTCAGTTGCGACACGATAGCTCGTCAAGCGACCATCAACCATCAGTTGAACAACGGCTTCTACTTTTCTGTATTCGGGAGTTGAGTAGATATCAATTGTATTGCTCATCTTACTTCCATTCCTCAAATTTTATTCTTGTATAGATTATATACTTATTTTCTTTATTTATTAATAAATTTGCTCAAATTGGGTTAATTTCACTAATTATTGATGTTTTTTTAGCCCAAATAGGGGAATTTTAGCCTTATACAGCGAATAATTTCCCCCAGGTGGGAAGAAAAAATAAAGGCTGCTATCATATAGCAGCCTCTATTTTCACAAACTAATTCGCCTTATTCTGCTTGTTTATCAGTGTTTTCTTCTTTCTTTGTGTCTTTTTCTCTGATCACAAGTACACCATCTTCCATATCAGCTTCTAGGTGTTTAGCATCAAGGTTATCCAAGTGGAAGTCTGTGACTTTGTCACGGATTTGTTGTTCAACTACCCGACGGAGTGGACGAACACCCATCACTTCATCATAACCTTCTTCAGTCATGTATTCTTTAGCTGCATCGCTCACTGCCAAGTCGATTTCTTTCTTAGAAAGGGTCTTATTGACATCTACCAACATCAAATCAACAATCTTAGAAAGGTCTTCCTTGCTCAAGTGTGAGAATTCAATAACAGCGTTGAAACGGTTCAAGAATTCTGGACGGAAGTAAGGTTTCAAACGATCCATGAGTTCTGGTTTATCCGCATCTTCTGTCAAGTTAGCTTCATAGCCAAAACCTGCGTTTGAAGTGGCGATAATAACAGTGTTCTTGAAGTTTACAGTGTTCCCTTGACCATCAGTCAAACGACCATCATCCAAAACTTGAAGGAGAAGGGTGATCACTTGAGGGTCCGCCTTTTCAATTTCGTCGAGAAGAACGATTGAGTATGGGTTACGGCGAACACGTTCTGTCAAGGTATTGCTGTTGTCATCGTAACCAACATAACCAGCTGTTGTACCAATCAATTTAGAAACGGCTGTGCGGTCGCTGTATTCTGACATATCCAAACGGATGATGGCATCTTTGGTACCGAACATATCAAGCGCCAATTGTTTAGCCAATTCAGTCTTACCGACACCAGTAGGACCTACAAAGAGGAAGCTACCGATTGGACGGTTCCCTTCGTCAAATCCTGCACGGTTCCGACGGATAGCACGTGCCACTGCTTCAACGGCTTTATCTTGACCGATAACCTTAGTTTGCAAGCGGTGACCCATATCTTTCAAACGTTCAATATCAGTTGCACCCATTTGAGACACTGGAATACCCGTCATCCGTTCTACTGATTCAGCCACATCGTTGATTGTTGCTGTTACTTTATGGTCTTCCGTATGGTTTTCAATTTTCTTTTCAAGTTCTTCGATACGAACTTTTGCTTTCAAAGCTGCTTCGTAATCTTCTTTAGCCGCAGCTTCTTCTTGTTTGGTTTTTTCTTCTTCAATTTCATGTTCCACAGCATGAACATCTGTTACAGGATGTTGGGCTGCCAAGTGAGCAGCTGTCACATCGACCAAGTCAATGGCCTTATCAGGCAAGCTACGTTGTGGAATGTATTGGATCGAATAATCAACCGCGGCTTTCAAAACTTCATCTGGCAAGATGACATTGTGGTGTTTTTCATAAAGATCACGGATCCCTTGAAGAATCTTGAAAGTATCTTCAGCTGATGGAGCATTGACTTTCACTTCGTTGAAACGACGAGCAAGAGCTGCATTCTTCAAGATGGTGTTACGGTATTCATCTTGAGTAGTTGCCCCAATGACTGTCAATTCCCCACGTGAAAGAGCAGGTTTGATGATATCCGCAAGACCTTTAGAGCCTTGACCATCACCTGTGCTACCTGCACCAAGGATTTGATGGATTTCATCAAAGAAGAGAATGACATTTCCCATAGCTTTGACTTCTTGGATCAGATTTTGAATATTTTCTTCAAAGCTACCACGGTATTGCGTACCAGCTTCTAGACCAGAAATATCAATCGAGATGATTTCTTTGTTCTTGATAGCAGCTGGAACATCCCCGTTCACAATAGCTTGTGCCAAACCTTCTACAACTGCTGTTTTACCAACACCGGCATCCCCTACAAGGACCGGGTTGTTCTTGGTACGACGAGACAAGATTTCAGCCGTTTCTTGAATTTCTTTATTACGTCCGATGACCGGATCCAATTTTCCTTCACGAGCTTCTTCGGTCAAGTTACGACCAAGTTTTGCAAGGATCCCATCTTGTTTCATTCCTTTACCTTGATGGTGTTGCACTTGCTCGCTTCCTTCATTTGGCAGTTGACCCGTTTGACGGTAAATGGCGAATTCTTCCGGTGTCACTTCACGACCATTGATCATGTAGCGACGGTTTTCAGAACGGAAACCACCCATGTTTCCCATTAGTTGATTGAAAAGATCATCCATATTGTTAAAGTTGTTGTTCATATTGTATACCTCTAATTTACATAATTTTAATTCATTCTTGAAAATTAGCAGACCAATTGGCTGCTGCTTGATTGTTTACATAATTTTAATTCATTTATTTAATAATAGCCCTACAGGCTAACAGTTTCTATTTTTCCTTTTATCAATTAGTTGTCTTAATTTTGGAAATAGCATATCACCATCTCCTTTCCACTATTGATCTTGTAAACTAGTAGGTTTTTTCAACCTCTTTTTGTTTACATAAATTATTATAACGCAGACTGATTTCTTTGTCAACACTTTTTTACATAATTTTTTAAATTTATTAAAAAAATCTGGATGTCACTCCAGATTCCATATTTAAATAGAAGTTCTTGGCTAGATAGATTTAAATTTCCCAGCTTTTTCTTGAATAGCCGTCTGTACGTTTTTAGCAAATTGACCCACCATGGACTGATCCAGTTGTTTTCCAACTACCTGGACGTCTTCTTCGGCTACTGTTGTAATCGCAGTCAAGCCATCATTGTAACGCTTCTCAACTCCTGCCTTGCAGGTCAATAAAACGGGTGCATAGACAACACGGATTAAATCTTTTTCAAGTTTCTTTCGGCTTTCGATGATCCTCATCTTATCTTTCATATCTAAATCAAAGAAATCTTTGACTGGACTATCACCCATACTTCCTCCTCTTCTATACTATGAAACTTTATCTTGTGCAAACTCCTCTTCCAGTTGGCGTCTATCTTTCCGGTAGGATTGCCATAAATTCTCTTCCTCGATTTCGATCTGTTTTAAGGCTACTTGTGCAGCTTCTCTAGCTTCGAGATCATACTCTTCGATACAGCGATGGAGGGACTCCCATCCACAACTGACATCAACCTCCTGCTTTTGTAAAAAGGAAGCAGCCATCGCATACTCTTCTTCCAGCATCTGGGTGAAGAGCTGCTGTTTTCTTTCCACTAGGCAACGCTTTTCATCTAGCTCCAAGCGCGCTTTTTGAAACTCTCTTTCCAAGTGACCTAGTTTCTTTTCCTTTTTCGAAAGAGTAGATGAAATTAATAAGCTAGTTGTTCCCACTGGTTCATTTCTCCTGCTATTTCTTGATCTTTTGTTTTTAAGAGTTCAATTCCTGCATTCACTTGCTCGTTTAAAGCATGGAATTCATTCGATAAGGACTGATATGCAGCCAAACGATTGTCGAACCTTTCTCTTACTTCAGTGACAACTGTTTGCCTTGTCGCACCAGCCTGTGCATAGGCCTCTTCTACTTCATCAAGGCTGAGAATGAAGCCTTTCGGAACGGTCTGTAATACTTTCTCCAAAGCTTCTAAATCTGTATCCAGTCGTGCCTTAGATTTCTGAGCTTGCTCCAGCCCTTCATCCACTACTCGAATCAGCTCATCAGAAGCCAAGCGTGCCTGCAAGGCATCGAGATAGATTTGTTCACTTGAACTCAGTCCACCACCTGTTTTTTGTAATTTATCCTTTAGGCGATAGTAAACCTTCATCCGCTCTTCAATGATTTCCTTGCGAGTGATGGCTTCCGTTCCCTTTTCAAGAACCAAATTCCCATCCTTATCATAGATATAACCATGCATCATGTGCTGCAGGCCAGTATTTATCAAATTTTTAGTTTTGAGGTGCTTGACAATCCCACTGGATTCCTTGCTTCCAGAATCCTGATAGCCCAAGCTAACCAAATCTTTATGGTCAATGTGGTTGTAAATT
This sequence comes from uncultured Streptococcus sp., assembly GCA_902480035.1. GTDB lineage: Bacteria > Bacillota > Bacilli > Lactobacillales > Streptococcaceae > Streptococcus. The sequence goes on along the minus strand of CABSRC010000056.1, from coordinate 1,139 downwards.
TTGTACTTCAGCGAATCTATACGCGCTTTTTGCTCGGGTGTTAAGATAGGATAGGCATTAGGGCCATTGTATAGATGGACAGTCCCAATATGAGAAGCTTCCTCTTCCGTCAAACAGGCAAGCGCATACTGAATATTCATAGACCCCAGAGAGTGACCGTATAGATCGATCTTGGCATTGGGGTATTTTCGGATCACCTCTTTCAAATGAGCTGCAGCATCTTTAAATTGCGGAGGCGGGAAAGTACCTCTATCTTTGTTGTACTCTTTTAAAATGGTAGCCCCAATAAATACTGGAAACTTTGCTTGACTATCAATTAGAATATCCGTTCCCATACCATATAGATTTGCTTTCGCCTCACGATAAGCATTTGTTATTGGATTACTTCTAATACTCTTGACAAAGCTTTTTACATTATTTCCAACATTTTTATCGAGTAAACTAAACGGATAACTAATAAGCTCCGAAATATTAGAATCGGCAGTTTCATCCCTTTTTTTCAAATTCTCCTTAATCTTATCTCTGGTGAATCTTTTCGCATAATCTGTCGCATAGTTCGCCGCTCCATTGGGACCAAGAATGTTAGAAGCAGTAGGCAAATCTGTCTTTACCCAATCCGTAAATGTATCATGGAGTAATTTTTGTGTACTTGTTTCAGTTTCAGATCCCTTCATCAAAACTGTCACGTCATGGATTTGGGCACGTTCTTCATCTGAAGCAGTATAGGGGACTGGATCTTCATTAATTCCCATACCATTATTTGTTAATACAAAAACTTGTTCTTCATTTCCATTGGTACTGTCATATATATGAGAAACGTGACCAATGTACTCTTCATTCTTGGGTCCAATATCGAATTCCCGTCCAACTTTTATATCCTTTTCATACTCAAGTAATGCAGTTTTAACATTTTGTTGATCATTAAAATTTAAATTTTCAGCCATTTCAATTTCCCTTCAGAAGGTCGTTCAATTCCTTTGTTTTACCATAGTATGTCTCTTCATACTTACCAGTAACTGAATCTTCTTGTATAGTTGTACTTAACAATAAATTTTCATTGTCATTGATAATGATTTTGATCATAAGCCCTCCCATCGGATTATAATCTAAATCATCTTTAGAAATTTTATATGATTTTA
>CABSRC010000055.1 GCA_902480035.1 uncultured Streptococcus sp. | reverse complement strand
ACTATAGAAGCTGAACATCCTGAATGGAAAAAGATTAAGGGAAAAGATACAGATAATTCAGGTGGAAATCACTTAAGAATAGTTCTAATATTTACTGGTGCTGGGATTGTACTTGTTATGTCTTTTTTCTCACTGTATAGACCTGTTGTTACCAAACCATTTATTGAAATTGATCCTAAAATATATGAAAATATTGAGAACCAGAATTCATATCAATCTTCGACAGAAAATTTGGAAGAATCGTCTGGACAGCAAAACACAGAAGAAAGTTCTTCCTCAGAAGCAGATAGCTCTGCTAATAGTAAAATCCCGAACAGTAGTATGCTAAAGCAAGTTCAGAAGGAATTTCTAGAGGATTTACACAAACAACGTGAGGCAGAAAATCAGAATAATCAATAAGGAGGAGAAAATGGCTAGTGATGCAACTTTAAAAAGTAGAATACAAGCAAACAAAGCTAAAAAAGCAAAATATGAGCGAGTAAAAAACTCAATTGCTTCACACGGTTTTAGTGAAACCATTGACTTAAGTCACTTTAGAGAATATATAAAACATTGTAAAGATGCTATTGATAAAATAGATGGGAATGAAGGCTATCATTATTTATCAAACTTTAAAAGTAAACTGAGCACAGAAAAAGCTACGATGGAAAAATATGTTGATTTTGTAAGAGATGCTAATTCGTCATTTAAAGACTTATATAAGACTCTTGAAGCTAAAATAAAGGCTTTAGACACTGCTATTGAAAGTGATAAAGCAGCATATAATAAAGGAAAAAATATTCTTGAACGGGAATGGTAATGGTATATGAATACAAATATTAATGATATTGACGGAAGTTATGCTAAAGATACAATAACTTATGATGATAGTCAAATTGATACACTTCTGAGTGATTTATCAGAGGTACTGAACCTTCTTTCTCAAATTGATTCAGAAGTGGCTGGGTTGGAAGCTAATGAAAAGAATTGGGAAGGTGAAAGTAAGGTACAATATACTGAACTAAAAGGGTTTGTAAAGCAATATCGTACTGATTATGGAAGTAGTGTTAAGGAGCTAAAAAAGACTGTTAATGGTTTAAAGACATTATTGGGATCAATAAGTAGCTCACATGTTATACAGGAGATAGATGGCGCATGAAATTTACAATTGAAGCACTATATGCTTTGCATATTTTTAATGATTATTCAAATGATTTGGTCTTTCTTCCTACTCCTTTTAAGGAAGGGGAAGGCAAAAAGGAAGGTTTGCTGAGAATATTAGAGACAGGATATGAAGATTTGAAAAAAATGGGGCTCGTTCTTGATAATAAACCAACCGAGAAATGTGCGGAATATGGACTATATTTGAAGGAATATCATGATGCTGAATACCACTGTCAGATTGATTTAAATTATTTCTATGCCCCGCAAGTTGATGAATTCAATAATATGGCTGTCATTATTCATCAAGACGATGAAGGCCTCTACCATATTAATAGAACTGGTGATTTAGTTTTTCTTGCTTTTTTGATGCAGCATCACCCTGTTTTACAGAATGCAGATGATAAAATAAAAGATTATCTTCATTCACAATGGGAGGAGGAAGCATATCTAAGGTTTATGGTGCATCATGGGAATGATGAAGGGATTCACATTACTGTAGCGAACTTTGGTAAAATCACTCAAGATATTTTATATGTGACCAATAGTGAACATTTATATAAATATGATTTGGAGCATCAGTTACTATGTTCAATTGACAGTGAACAACTAAAAAAAGAAATTTTAGGGAAATTGAAAGTGAAGGTATATAATGGCGGATAAAATTAGTATAAATCTTACCGAACAAGAGAATATCATTATTCATTGCCTGAATTTAGTGAATTTATCTACTCAGCTTACGACAAAAATGTCAACTGTACGCTCTAATCTTCCTGCTCTTTCCTCACAAGGGGCTTTCCATGATTTAGTTGCGAATAGTGATAGTAATCTTGGAATAGGTCTATATTACTTGAAAGCACAAGAATTTGCGACTCTTATAGAAGTGTTGGCAAGACATGCACAAAACACCTATGAAAAAATGGTTGATATGGATAAAGCTCTGGCTGTTTATGTAGCAAATTTGACTTTAAACGACCCCAATTCCAGAGCGGAAGATAAGAAATATATTAAAGAACAACCTGATGATGCTATAAAACAAATAAAATCAAGGATGCAGGAAATGAAAGCTAATTCTGCTGAGGGCTCTGCTTTGCCCACCGGAGGTGAAAGATGACTAAGTATTATTCTAACAAGCCAGACTTTAGTAGTGACACACCGTGGGTACTTTTTTTGAATGCGACCGCTAAGATGAAAGATTTCTTAGAAGATATTGAAGCATTGGGAAAAAAAGTGCAAGAAGAAGAGGTAGAGGATCTTTATGTTCAAAGAGGTGAGGCAGCTTTAGGAGTGACAAAAGAATCAGGGCCTTTTAAGACATCTTACGATCGTGTGAACACAATGTTTACTAGTGCGAAGAAGATTCACCCTGATATCATGCAAAACATCGATAGTAAATTTACTAAAGGGATGGATGATGCCTTTGTTACATTGGAAAAGGTAAACGGGCATGCGAATCCTTATAAGAGTAAGTATATTAAAAAAGATGTCATTAAATCTCGCCAGGTGCCCGGTCCGAATGGGTATGTAAAAGAAGCTTATACTGATCAAGAGTCCTATAAGTTATACGAGCTTTTAGATGGGAAAGTCAGTCCGATTAGTGCTGCTAAAGAGGTTTATGATGAACGTTTGGGAGTTGCTAAGCAAATTCTAGCAAATAAGGATAAACTGAGTGCTGAGCAACGCAAAGTGATTGAAGGAAAGACTGCAGAAGAAATAGTCGAGATACAATATCCGACAGAATTACCAAGTTATCAACGATTGAAAGGTAGTACTTTTCAAGAAGAAAACAAAAATTGGTTGCAGTATATAGATTTAGGGTTACAAGTTGCGGCTATAGCTGCTTCTGTAGTTGGAACAGTCTCGACAGGGGGTATGGGTACTCCGCTTTTAGCCGCTAGTATGAGTTATGTAGCTGTAAATAGTGGATATGCGATGACTACTGGAAAAACGTTGATTACAGGAACGCAGCTGACTAGTGAGGAAAAGTTTTGGTCAGGAGTGGAATTTTTTGCGACCTTAATTAATGGAGGAGGTATTGTTAAACTTGCCAAACTTGGTGAAGGAGGTACCACTCTTGTAAGAGGGATTGCTAAGGCGGCCACTCATGCAGATGATATGGCAGATGTCGCTCAGACTATTTATGCAGTGGTTGCTGATAAAAATCCGAAGGAAGCCATATTTAGCTATGTGGGAAAACAGGTGCTTGGCTTTAGTGTTGGTAAATATGTAGATCATCAAAACGTGAAGCGAATAAATGCGGAACTGGATACCAGCTATCAAGATTATTCTTCTAGAAAGTTAAATGCTGGCGAAACATCTCTTACAAAGTCAGAGTGGCAAAAAAAGGTTGAAACATTAGAAAAGAATAAGGCAAGTTCTGCCGACTTCAAAGCAACTCAAACTGAAGAATTCAACAAAATAGCTACAAATGTTGAAAAGAGAATTACAATTGCTACAAATATGGATGGTGAAATAAAGAAAGTTCGAGTTGATGCTATTGGTTTTGATAGTAATGGTAAGATTCGTATCCAAGACTATACTGCATCTAGCAATATTTCTTCCAAACGTCAGGCAATTCTTGATAATATATCACAAAATGGCGGAGTCATTGTTGGTAAGGGGAAAGGCGAATTTGTTGGCGGTGTAGAAATTCCGAAAGGAACTCGGATTGATGTAATTAACAGTAGCAACCAAAAAGTTGAAAACTTTAAGATGGAACTGGAAAAACTACAGCGACCAGATATGTCTAGAAAAATCGTTGACGGTTTAATTAGTACAGAAAATGGTCAACGTTTAGATCCGTCCAGATATCTTTCGCACCAAGAGATAGAGACACATCTAAATATGTTTAAGGATGGAGTTGTAAAGGTTATCAATAAAGAAGGATTTCATAAATCTATGATGGAATTTGGTGGGAATATTGGACCGGAAAAGGGACATTATGTAATGCCAAAATTTATATATGATAAAGCTGTATTGGCATCAGATGGGAATCCGAGAGTATTAGAGGAACTATTAGGCTTAGATAGAGGGTATTTAGGTGATTCACCTCTTACTATTAATGTTAAAAATCCTAAAAATTTACGTATGCCGTCAGGAAATGAACCCGGTGCTTGGCAAGGTCTTTGGGAACCAGGAGGTTTTACAAAGGGAGGTATACCAGAGGCAGTTGTAGATCAATTTAAACCAGGTGATTATACGGTAGGAAAGGTATTTGAATAGGTGTTTGTATGACAACAGAAATTCAGCAATATAAAAATTGTACGATATTAAAAAACAAGAATGATTATCAGATCCTGTGGAGTAGAGGGAAAGAAGTGCTTAACTTTCCCATTAGCCAAAAATTAGCAGAACGTGTTTCAAAATCAGAAAAAGATGCTTTAGAAGTAATGTTTTATTGTGAACATCATCGTTGGCCAAAGGCAGATGAGTTAGATGATTATAATCATTCCAATACGATTGTACATAGAGGCGATGGATTTGTTGTATATGAAACAGATGGTTATTACGAAATTAGCTTCTTTAAAGAAGTTGGAGGAGCTATGGGCCCAGAAGTATGCTACCCCATTACTAAGGAACTAATGGATAAAGCATTTCAATCTTCTAGGGACGCATATGAGGTGATGATTTATGCCGAAACAGGGCACTGGCCCTTAAGTAAGCAAGATGATATTGATAGAAACTATATACGTAATCATCCTGAAACTATGCTACCAAATATAGAAGATCAACGTGAGTTGTTTGATGTTGAAGAGTTTAAAGCTCTTGTAAAAAAAGCTATTGTTTCAGAACTAGAACCTAGCGAACTTGACGCTATTGGTATAGTTAATAATCATTTAGAGCTTCTTCTGGTGGATTCAGTCGGCTGGCAGGAAGAGATAGAAGCAGTCCATCTGGAAATTCTGCAGGAAAAAATTAACAATTACATTCACTTCCTCGAAAGCAAGCAGTATGTGGAGCGATATGGTGATAAGTTTGATAAAAAAATCATCCATATCACATTCCAGTATTCCCCATCTGATAATGGATTGGCCTTTCTTGCGGCGGTTCAGAAAGTGTTACAACCGACGGATATGAGTTTGAAGATAGAATTGCCGGAGTAATTAGAGGGAAGAGCCTTTTCAGCGACAATATGTAAATTTAGGAAAGTTAAACCAAAGAGAGAACCACGGTTCTCTCTTTTTCATCCCTCAACTCTCTCCACCCAGTAACTAACTTGATCTTCAAATTAATTTTCGGTATGATAGTAAGGAATGATGTATAAATAATGGATGAGGAGTGACCGATGTCTAAAGATACTTATTTACAGGTGAAAAAAGAATTTTGGATGCGTTTTGCTTTTAATGTGGGGATTGCAGGGATCGGTCTTGTGTTATTGATCGTTATGATCTTCAATCAATCGCGCTATATTCCCTACTTGCTTGTGGTCATAGGGATGATTTCCTTGATGAACCAAGTCTTGGTCATGCCGATCAAGACTAAGAAAGATGCCTGTGAGAAAGAGCATCCGGAGTGGAAGGAGATTTCGATGAAGGGCATCAAGGTCGACTCTAAAGAGCAGTTAAAACGCTATGGGGTGAGCCTGATCGCTTTGATCGTAGTCATCGGTTCTTTCTTTGCCATGTACCGTCCGACACTTCAAGCGCAAAAGGAGCAAGAGGAGAAAGTGGAAATCCGGCAGAAGTTGCAGCCTGTCATGGAGGACATCCAAAAGCAAGAACAAAGCTCGAGAGAAGCTGTCCGGTCTCAGATGAAGGACCTGCTACGGACATCGAGCTCCAGTTCAGAAACAGAGGCAACAAGTGGGGAATGATCAGAATTGTCTGCTGTTGACCAATCATCGAGAAATCACCGACCGAGCGGTGATTTTTTTGTCTTCACTTCTCCCTCGAATTAATCCTTAAATTGTGATAAAATAAGGGTTACGAATGTTTTTGACTGGTCTGTTTTTGCTTAGAGTCGGGCCACTCAAAAGCGAGCAAAAGAATCAAGATCAAGGGAGAAACAATGTCCAACACCTTTGAAATTTTAATGAATCAGCTGGATATGCCGCTGGAGATGCGATCTTCCAGTGCCTTTTTGCATGCGGAGATTCAAGAAGTCGTGGTGCACAAGGTCAGTCGGGTCTGGGAGTTCCGCTTTGCTTTTGCGGAAGTCTTGCCGATTGCTTTGTTTAAGGAATTGCGCCAGCGCTTGAAGGATGAATTTTCAAAGACGGGAAACCAGGCGACCTTTACCATCCAGGTGGTCAATCAGAACTTTTCTGCTGATTTATTGCAGGCCTACTATCGTGAGGTCTTTGAGGATGGCCCTTGCGCTAGTCAAGGCTTTAAGGGGCTTTATCAAGACTTGCAGGTGCGAGCAGAAGGGCAGGAATTGATCATCTCTGGGCCGTCTTCGGTCGATACGGAGCATTTTCGTAAGAACCATTTGCCCAACCTTGCCAAGCAGTTGGAAGCCTTTGGTTTTCCGCATTTCACCTGTCGAGTGGAGTCTGATGAGGAGTTGACAGAGCAAGAAGTGGCGCGCTTTGAGGAGGAAAATGAAAAGATCTTCCAAGCGGCCAATGAAGAGACCTTGCGGGCTATGGAATCCTTGGCCCAGATGGCCCCGCCACCAGCGGTTGAAGAAAAACCAGCTTTCGATTTCAAGGCTAAGAAGGCGGCAGCTAAACCTAAGCTAGACAAGGCCGAGATCACTCCGATGATCGAGATTACGACAGAAGAGAACCGGATTGTCTTTGAGGGTGTGGTCTTTGACGTGGAGCACAAGGTGACACGGACCGGTCGGGTTTTGATCAGCTTTAAGATGACCGACTATACCTCGAGTTTTTCCCTTCAGAAATGGGTGAAAAATGAGGAAGAAGCCCAGAAGTTTGACATGATCAAGAAGAACAGCTGGCTACGGGTGCGGGGAAATATCGAAATGAACAATTTCACGCGCGACTTGACCATGAATGTCCAAGACATCCAGGAAGTCGTGCATTATGCCCGCAAGGACCTGATGCCAGAAGGGGAGCGCCGGGTGGAATTCCACGCGCATACCAATATGTCGACGATGGATGCCCTGCCGGAAGTCGAAGAGCTGATCGCCAAGGCAGCCGAGTGGGGGCATAAGGCGGTGGCCATCACTGATCATGGCAATGTGCAGAGTTTCCCACATGGCTTTAAAGCAGCCAAGAAGGCTGGGATCCAGCTGATCTATGGGATGGAAGCTAATATCGTAGAGGACAAGGTGCCCATCACCTATAACGAGGTGGATCTGGACCTTAATGAAGCGACTTATGTGGTCTTTGACGTGGAAACGACGGGACTTTCAGCCATCTACAATGACTTGATCCAGGTCGCTGCCTCTAAGATGTACAAGGGCAATGTCATTGAGGAGTTTGACGAGTTTATCGACCCCGGCCATCCTCTGTCTGCCTTTACGACCCAATTGACAGGGATCACCAATGAGCATGTCCGGGGTGCTAAGCCCTTGGTGCAGGTCTTGAAGGAGTTTCAGGCCTTCTGTGAGGGAACCGTTCTCGTTGCCCACAATGCTACCTTTGACGTGGGCTTCATGAATGCCAACTATGAGCGCCATGATCTTCCCAAGATCACTCAGCCAGTCATCGATACCCTGGAATTTGCCCGTAATCTCTATCCAGATTTTAAACGGCATGGCTTGGGGCCATTGACCAAGCGCTTTGGGGTAGGATTGGAGCATCACCACATGGCCAACTACGATGCAGAAGCGACAGGGCGCCTGCTCTTTATCTTTATCAAAGATGTCGCTGAAAATCATGGGGTGACCAATCTCAAGGACTTGAATATCGATTTGATCGATGAGAATTCTTATAAGAAGGCGCGGGTCAAGCATGCGACTCTTTATGTCAAGAATCAGACCGGCCTTAAGAACATGTTTAAACTGGTTTCACTTTCTGGGACCAAGTATTTCGAAGGAGTTCCACGGATTCCCAAGACTGTGCTGGATGCCCACCGCGAGGGCTTGATCCTTGGATCGGCTTGCTCGGAAGGGGAAGTCTTTGATGCGGTCATGTCGCAAGGTGTGGATGCGGCAGTCGAAGTGGCCAAGTACTACGACTTTATCGAGGTTATGCCACCGGCTATCTACGCACCTCTCATTGCCAAGGAGCAGGTCAAGGACATGGACGAGCTCCAGACTATAATCAAGAGCTTGATCGAAGTGGGAGATCGCCTTGGCAAGCCCGTTCTTGCGACAGGAAATGTCCACTATCTGGAGCCGGAAGATGAGATCTATCGGGAGATCATTGTCCGTAGTCTCGGTCAAGGGGCCATGATCAACCGGACCATCGGTCACGGAGAAGATGCTCAGCCAGCGCCACTGCCAAAAGCGCATTTCAGAACTACCAATGAAATGTTGGATGAATTCGCCTTTTTGGGAGAAGACTTGGCACGCAAGATTGTTATTGAAAATACCAATGCGCTCGCAGAGACCTTTGAGCCGGTCGAAGTGGTCAAGGGGGACCTCTATACGCCATTTATCGACAAGGCCGAAGAAACGGTTGCAGAATTGACCTATAAGCGAGCCTTTGAGATCTATGGTAATCCGCTCCCTGATATTGTCGATCTGCGAATTGAAAAAGAATTGACTTCCATCTTGGGGAATGGCTTTGCCGTGATTTATCTGGCATCGCAAATGCTGGTGCATCGTTCCAATGAGCGGGGCTACCTGGTTGGGTCGCGTGGATCCGTTGGATCCAGCTTTGTCGCGACCATGATCGGGATCACCGAGGTCAATCCACTTTCGCCTCACTATGTTTGCAGCCAGTGCCAGTACAGCGAGTTCATCACCGATGGTTCTTATGGATCTGGTTTTGATATGCCAGACAAGGATTGTCCAAACTGTGGTCATAAGCTCAGCAAAAACGGGCAGGATATTCCTTTCGAAACCTTCCTTGGTTTCGATGGGGATAAGGTACCCGATATCGATTTGAACTTCTCTGGAGAAGATCAGCCAAGCGCCCACTTGGATGTCCGCGATATCTTTGGGGAAGAATATGCCTTCCGGGCAGGAACGGTAGGTACGGTCGCAGCTAAGACTGCCTACGGCTTTGTCAAGGGTTATGAGCGGGACTATGGCAAGTACTACCGGGATGCCGAGGTCGAGCGCTTGGCTCTTGGCGCAGCTGGGGTCAAACGGACGACCGGTCAGCACCCGGGAGGAATCGTTGTTATTCCAAACTATATGGATGTCTATGACTTTACTCCGGTTCAGTATCCGGCAGATGATGTGACCGCTGAATGGCAGACTACTCACTTTAACTTCCACGATATCGATGAGAACGTCCTCAAGCTCGATGTCCTGGGACATGATGATCCGACCATGATTCGGAAGCTCCAAGACTTGTCAGGCATTGATCCAAATGATATCCCTATGGATGATCCAGGGGTTATGGCCCTCTTTTCTGGGACAGAAGTGCTAGGGGTGACAGCCGAGCAGATTGGAACGCCGACAGGGATGCTGGGGATTCCAGAGTTTGGGACCAACTTTGTTCGGGGCATGGTCGAAGAGACCCATCCGACGACTTTCGCGGAGTTACTTCAGCTCTCTGGTCTGTCTCACGGTACCGATGTGTGGTTGGGAAATGCCCAAGACTTGATCAAGGCGGGCATTGCCGATCTATCGACCGTTATCGGGTGTCGGGATGACATCATGGTCTACCTCATGCACGCGGGGCTCAAGCCTAAGATGGCCTTTACCATCATGGAGCGTGTGCGGAAAGGCATGTGGCTCAAGATCTCAGAAGAAGAGCGCAATGGCTATATCCAAGCCATGAAGGAAAACAATGTTCCTGAGTGGTACATCGAGTCCTGTGGAAAGATCAAGTACATGTTCCCCAAAGCCCATGCGGCGGCCTACGTTATGATGGCCCTTCGGGTGGCCTACTTTAAGGTGCATCATCCTCTCTATTATTACTGTGCCTACTTCTCGATTCGGGCCAAGGCCTTTGATATCAAAACCATGGGAGCTGGCCTGGAGGCCGTGAAAGCTCGAATGAAAGAAATAGCTGAGAAACGCAAGAATAATGAAGCTTCCAACGTAGAGATCGACCTCTACACCACCCTTGAGATTGTCAATGAGATGTGGGAGCGTGGCTTCAAGTTTGGCAAGCTCGACCTCTATCGCAGTCAGGCAACAGAATTCTTGATCGATGGGGACACCCTCATTCCACCATTTGTCGCGATGGATGGTCTAGGAGAGAACGTTGCCAAGCAAATCGTGCGAGCGCGTGAAGAAGGAGAATTCCTTTCTAAAACAGAGTTGCGCAAGCGCGGCGGTGTTTCGTCTACCCTGGTTGAAAAGATGGATGAGATGGGCATTC
>CABSRC010000054.1 GCA_902480035.1 uncultured Streptococcus sp. | reverse complement strand
TGGATGCCGGCGACTCCCACATCATAGATTCGGTGAACCGAATGGCCAAAGGTTTCTGCAGTGACTGCAGCTTCTTCTGCAACAGGAACATCACTTGTCCCTGCAGTGACGACCGCAATGTAGTGTTTAGGATCGGCTTCTTCTTTTTTAGAGTTGAGAACGAAGCAGCGAGCTTCTGGATAATAGTGGCCAGTCGGAAAGCGCTGAGAAAGAGCCTCTCCCTTTTGGAGAGAGACCCTTGTTGTGAGGATCGGCAATTCTTTTTCTGAAAGAAATTGCAGGATCCCTTCAATTTGCTCAACTGTCTTTCCTTCGCCATATACGACTTCAGGGAAGCCGTTGCGACGTTGCCGGTCAGTATCAATTGCTGCATACCCTAGTTCTTTAACTCCATTGATTTGCTCAAGCGCATCCTCAACGGAAAGATGACCTGCTTGCAAAGAACGGAGTGTCTGTTCTAGATTGGGTTGAAAATCCATGTTTGACTCTATTCAACAACGACAGAAAGTCCGTCGCGGATAACTGTTACTTTAGCATCTTTTCCTTCACGTGCAAAGGCTTTTTCAAGTGCTTCGTCAAATGAAGTTGCAAGTTCCATGTGCATACCTTTGATCAATTCAGGATCTACAAGGTCAGATACAAAGATAACATGGTGGTGTACCAAAATACGTGCCAAGATTTGAGAAGTCCATTGGTCTGGGACAGTCTCTAAACGAGGTGTATTGATAGCTTGTTCTAAGAATTCTTTTGGATCTTCTACGTCAGCAAGGTTGCGATAGAAACCTTCTCCACCGTGACCGTCTGCACATCCAGCAACCATGATGATTGTTCCGCCTTCTTTGTTAGAAGCTTCGGCTGCAGTCATCCCTTTAACAGCTTGGTAGATGTTTTGGTCAAGTGGGAAACCACCGTTTGTAGAAATTGTGATGTCGCTTTCGATCTTAGACACACGTGCCAAGTCTGCTACGAAGTCACAACCAACTTTGTGGGCTTCAACCATGTCCCCAGCGAAAGATCCGATGATGTGTTTTTCGCCGTCCAATACAACATTGACGATAAAGGCCAAGTTTGCAGTACGAGCAGCGTAAAGCATATCTTCGTGGATTGGGTTGTGGTCAAGGTTACCAGTACGTGCCTTATCAGAATTGATGAAGTCACCTGAGTGGTTCGCCATGATAGTTTTGTATGAAGCGATACCTGGAAGGACTGATTTACGTCCACCTGAGAATCCAGCAAAGAAGTGAGATTCGATGAATCCTTCTGCTAGCAACAAGTCAGCTTCAGCAGCGATCTTGTTGATGATACAATCCCCACCTGAAGGAAGTTGACCGATTTTAACCATGTCGTCGTCATTTGTTGAAATGTGCATAACGATTTCTTCATTGTCAACGATTTCTTGGCCGTATTTGTTGATCAATTCTTCGCGAGTTGAAGGACGGTGGAAACCAGTAGCAACCAAGATACGCACACGTGCATCAGGGTTAACTGAGCGAATACGACGCAAAATGATTGGGGTGATGATGTGAGAAGGAACGGGACGAGTGTGGTCAGAGCTGATCAACACGATGTCTTTTTTGCCTTTAGCAAGTTCTTCCAAAGTTGGGCTGCCGATAGGGTTGTCCATTGAACGTTCAACAGTTTCTTCTTCAGACAGTGGGTTATGGAAGTTTTCCGCCTTAGACTCTAACAATCCTGCAAAGTTTTCATCTGGAATCTTTGCTACAATCGATTTTTTGTCGTACGGTAATTTAATTTCTACCATTATTTGCGATCTCCTTTATTAATACTGATACTTATAGTATAATTCTTTTTTAAAAGAGGTGTGTACTAATTGATGTTAACAAATGTTAACTATGATAATCAAGAACAGGTGTATCATTAGTGTGACTTCTATGAAGGATTGAAGAAGGAGGAAAATCGCGCGTGGATTCAGCATTTTTAGTGAAATTCTTGGAAGAGAGGCGAACGCCCATTATCAAGAAAAAGTACCACAGCTACCTCTCTTATCGCGGGATTAAAGAGGACTATATCTATATTTTAAAAGAAGGGGTTGTCAAGACGAGTGTCATCATGCGTGATGGTCGAGAATTTAACTTTTCCTATTTAAAGGCGACAGATATTGTGTCCCTGTTACGGGACGAGGTATCCAATTATACAGACTCGCCTTTTAATGTACGCGTGGAAACAGCCGAGGCAAGCTTTTATCGGATTCCTCGGGTTAAGTTTTGGACCTTTGTCAAAGAAAAGAAGGAACTGCAAGACTACGTACGGGATTATTATCGCAATAAACTGTCTGAAAGTATGGAATCCCAGCAGTACATGATGATGAATGGGAAAAAAGGCGCGGTTTGTTTCCACCTACAAAAGCTGTGCAGCTTATTTGGGGTAGAGCAGGACGATGGTGTCTTGATTGACTTTAATATTACCAACGAAGATATTGCTGGTTTTTGTGGGATTTCAACCCGAAACAGTGTCAATCGCATTCTGAACGAATTAAAGCGGGAGGGTGTTTTAGACATTCGACAGCAAAAGATCATTATTTTGGATACAGAAAGCATCGAAGAATTAATTGGAAGGGAAACATTCTAACATGGCAACAGAAGCACAAATCAGAAAAGAAAAAGAAGAAAAATTACAAGACATTTTGCGGGAAATCGGAAAAGTGGCCATTACCTATTCTGGTGGGATTGATAGTTCCTATCTCTTAAAGGTTGCTTTGGACACCTTAGGGCCTGACAATGTGATTGCAGCAGTGGTGAATTCAGAACTCTTCTCAGATGAGGAATTTAATTTAGCGCTTGATTTGGCGGATCAGTTGGGGGCACCAATACTGGGGCTTGAGATGAGAGAATTGAGTGATCCGCGTATTGCTGCCAACACTCCTAATATTTGGTATTACACCAAGCAATTGATGTACCAAACCATTAAGGATTCTGTCACAGAATTGGGATTTGAGCAATTGGTTGACGGCATGATCATGGATGATATAGACGACTTCCGCCCAGGTATCAAGGCTAGAAACGAAGCGGGAGTACGTAGTGTCTTGCAAGAAGCGGGTCTCTATAAGACAGAAATTCGTCAATTGGCTAAGGAAAGAGGAGTATCCAATTGGAACAAGGTTCCGTCTTGTAGTGTAGCCTCACGCTTCCCATACGGGGTAAAAATCACTTTGGAAAATGTCCAACGAGTCTTTGAGGGGGAAGAGTTCCTTGTAGGACTTGGTTTTGAGCAAGCCCGCGTGCGCGTGCATGGGGACTTGGCCCGTATCGAAGTAGAAGAAGACCATCTTCTTGAAGCGATCCAAATGCATGACAAGATCAATGACTTTATGAAGGAAATTGGCTTTACTTATGTAGCCTTGGATTTGGCTGGTTACAAGTATGGTCGGATGAATGACTCTTTGGATGAAAAAACCAAAGAAAAAATTATGGCGGAATAAGGCATGAATGAAGTAGTACGATTTTGGTTTGAAGAGTTGAAGCCAGAGGATTGGTTTAAAAAATCGGATGCGTTGGACCAAGAAATGCGGGAGCGCTTTGAGGGACTCTATTGGAAGGCTAGTCGTGGGGAATTGTTTGGCTGGCGCACTACAGCAGAAGGGCGTTTAGCAGAGATTTTGCTCTTGGACCAGATTCCTCGCAACATTTTTCGAGGGACGGCTCAAGCATTTGCGACAGATTCCCTGGCCTTGGTCTTGGCCCAAGAAGGGTTAGAGCAAGCCTTGGATCTACCAGTTGTACAAAGAGGTTTTTTCTATATGCCCTTTATGCATTCTGAATCCTTAGTCGTCCATGAAGTAGCCTTGCGCTTGTTTGATCAACCGGGGCTCGAAAAACGCTTGAAGTATGAGAAGATGCATGCGGAGATTCTCCAACAATTTGGACGCTATCCGCATCGTAATGCTATTTTAGGGAGAATATCGACCAAAGAAGAAGAGGGGTATCTAGCAGAACATGCTGGTTTTTAAAAGAAAAAAAGGATCTTGGGCCAAGCTCTGCTGGACGCTCCTTTTAGCAGGAATTTGCTTGCTAGGCTTGAGGGCTTTTCAGGAGAGCCGGGAAAAAACGGTCTCTTCTCGTGATACAGTAACTATGGGCTATACCCAATTTCCAGCCAATATTGATCCAGTCAAAGAGTACAATGGCTGGTTTACGGTGCGCTACGGGGTCGGAGAGACCTTGTTTAAAATGGATGATCAGCTTCAGATCCAGCCTTGGCTGGCAACTAAGGGTGAACAGTTGTCTCCTCTGGAGTGGGAAATCACGATCCGTCAAGGGGTGCGATTTCATGATGGCAGCCTCATGACTCCTAAGACGGTCAAGGAGTCTTTGGAACATCTTTTGACTTCCAATCAGCGGGCGGCAGGTGAATTAATGATCGAGCAAATGACAGCGACAGATCATACCATTCGGATCAAAACCAAAGAGCCCCAACCGATTCTTTTGAACCTCTTGGCAGATCCGTATTCGACTATCCTTCATGTGGGAGCCAAGGAGTCAACTGGAAAATCGGTTGTTGCGACAGGCCCGTATCAGCTGACGGCTTTTCGTCCAGAAAACGGGGCTAGTTTAAAGGCCTTTGGCAATTATTGGAATGGAGCAGCCAAAGTAGCGAAGGTGGAGATTCGCTCCTTTTCAGATGCGACCTCGATGAGTCTCGCCTTAGATGCTGGTGAGATCGATGCGGCTTATGGGATGCCGGCGCTCAATCTAGCTTCTTATCGTAGGAAAACAAGTTATCGGATTTCAGAAGTGGATGGCTCGCGCTATCTTTC
The DNA here is from genome assembly GCA_902480035.1 of uncultured Streptococcus sp. Lineage (GTDB taxonomy): Bacteria > Bacillota > Bacilli > Lactobacillales > Streptococcaceae > Streptococcus. The sequence continues at coordinate 5,938 of CABSRC010000054.1, read as the reverse complement.
TTATGTTTATAATTTCCGAGATCCTTGGATGAAAGACAAGACGCTACGAAAAGCCCTTGATTTGGTGATTGATCGAAAGATCTATAGTCAATCGCTCTTTCAAAAAGGTTCCCAAGCTACAAGTGGTCCGTTTCCAAGTCGCTTTCCTTTTGCTTTAGAAGAGCCTGTTCCAAATGCGAATGCCAAGGAAGCTGAGAAGCTCTTGGACCAAGCAGGCTACTTGAAAAAAGCAGATGGGTTTCGCTATAAAGATGGTAAAAAGGTTACATTAAAAGCTCTCTCTTATGAGCGTTTGCCAGAGATTCCTTTAGCAGTTCAGGCGACACAAGCTGCCTTGAAGCAGATTGGGATCGATGTGAAGATTCGGACTGTTGAAGTGGGCTCGATTGCTGCAGCAGAAGATTATTCGTTTACGCCATATACCATGGTGGCGACTCCTGTAGGTGACCCCTACCCCTTCTTTAAGAGTTCACTGGCTTCAGACGGTTCGGTTAATCTTGGAAAATACAAGAGCGACAAGGTAGACCAACTCATTCAAACTCTGGGGACAGAAGGCAATCAAGAGAAGCGTCAAGAGCTGAGCAAGGACCTTCAAAGGGAGATTCAAGAGGATCTACCGATCAGCTTTTTGGTGACGTTTAAGGTGGCAGTCATTATGAATGACCGCGTGTCAGGGCTCGCATCGAGTGCCTCAGACTATTACCATATAACCAATCAATTAACAAAGGAATAAGTATGCTTGAACTTCAACACCTAACGGTCCAATCCAAGGATCGGATCATTCTTGAAGATGTCTCCTTTCAATTAGGAGAATTTCAGAGCCTGGCTATTGTCGGAGAAAGTGGCAGCGGGAAGTCTACCCTACTAAAGGTCTTGCTAGGTCTCCCTTTGCGAGATCTCTGGATTGCAAAAGGCCAGTATAGATGGCAAGGAGAGGAACAACTCCAGCAGGCCTCTCCCTTCTCCTTTGTGGGAAGTGAGATAGCTTGGATCAGCCAGCAGGCTGGGCGCTTTTTTTATGATCGACGAACCATCGAAAACCATTACAAGGACCTAGTCAACAGTCTAAAAGGGCGGACTCCTAACATTCGTTCTTTCAAAGAATGTATGGACCTGGTTGGTTTAGAAGCGAAAAAGATTGCGCCTGCTTATCCCTTTGAACTAAGTGGGGGCATGATGCAGCGGGTTGCAATTGCTTTGTCACTGGTCTCTTATCCGAAGATTTTGCTAGCTGATGAGCCCACCAGTGCGCTCGATGTGGTCACAAAGCTTGAGATTGTTGACTTATTGGCCCGTTTAAAAAGAGAAGAAGGCTTGTCTCTTCTATTAGTGACACATGATATGGCAGTCGCTGCAGCCTTGAGTGATCACATGCTTGTGATTTGTGGGGGACAGGTCATTGAGCAAGGAGCCACGGTCCAATTGTTGGAGTCCGCAAAAGAGGACTATACAAAAGAGTTGCTTGCTGCAACCCCTCGTTTACAGAAAGGAGCTACAGATGGGGACCATTTTGACCTGTAAAGATCTGATTTTCACCCACCGTCATTCTGCATCGGGTATGCAAGTAGGTCCGATTTCATTTGAGTTAGAAGAAGGTGAAAGCTTTGGCATTGTAGGCGAATCTGGATCTGGAAAGACCAGTCTTAGTCATCTGCTGTGTCGCTTTATCAAACCTCATCAGGGGCAACTCTATCTACAGGGCCGTCCCTATGAAGACTTTTCAACTAAAGAATTCTATCAAACGATCCAGTATATTGATCAACACCCACATGCTAGTTTTCATCCAGCTCGCTCGGTTTATTCAAGCTTGATGGAAGTCTGTGATCATTTTGATCGGGCTTCAACAAAAGCTGAAAAAGAAAAAGCGATTGAGGCGGTTTTGGAGGCTGTTCATCTAAATCGCCAGCTGGTCCAACAAAGGCCCCAATTTTTAAGTGGGGGAGAGTGCCAGAGAGCAGCTATTGCGCGTGCCTTGCTCATCAAACCGAGAATCCTCGTTTGCGACGAGATGACCAGTGCTCTAGATATGACCATCCAAGCAGAGCTGATGCGCTTGCTGCAGCAGTTGAGGGAGCAGTTTCAGATGAGTTTTGTCTTTATCTCCCATGACCTAGCCTTGGTCAGCCAATTTTGTCAACAGCTAATGGTTCTAAAAGAAGGACAGATCAGAGAGCTAGGAAGGACCAGTGAGTGCTTGAGCACCCCACGAGATCCCTATACTCAGGAATTATTGGCCACTTATCGGCAGCAAGAAAGGTGGGTGAATGGATGTTTCGAATAAGCTGTAAATTACTGGTCCGTTTCCTACTGATCTTACTTGGCGTCAGTTTGATCTCCTTTTTACTCATGTATCTAGCGCCAGGAGATCCAGCTAAAAATATGTTGGCTGCCCAGGGGATTCCTTTTACAAAAGAACTGCTTGAGGCCAAGCGTCTGGAATTTGGTTTTCAGGATCCTTTCTGGGTGCAGTATGGACGGTGGCTATTCGGAGTTTTCCATGGAAATCTGGGAATGACCTACCACTCCGGATCGTCCGTCGCAAAAGAATTGGCCTTTTATTTTCCTAATACATTAGTGCTAGCAGGCTCTACCCTCTTCTTGACCCTCTTGATCTCGATTCCGCTGAGTTTTATGGCAGTTTTTTATAAGAAGAGCCCGCTTTCTAAGGTCATCTCGTTTGCTACGGCTCTCGCCAATACCATTCCCAATTTCGTTCTAGGGATTGGCCTGATGCTGGTGTTTTCACTATATTTGCATCTGTTTCCAATTCAATCAACGGTGAATCTACAAGGAGCAGTACTGCCTTCTTTGACCTTGGCCTTGACCATGTCGAGCCGCTACATCCCACAGCTACAAGAAGGCTTAATAGAGATTCTTGAGTCAGATGCAGTGCTGGGGGCTATGGGGCGCGGTTTGAGATGGGGGCAGATCCTCAGGACAACCATTTTTCCACAATTATTTCCGTTGCTCTTGACCTTGATCACCCTATCTTTAACCTCCTTATTAGGAGGTGTGGCCGTGATCGAGTATCTCTTTTCTTGGCCAGGAATTGGGAAAATGTTGATCACAGCTGTTCACAACCGGGATTTTCCTTTGATCCAGGGATCGGTTCTGGTCATTACAGCTGGTGTTCTTCTAGTCAATACCTTTGCTGAATTTATCCAGCTCTTCATCAATCCAAAACGCTATCGCAAGGAGGGAGCTAACCATGTCATCTGATCAGATCAAACGGAACATTCGGTGGGTATCCATTGGCTTACTTCTATTTCTAGTCTTTCTGGGCTTTGCGCAGTGGTTGGGAGCTGACCGCGCTAACCAGGTCGACTTAGGCCAGGTTTTGGCAGGCCCCTCTCATCAAGCCCTCTTTGGGAGAGATGAGTTGGGCCGCGATCTCTTGGTCCGAGTGTTTGTCGGAGGGGCCCATACCCTCTTTCCATCCCTTCTCGCTCTCTTTTTGGTCGTCCTTTTTGGTTGCTTAATGGGAGTATTCAGTGTCAAGTTTGGTGGGATCGTGGATCGTTTGGTTCAAGTAGTTATTACGCTTTTTCAAGCCTTTCCTCCCATTATCTTTGTGATTGGGATCGTTGGTTTTTTAGGTCTTGGAATGGAACAGACGTTACTGGCCATCTGTTTGACCAGCTGGACCAAGTATGCCTACCTAGTACGCTCGCTGCTCCTCGATATCAAAGAAGAACCGTATTTCCGCTATGCAGATATGTTTGGCAATACCTTCTGGAGTAAGATCAAGCTATACTATCTCCCTAGCGTCTTTCCCCAAGTCGTCACAACCATGGTGTATGATCTGAATACCATTGTCATGGAAATTGCAGGGATGAGTTTTATCGGTTTGGGTGCCCAGATGCCCGATGCAGAGTGGGGGGCGATGATCAATACTGGCAGAAGCTATTTGCAGACAGCGCCGTGGATCGTGGCCTTTCCGAGTCTTTTTCTCATCTTCTTTATTGGAGGAGTGATGGTCTTAGGAAAACTTCTCAAACAGTATTTTGCCATCCAACAAGCATACAAATAAAAAGCTGATCCAAACAGGAATCAGCTTTTAGATTGAAGACAAAATCTTCTTAGAAACTTTCCTTAGGTGAGTATGGACGTCAGCGAACTTCGAAGAAGTTCCATGACTAATAATTGAGCCTAAGGTCTCAATAATTCCGAGTGCTAGAAACAATAGTGTTTCTAGCACTTTTCTCACGGCGGAAAGTTTCAGTAGATGATTGAATGACTCTAACGCATAAAATTATTTTATTTTTGTAGAATTTATTAGTTTTGTATAAAAGAACATTAAAGCTGATCCAAACAGGAATCAGCTTCTTTTTGTGATATAAAGGGCAAACATTGGTGTTGCTGCGTAGTTGAGTTCTTCTTCTCGGCTCCAAATTTTTGGTCCAAATTCGGTGTCAACTGTAGCTTCGACCCCTTCAAATTGATTCAAAAACTCCAAATCCCATCCAGGACGAAGGCGCTTGGTTAGTGGCAATTGGCGGGCGATTTCTTCAATCAAGGCCTCATCGACCCCTTCGCCGTGCCAGTAATCTTCTAACTGTTCGCTGGAAACGATCTTGAGATTGTTCTCAAATTGTAAACGAATAGCAGGATCGTTGAGATAAGAGTACCAGTTGGCATCATAAATGAGGAGTTGTCCGCCAGGTTTAAGAGCGCGTAGCCAGGACTTATAAGCTTTTTCAGGCTTTTCTAAATTCCACGTAACATTGCGCATCATAATGACGTCAAAAGATTCTGGCTCAAAGTCCAACTCCTGGGCATTCATTTGTAGATAGCGGACAGTATCTGGTGTTTCTCCGCCATATTTGAGGAGATTCTCCTGCGCAATCTCTAGCATATTTTCTGAAGCGTCAATTGCAGTGACCTTGGTATAACCCATTTGTTTTAAGACAATCGGGAAAAATCCAGGTCCTGTACCGATATCTAAGATGGAAATCGTTCGCTCTTTTGGTAGCCAACGGATGAGTTCATACTTCCATTTTTCAATCTGAACACTTTCGATTTCTTTTTTATTTTTCTGGGAATAGCCCTGATAGCGTTTATCCCAGTACTGTTGGATAGTCTTATATAACACGGTAACCTCTTTTTCTATTTCGTGAAATTTCTTGTAACATTATACTATAGATCGAATCCAAGATCAAAGAAGAATCAGAACTTCCCCAGCTCAAAGCTTTTCCAAGCGTTTAAAAAATGGTATAATGAACTGTAAATTTCAGAAGTTGGAAGGAATGTAATTGCTATGATGAATATGCAAAATATGATGAAGCAAGCTCAAAAATTGCAAAAGCAAATGGAGCAAAGCCAAGCGGAATTAGCCGCAACTCAATTTGTAGGGAAATCTGCTCAAGACTTGGTTGTTGCAACTCTTACAGGTGATAAGAAGGTTGTTTCTATCGATTTCAATGTTGCAGTGGTCGATCCTGAAGATACAGAAACGCTTTCTGATATGACGGTTCAAGCTATCAATGCTGCAATTGAAGAAATTGATGCTGCAACCAAGAAAAAACTCGGTGCTTTCGCAGGGAAATTGCCATTTTAAGCTAAGGAAGTTTTCATTAACTCAAAAGAGGCTGGGACAAAAGTCCTAGCCTCTTAATTGTTTTTGGATTGTCGAGCAAGACGCAGTGGCTGAGTGGGCTCTACTACGCTGATTTCATCAGCTTTTACAGCCCTACTCAACTGTGCGGAGGTGGGACGACGAAATCGAATTCTAACGAATTACCGATTTCTGTCCCACTCTCTCTTTTTATTCATCAAAAAATCCGGATAAGTCCAAGCCTCCGAAGGGGTTGGTGGAGAAGTTCTCTTGCTCTTCAAGGAGGGTACGGCCTTGATCAAATTCGAGGAATTGTTCGTAGACAAGAGCTGTCATGCGGGCGTCCTCTAAGCTATCGTGTGATTTTCCTGCGACTCCCAAAAA
>CABSRC010000053.1 GCA_902480035.1 uncultured Streptococcus sp. | reverse complement strand
GCTCCGCTCGCATCCAGCCTTTTCTGCGCTACCAGTGGAGCTATTTGATAAATTAGCTGTTGAAATTCATGCCAGGGATATCCAAAAAGGACAAATTTTATTTTATGCAGGAGATAGGCGGGAGCGCATTTTTCTTCTGGCAAAAGGCTTTGCCCGTATTGAGCAATTTGATTCGTCGGACCAATTCTCCTATATGGATTATATAAAGAAGGGGGCTCTGTTCCCTTATGGTGGGATGTTCCAGGATGAGCGTTACCACTATACAGCTAGTGCGGTGACGGATTTGCGTTGTTTCGTGATTCCCGTCAACCTCTATGAATTATATGCCCAAGAGAGTAAGGAGCAGTTGCTCTTTATTATGAGAAAGCTCTCCTCCATCCTAGAATTTCAAGAGTTGCGCTTGCGCAATGTCGTGACAGCTAGTGCCAGTGAGCGTGTGATTCAATCCTTAGCCATTCTGTGCAAGGACTATGAAAGCCTTGGAAATCAACTTCCATTTCCAATTAGTATGAAGGAAATGGCCAAATTAGCAGCCACAACTAGAGAAACCGTCAATCAAGTTTTAAAGAAACTCATCGATTCTCATAAGATCCAGTATGAGAGAAAACAACTAACTTTTCTAGATACAGCCTACTTTTTAAAAAGTTTTGAAGAGATCAACTAATTTGTTGATCTTTTTTTATTTTTACAAAAAAATATATATTCATAAAAATAATATAAAAGGCAAAATATGCAAAGAAAACGCTTCATATTAACTAAAAAATAGGAAAGATTCAAAAAAACGCAAAATTCTTTGCATTCAAAAAGTAGAATCCTTTGTGAAAGCGGTATCATTAAAGACTATAATAACAACTGTAATAAGCTTGTGAACAAGCTCAAAGAAAAAAGGAGGATGACAGATGTCAACTAAACCAATTCATGTTTTCTCAGAAATTGGAAAACTGAAAAAAGTAATGTTGCACCGTCCAGGTAAAGAGTTGGAAAACTTGATGCCTGACTATCTAGAGCGTCTTCTTTTTGATGATATTCCATTCTTGGAAGATGCACAAAAAGAACACGACAATTTTGCTCAAGCGCTTCGTAACGAAGGAATCGAAGTACTTTATCTTGAAAAATTGGCAGCTGAGTCATTGACTACTCCAGAAATTCGCGAACAATTCATCGAAGAATATCTTGATGAAGCAAACATTCGTGGACGCCAAACTAAAAACGCTATTCGCGAAATCCTTCGTGGTATTGAAGACAACCAAGAATTGGTTGAAAAAACAATGGCTGGTTTCCAAAAAGCTGAGCTTCCAGAAATTCCTGAAGCTGACAAAGGCTTGACAGACCTTGTTGAATCTGACTATCCATTTGCGATTGATCCAATGCCAAACTTGTACTTCACACGTGACCCATTTGCTACAATTGGGAATGCAGTATCATTGAACCACATGTATGCTGATACACGTAACCGTGAAACTTTGTATGGTAAATATATCTTCAAATATCACCCAGTATATGGTGGTAATGTAGAATTGGTATACAACCGTGAAGAAGACACTCGTATCGAAGGTGGGGACGAATTAGTCCTTTCTAAAGATGTCTTGGCAGTTGGTATCTCACAACGTACAGATGCTGCATCAATTGAAAAATTGTTGGTAAACATCTTCAAGAAGAACGTTGGCTTCAAGAAAGTCTTGGCCTTCGAATTTGCGAACAACCGTAAATTCATGCACTTGGATACAGTATTCACAATGGTGGACTACGATAAATTCACCATCCACCCAGAAATCCAAGGCAACCTTCGCGTCTTCTCTGTAACCTATGAAAATGAAGCATTGAAGATTGTTGAAGAAAAAGGTGATTTGGCTGAATTACTTGCTGAAAACCTTGGTGTTGAAAAAGTTACATTGATCCCTTGTGGTGATGGCAATGTGGTTGCAGCTGCTCGTGAACAATGGAACGACGGATCAAATACTCTTACAATCGCACCTGGTGTGGTAGTTGTATACGATCGTAACACAGTCACAAACAAGAAATTAGAAGAATACGGACTTCGTTTGATTAAGATCCGCGGAAGTGAATTGGTTCGCGGTCGTGGTGGACCTCGTTGTATGTCAATGCCATTTGAACGTGAAGAAATCTAATAGAGAAGACCGAGAGCTGGTCTTTGAGGATCAGCTCTTTCTTCTTACTGATCAATACTAGAAAGAAAATAGGAGACAAATAGAATGACAAATTCAGTGTTCCAAGGACGTAGCTTCTTGGCAGAAAAAGACTTTACACGTGCAGAGTTAGAGTACCTTATCGGACTTTCAGCTCACTTGAAAGACCTTAAAAAACGCAACATTGAACACCACTATCTTGCTGGTAAAAACATTGCGCTTTTGTTTGAAAAAACTTCAACTCGTACTCGTGCTGCCTTCACAACAGCAGCTATCGACCTTGGTGCTCACCCAGAATACCTAGGTGCAAACGACATCCAACTTGGTAAAAAAGAATCTACAGAAGATACTGCTAAAGTTCTTGGACGTATGTTTGACGGTATTGAATTCCGTGGTTTCAGCCAACGTATGGTTGAAGAATTGGCTGAATTCTCAGGTGTTCCAGTATGGAATGGTTTGACTGACGAATGGCACCCAACTCAAATGCTTGCAGACTACTTGACAGTTCAAGAAAACTTTGGACGTTTGGAAGGTTTGACACTTGTATACTGTGGTGATGGACGTAACAACGTTGCGAACAGCCTTCTTGTAACAGGTGCTATCCTTGGTGTGAACGTACACATCTTCTCACCAAAAGAACTCTTCCCAGAAAAAGAAATCGTTGAATTGGCAGAAGGATTTGCAAAAGAAAGTGGCGCTCATATCTTGATCACTGAAGATGCCGATGAAGCTGTGAAAGGTGCAGACGTACTTTACACTGACGTTTGGGTATCTATGGGTGAAGAAGACAAATTTGCAGAACGTGTTGCCCTTTTGAAACCTTACCAAGTAAACATGGATTTGATTAAGAAAGCTGATAACGAAGACTTAATCTTCTTGCACTGCTTGCCAGCCTTCCACGATACAAATACTGTTTACGGTAAAGATGTTGCTGAAAAATTCGGCGTAGAAGAAATGGAAGTTACTGACGAAGTGTTCCGCAGCAAATATGCTCGTCACTTTGACCAAGCTGAAAACCGTATGCACACCATCAAAGCGGTTATGGCAGCTACTCTTGGTAACTTGTACATTCCAAAAGTTTAAGACTTTATAACCGTATACCAACAGCTATAGGGGCTGGACTGCTAGCTTTAGTCCTGCCCCTATTTTTTATAGAAAGGGAAAATTTATGTCAAGAAAAATCGTCGTTGCTTTGGGAGGAAATGCTATTCTCTCATCTGATCCTTCTGCTCAAGCTCAACAAGAAGCACTTGTAGAAACAGCAAAACACTTAGTCAAATTAATCAAAAACGGGGATGACTTGATCATCACTCACGGAAATGGTCCTCAAGTAGGGAACCTTTTGCTCCAACACTTGGCAGCAAACTCTGAAAAAAACCCTGCTTTCCCACTTGATTCATTAGTTGCTATGACCGAAGGAAGTATTGGCTACTGGCTTCAAAATGCTCTTCAAAATGCTCTTCATGAAGAAGGAATCGAAAAAGATGTGGCTTCTGTTGTGACACAAGTCATTGTTGATAAGAACGACCCAGCTTTTGTCAACCTCAGCAAACCAATCGGTCCATTCTACTCAGAAGAAGAAGCAAAAGCAGAAGCTGAAAAATCAGGAGCAACTTTCAAAGAAGATGCTGGTCGTGGCTGGCGTAAAGTCGTGGCTTCACCAAAACCAGTGGATATCAAAGAAATCAATACCATCCGTACTTTGTTGAACGACGGTCAAGTCGTTGTGGCAGCCGGTGGTGGTGGTATCCCAGTTGTGAAAGAAGCAGATGGTAGCTTATCTGGTGTTGAAGCGGTTATCGATAAAGACTTTGCATCTCAACGTTTGGCTGAATTAGTAGAAGCAGACCTCTTCATCGTCTTGACTGGTGTCGATTATGTCTTTGTGAACTACAACAAACCAGACCAAGCAAAATTGGAACATGTTAATGTGGCTCAATTGGAAGAATACATCAAACAAGACCAATTTGCACCAGGAAGCATGCTTCCTAAAGTGGAAGCTGCCATTGCCTTCGTCAATGGTCGCCCAGAAGGAAAAGCAGTTATTACATCACTTGAAAACCTTGGAGCTTTGATTGAGTCTGAAAGTGGAACAATCATCCAAAAAGACTAATGAAAAATTAGGAAAAAACTAGTATTTTAAAGCTTATTGTGATAGAATAAATCTATAGGTAAGCGTTTTACAAGAGACTCTTGTAAAACATCACTCACACTTTGTTGCGTTAGGAGGAAGACAAATGAGTGAAAAAACGAAAAAAGGATTTAAGATGCCTTCATCTTTTTCCGTATTGTTAATTATCATTGCTATTATGGCAGTGTTAACTTGGATTATTCCAGCTGGTCAATACAAGGTTGACGATGCAGGTGCTATCATTGCAGGTAGTTATGAATCTGTAAAAGCACATCCTCAAGGGATTTGGGATGTCTTGATGGCCCCAATCAATGCCATGCTTGGTAAAGCACCAACTAGTGCAGCGATTGACGTAGCCTTCTTCATCTTAATGGTCGGTGGTTTCCTTGGTGTTGTGAACGAAACAGGTACCCTTGATGTAGGGATTGCTTCTATCGTTCGTAAATACAAAGGCCGCGAAAAAATGTTGATTTTGATCTTGATGCCATTGTTTGCCCTTGGTGGTACAACTTATGGTATGGGTGAAGAAACCATGGCCTTCTATCCACTTCTTGTACCTGTTATGATGTCCGTTGGTTTTGACAGCTTGACAGGGGTAGCCATTATCCTTTTAGGATCACAAATCGGATGTTTGGCGTCAACATTGAACCCATTTGCGACAGTTATCGCATCTGATACTGCAGGTATCTCAAGTGCTTCAGGTCTCTTACTTCGTGTGATCTTCTGGATCGTATTGACAGGACTTAGCACATACTATGTATACCGTTATGCAGATAAGGTTCAAAAAGACCCAACCAAATCTCTCACCTATGCAACTCGTGAAGAAGATTTGAAACACTTCAATGTTGATAGTGGCGAAGAAATTCCTTCACAAATGAACAAGAAACAAAAACGTGTCTTGGTCGTCTTCATCTCAACATTCGTTATCATGGTTGCTGGATTTATCCCATTCAAAGATTTGGGTATTACATTCTTTAACAACTTTAACGAATCTCTCCATAAAATTCCAGTACTTGGTCAATTGATCGGTAACACAGATGCTCTTGGTACATGGTACTTCCCACAAACAGCTATGCTCTTTGCCTTCATGGGAATCCTCGTTGGTATCATTTATGGCTTGAAAGAAGATAAAATCATTTCATCTTTCATGAATGGTGCAGCTGACCTCTTGAGTGTTGCTCTTATCGTAGCGGTAGCACGTGGTATCCAAGTCATCATGAACGACGGTATGATCACTGCGACAATTCTTCACTGGGGTGAAGAAGGACTTAAAGGTCTTTCATCTCAATTGTTCATTGTCTTGACTTACATTTTCTACTTGCCAATGTCATTCTTGATCCCATCATCATCTGGTCTTGCCAGCGCAACAATGGGTATCATGGCACCTCTTGGTAAGTTCGTCAATGTACCAGGTAGCTTGATTGTTACAGCTTACCAATCTGCATCTGGTGTCTTGAACTTGATCGCACCAACTTCAGGTATCGTTATGGGAGCTCTTGCTCTTGGACGTGTTGACTTGAGTGCATGGTGGAAATTCATGGGTAAATTGGTCGTAGCGATTGTTGTGATTACTATTGCCCTTCTTCTACTAGGAACTGTGGTTCCATTCTTGCAATAGAATAAAGTAGGTGTTTCATGAAAAAAAGAATTAAGGACGATGTGAAAGAGCAGTTTTTAAACTCTCTTCAAACCATCATTTCTTACCCTTCTGTGTTAAATGAAGGGGAAAATGGAACACCGTTTGGACAAGCTATCCAAGATGTCCTAGAAAAAACCTTAGAGCTTGCTCAAGAATTAGGTTTTCAAACTTATATAGATCCTGAAGGATACTATGGATATGCAGAGATCGGTCAGGGGGAAGAACTCCTGGCCGTTCTTTGTCACTTGGATGTTGTTCCAGCCGGTGATCTAAAAGATTGGCAAACGCCACCCTTTGAAGCAACCATTGTCGGTGATTATTTGGTAGGTCGTGGTGTGCAGGATGATAAGGGGCCGTCACTTGCTGCTCTCTATGCAGTTAAGAGTTTGCTGGATGATGGCATCCAGTTTACCAAACGAATCCGCTTTATCTTTGGGACGGATGAAGAAACCTTGTGGCGGTGTATGAACCGCTACAATCAAATGGAAGAACAAGCAGATCTTGGGTTTGCACCAGATTCTTCTTTCCCATTAACCTATGCTGAAAAGGGCTTGTTACAAGTGAAATTGCATGGTCCGGGTTGGGATGATCTTCCCTTACAGGCTGGTCAGGCCCTCAATGTTGTTCCAGATAAAGCGACCTATGCAGGTCATCGTTTAGAAGAATTGCTTCCCGTTTTGGATCAAAGTGGGGTTCAGTATAGCCAAACAGAAGATTCTGTAACGGTTATGGGAGTTTCAAAGCACTCCAAAGATGCAGCCGAAGGAGTGAATGCCATTGTCGGTTTAGCGGAAAGTCTGTCCCTCATCCAACCCCACCCAGCCTTGCTCTTTATTGCAGATGCTGTTGGTGAGGATGCAACTGGAGAAGCCCTATTTGGAAAAATTACAGATGAACCAAGTGGGGATCTTTCCTTCAATCTTGCGACTCTTGTGATCGATCAAGAGCAATCGGAAATCGGAATTGATATTCGAATTCCAGTCCTAGCAGATAAGGAGAATTTAGTAGCTCGTCTGCAAGAAATTGCGGCTAGCTATCAGTTGGAGTATGAAGAATTTGACTATTTGGCTCCTTTATATGTACCGCTAGATAGTCCTTTAGTCAGCTCTTTGATGGCCGTCTACCAGGAAGAAACCGGGGATAGGACACCAGCCATGTCTTCAGGTGGTGCGACATTTGCGCGAACTATGGAAAACTGTGTAGCTTTCGGCGCTCTTTTCCCAGGTGCAGAACAGACCGAGCACCAGGCCAATGAACGAGCAAAAATTGACGATCTCTACGCTGCGATGGAAATCTATCGAGAAGCCATTCAGCGCCTAGCGACAAGATAAAAAGTTTGGAAACTAAGTTTCCAAACTTTTCATTTGCTAAAGAAGAAGGGTGGGGTGAATTCTTTTAATTTTTCAAAGCAATCCAAAGCTCCTTGGTTGTCTTCACAGATGACCAAGCAGACATCGTCCCCACAGATAGTAGCTACAATTTGATCCAGTTCCAGTGCATCTAAGATCGCACCAAAGGATTGGGCAAGCCCTGGAAGAGTTTTTACAACGACCTGGTTTTGAACGGGCCGCAACATGACTAAGGCATCTTCCATATACATCCGCAGGCGCTTTTCCCAACGGGAAGGAGCGATGGTGTTCATGGCATAGTAGGAACTATCCCCCTCGTTAATTTTCACTAGATTCAAGGATTTAACATCCCGCGAAAGGGTGGATTGGGTAACGAGAACCCCATTGGCTTCAAGGGCTTCTTGGAGTTCTTGTTGGGTATGAATTCTACGCTCAGAAATAATAGAGCGGATCAAGCGGTGGCGGCTTTCAATTTTATTCATGAGAGACTCCTTTACTTGATGAACATAGCATCCCCAAAGCTGAAGAAGCGGTACCGTTCCTGAATAGCATGGTGGTATGCTTCTAAGGTTAATTCACGGCCAGCAAAGGCAGAAACCAACATGACTAAAGTTGATTTTGGAAGGTGAAAGTTGGTCGAAAAGGCATCGACGACTTTCCATTCATAACCAGGTTTAATGAAAATATTGGTCCAGCCAGAATCGGCTTGGATATCACCTGCAAATTTATTTCCGATCGTTTCAAGCGTCCGGATAGAAGTTGTTCCAACAGCTACGATGCGTTTCCCTGCAGCTTTTACTTGACGAAGGGTCGCAGCAGCCTCTTCTGAAAGTTGGTAAAATTCAGAGTGCATTTCATGGTCTTCGAGATTGTCCACTGATACTGGACGGAAGGTACCAAGCCCTACATGAAGGGTCAAGTAGACAAGATGAACACCCTTTGCTTCAATCTTTTGGAGCAATTCTTGGGTGAAATGTAGACCTGCTGTTGGGGCTGCAGCAGAACCGTTTTCTTTAGCATAAACGGTTTGGTAGCGTTCGCGGTCAGCAAGCTTTTCGTGAATATAGGGAGGGAGTGGCATTTCGCCAAGACTTTCCAAGACTTCTAAAAAGATGCCTTGATAGTGGAAGCGAACGATACGGCCTCCGTGTTCCAATTCTTCCTCGACAGTGGCAGTCAATCGACCATCTCCGAAGCTCACTGAAGCCCCTACTTTTAATCGTTTAGCAGGCTTTGCTAAGACTTCCCAACAGTCATCTTGGGTATTTTTGAGGAGAAGGAATTCGACGTGACCACCTGTTTCTGGCTTGACGCCGTGAAGACGGGCAGGCAGTACGCGCGTATTGTTCATGACAAGAGCATCTCCTGGCTCCAATTCATCTAAAATTGCATCAAAATGACGATCTTGGAATTGCCCTGTTTTTCGATCCAGGATCAAGAGTTTAGAGGCATTGCGTTTTTCAAGAGGGGTTTGGGCAATCAGTTCTTCAGGCAAATCAAAGTCAAAGTCGTTGGTATTCATTTGCGCTCCTTTTATAATAAATTTGTGAGTAGATAGATGGCTGTCCCGATAGCTAAGAGCATCAGGCTGATTCCCATCAAAAAGATCAGGACCTTGAGAATCTTTCTTTGGTGAATCAAGAAAGATAAGAGAAAGACAAGGAGTCCGATCAAAAAAATGATGAATAATAGTGATACAATCATACCTTTCATTATATCACGAATCGACTTGAAAATGAAAAAAATGCTAGAAAAAGATAGCGGTTTCACTTGACAAAAATTGGTCTATACCATATAATAAAAGCATAGAGAAATAGGAGGTCTATCCAATGAAAATTATTGAAGTAAAGGACCAAATTGAGGGTGGAAAAGTTGCCTTTGATATATTGAAAGAAACCTTAAAGGAAGGTGCGCAAACCTTAGGTCTTGCGACTGGAAGCAGTCCCCTTGAGTTTTATAAACAAATTCGTGAAAGTAATTTGGATCTTTCTAATCTAATCAGTGTGAACTTAGATGAATACGTAGGGTTGACGGGAGATGATCCTCAATCTTATCGGTATTTCATGGAGAAACATCTCTTTGATGCTAAACCATTCAAAGAAAGCTATCTCCCATCTGGTGTAGAAGAATCTGCCGATCAAGAAGTGATCCGTTATAACAAAATACTCGAAGACCATCCAGTGGACCTTCAAATCTTAGGGATTGGACGTAATGGGCATATCGGTTTTAATGAGCCGGGCACTTCCTTTGATAGTCAGACCCACTTAGTTCAGTTGGATGCCTCTACGATTGAAGCCAATTCTCGTTTCTTTGATAAGATCGAAGATGTTCCAACTCAAGCCATTTCGATGGGGATTGCCAATATCTTAGCTGCGAAATCAATTGTCTTGTTTGCCTATGGGGAATCGAAAGCCCAAGCGATTAAAGGAACTGTAGAGGGCGAAAGGACAGAAAAAGTGCCCGCTAGTGCCCTTCAAGGCCATCCAGATGTGACCATTATAGCGGATAAGGAAGCTTTGAGCTTGTTAAGTCGTTAATAAACAGGACCTATCGCCGATTTATTCGGGCCAGATAGGTTTTTTTCTGCTTCAAAGTATGGTACAATACAAGTAATTAACTGCTGTGATTGGCTCTTTTTATCTACTGGGAGACAAGAAGAAAGAGCATAAAGGTTAGAAGCTTGTTTCAACCTCCAGCTGATTAGTCTGTTATAAAGGAAAAGTTTATGATAAAAAAATATTTGATGTCTATTTGCCTCCTTCTGAGTCTCGTATGCCAGCCAATTCTAGCGAGTGCGGATGAATTGGTGGATATGGCGCAAAAGATGTATCCAAATGACAATGTCCAAGCCATTAACCGTCCACATTCTTCGCTCATTATTGACGGTAATACGGGAAATGTTCTTTGGAAAGACAATATCGATGAAGTCAGGGATCCGGCCAGCATGAGTAAGCTCATGACACTCTATCTCTTGTTTGAAGATATGGCAAATGGCAAGATCAGTAAAGATACAGTGATCAAGGCGACCGCTTCAGATCAAGCGATCGGTAAGATCTATGAGATCTCAAATAATAATATTGTTGCTGGAGTAGACTATACCATTCCTGAGTTGATTACCATGACAGTGGTTCCATCCTCAAATGTATCGACCCTTATGTTGGCCAATCTCATGTCCAACAATGATCCAGATGCTTTTATTGAGCGCATGAATGCCAAGGCTAAGGAATTGGGGATGACCAATACGGTCTGGAATAACCCGAGTGGGGCGGCCATCTCCACCTTGCAAGGCTATTATCAGGTAAACAATTATCCAAATG
The DNA here is from genome assembly GCA_902480035.1 of uncultured Streptococcus sp. Taxonomy (GTDB): domain Bacteria; phylum Bacillota; class Bacilli; order Lactobacillales; family Streptococcaceae; genus Streptococcus. Next base: position 135 of record CABSRC010000053.1, on the reverse strand, counting down.
ATGCGGCCAACCAGACAACTGCGCGTGATTTAGGGATTTTGGTCTATCATTTTATCAATCAATACCCAGATATTTTAAACTATACCAATCAAGCTCAAGTCACGGTCAAAAAAGGAACTCCGTATGAGGAAACCT
>CABSRC010000052.1 GCA_902480035.1 uncultured Streptococcus sp. | reverse complement strand
GACGAAGCATGAAGTTAATAAAGGCATATGCTGCTTCTTTATTTTTCACGGTTTTTGGAATGACAATGTTATCAAACCAAAGGTTGCTGGCTTCAGTTGGAACGACATAGCGAAGATCCTTATTGGCATCCAGCATTTGGCTGGCTTCTCCTGAGAAAGTAACCCCAATAGCCGCATTGTTTTGGATCATATACCCTTTCATCTCATCAGCAACCAAAGCTTTGATGTTTGGTGTCAAGGTGTAGAGTTTATCCACGGCCTCTTGCAATTTCTTTGGATCCTTTTCATTGAGGCTATAGCCTAATGTATTGAGACCAATTCCCATCACCTCACGCGCACCATCGTACATCATGATGTCATTTCTGTACTCTTCACGCCAGAGATCCGACCAATGTTCCGGAGCATTTTTGACCATCTTCGTATTGTAGACGATCCCCAAGGTGCCCCAGAAATAAGGGACTGAATATTGGTTGCCCGGATCAAACGATTGATTCAAGAGTTTTGGATCAATGTTTTCCATCCCTTTGATCTTGGATTGGTCCAACTTTTCAACCAGATGCTCATCCATCATCTTGGCAATCATGTATTCACTAGGAATCGCAATATCGTAGGTGGTTCCCCCTTGCTTGATCTTAGTGTACATGGCTTCGTTGGAATCAAAGGTATCATATTGTACCTGAATTCCGGTTTCTTTTGTGAATTCCTTGAGCAATTCTGGATCGATATAATCTCCCCAGTTGTAGATGACCAACTTGTCACTATTCTTGGTATTCATGCTCGCTTCGATCTGGTGGCTAATTCCCCAGAGGACCAGAATGACAAGGACAATCCCAGTTAGGAATGAATAAAGTTTTTTCATGCTGCTTCCTCCTTTTCACGGGTAATAAAGTAATAACCGATGACCAAGAGCACACTAAAGAGAAAGACAAGGGCGGACAAGGCATTGATACTGAGGGAAATTCCTTGACGCGCACGTGAGTAGATCTCTACAGACAAGGTTGTAAAGCCATTTCCGGTTACAAAGAAGGTCACGGCAAAGTCATCAAGCGAATAGGTAAAGGCCATAAAGTAGCCAGCAATAATGGCTGGTGTCAGATAAGGCAACATGATCTCTTTGAGCATTTGCACTTGAGTAGCTCCCAAGTCATAGGCAGCATTAACCATATCCCGGTTCATTTCCTTGAGACGTGGCAAGACCATCAAGACCACAATGGGAATCGAGAAGGCCACGTGGCTAGCCAGAACAGATAGGAAACCTAGCTGGTACTTCACCGTCGTAAAGAGAATCAAGAAGCTGGCCCCAATCATAACGTCTGGTGCTACCATGAGAATGTTATTGATGGAGAGCAAAGGTCCTTCTAACTTTTTCTTGGATTGGTAGATATAAATGGCTCCAAAGGTTCCGATCACCGTCGCAATCAAGGCTGACAAGAAGGCCAAGAGGAAGGTCTCTGATAAGATCAGCATCAGGCGACTATCTGCGAACAATTCATTGAAATGCTCAAGCGTGAAGCCTGTGAAGGCATTCATATCTCCCCCTTTATTGAAAGCATAAAAGATCAAATAGAAGATTGGAAGATAGAGGATCAGAAAGACGAAGCCTAGATAGAAATGAGATACTTTTTTCATCGTTCTCTCCTTTCTCTCGTTGCCCACATGGTAAAGAGCATAGCAAGGATCAGAACAACTCCGATGGTAGAACCCATTCCCCAGTTTTGTGTTGTTAGGAAGTGCTGTTCAATCGCAGTCCCTAGGGTAATGACGCGGTTTCCACCGATCATCCGTGTCAACATGAAGAGACTCAGACTAGGAATAAAGACAGATTGTACACCTGAGCGGACTCCATTCATGGACAAGGGGAAGACCACATGACGGAAGGTATCCCAACGATTGGCTCCCAAATCATAGCTGGCATTGATCAAGTTTGGATCTAAGTCATCTAAGACATTAAAGATCGGCAAAATCATAAAAGGCAACTCGATGTAGCTGGCTACAAAGATAAAGGAGAAATCGGTAAAGAGGATCTGCTGGGGAGCGACTCCGAGAAAGCTTAAAAAGCTATTAATGGAGCCGTTTTGCCCAAAGATTCCGATAAAGGCATAGGCCTTGAGCAAGAGATTGACCCAGGTTGGCAAGACGATCAACATTAACCACAACTGCCGGTGTTTGAGCAGCGTCAAAAAGTAAGCAGTTGGGTAGGAAATCAAGAGCGTCACCAGGGTGACAATTCCAGCATAAAGGACCGAATTAATGCTCATCTTTAAATAGGTCAGATTTTGCGAAGTAAAGAACTCTTTGTAGTTTTCAAGTGAAAACTGCCCTTCAACGTTAAAAAAGGATTGAAAGATGATCATGACTACAGGAGCCAAGACAAAGAGAAAAATCCACAAGAAATAGGGGAGGATAAATAGATTAGAGGTTGTTTTCTTCATCTCTTTCCTCCTCAATGGCATTAATCAAACCAGCTTCTTGCTCTTCCACTTCAACGTACTCTTCGATCCGCGCATCGAATTCTTCTTCGGTTTCGTTGAGACGCATAACGTGGATATCTTCTGGTTCAAAGTCTAGCCCGATAACTTCTCCCACGATGGCCTTCCGAGTGGAGTGAATCATCCACTCATTTCCCAAATCATCATAGGCGATGATCTCATAATGCACACCACGGAAGAGCTGGGTGTCCACCTTCACTTGGAGCTTGCCTTCTTCAGGAAGAGTGATTTGCAAGTCTTCTGGACGAATGACAACTTCAACTGGTTCGTTTGGACGCATCCCACCATCGACGGCTTCAAAGCGTTTGCCATTGAACTCAACCAAGTAGTCCTCGATCATGCGACCTGAAAGGATGTTAGACTCCCCGATAAAGGTAGCTACAAAGTGGTTGATCGGTTCATCATAGATATCTACTGGTGTACCAGATTGGACGATCTCTCCTTCATTCATGACAAAGATCCAGTCACTCATGGCGAGGGCTTCTTCTTGGTCATGGGTAACAAAGACAAAGGTAATCCCCAAACGTTGTTGCAATTCCCGCAACTCATACTGCATGTCTGTCCGCAACTTCAAGTCAAGTGCAGACAAGGGCTCATCTAAAAGGACCACTCGTGGTTCATTGATAATAGCCCGGGCAATAGCTACCCGCTGGCGTTGACCACCAGATAATTTTTGGATCGAGCGTTTTTCAAATCCAGCTAACTGGACCATTTTCAAGACTTCTGAAACCCGGCGTTCGATCTCAGCCTTGTCCACCTTTTTCAAACGAAGGGGAAAAGCCACATTTTCAAAGACTGTCATATGTGGAAACAGGGCATAGGACTGAAAGACGGTGTGGACATCCCGTTTGTTGGTAGGGACATCATTGATCCGTTCCCCATCAAGGTAGACATCTCCAGTCGTCGCATCCAAAAGACCGGCAATGATATTAAGGATGGTCGATTTTCCTGATCCAGATGCACCGAGCAGGGTATAGAACTTCCCTTCTTCCAATTCAAAATTGATATCCTTTAGGACAACGGTACCGCTATCTTCAAAGACCTTTGAAACATTTTTAAACTCAATAATTGGTTTTTTCAATTCACATAAATTCCTTCTTTACTGCGATTAGCAAACTGCTTTTCAAACGAAAATGCAGCGGCTGACAGGAAAACCTGTCAGACCACCAATACCTCTCGGGGACTTACTAGACTGCCCCACCTATTTACGGTATCGATAGGCACTCACCCCCTTTCCGACTGATGCTATCGATGGTTCACTATCAATTGTTCTTCAATACTTAAGCTCTTAGGCTTGGCCAATAATGCGAACTTCTGGTTCTAAACGGACGCCTGAGTGAGCTTCTACTGCCTCAATGACATGGGCGATCAAATCTTCGTAATCCTTAGCAGTTCCATTATCGACATTGACCATAAAGCCAGCATGCTTTTCAGAAACTTCCACACCACCGATTCGATAGCCTTTTAGACCTGCTTCACTGATCAATTGACCTGCAAAATGACCGACAGGACGCTTAAAGACAGATCCACAAGAAGGGTATTCAAGGGGTTGTTTCAACTGACGTAGATGGGTCAAACGCTCCATCTCCTGTTTGATTTGCTCGTGATTGCCTGGAGACAAAGCAAATTTGGCAGAGATGACGACAGCCCCTGTCTCTTGAATCTTAGAATGACGGTAGCCAAAAGCCAACTCTTTCGCCGACAAGGTTTCAATTTCCCCTTCCTTGGTCAAGACCTTACAAGATACAAGGACATGAGCAATCTCTCCCCCATAAGCTCCAGCATTCATAAAGACAGCCCCACCGACACTGCCTGGAATGCCACTAGCAAACTCGAAGCCTTTCAAACTATGGTGCAAGGCCACATGGGTGGTGTCGATGAGTTTAGCACCTGCCTCTGCTTCGATCACATAACCATCCACACTGATGTCACGCAAGCGATCAAACATAATGACAAATCCCGGAATGCCCCCATCGCGGACAATGATATTGGATGCATTGCCCAGGACCATCCATGGAATTTGCTCTTGGTTGGCAAATTGAACGATGCGTTTTAATTCGTATTGGTTGCGGGGAAAGGCTAAAAATTCAGCATTCCCACCTACCTTTGTGAAGGTATAATGTTTTAAAGGTTCTTGAAAACGGATATCAATCCCTTCAAGAATTTGATTTATTTTTTCATTCATCTTTCTGTCTGTTCTCTCTCTATAAAATACAAACTATTATACCAAATTTTTTACTATTTTTCGACCCTAAAAAACAAAAGAAGGCCTATAATATTCAGGCCTTCCTTTTAATCATTATTATGCAATTTTACGTGCGATAGCACGATTCTTTTGTCCATCCAGAGCTGATTTGACCGAAATCCAAGCACCACCAAGAGTAAAGACAGCTAAGAGTGCTAGATTCAAGTAAAATTTATCAGGGACATCCCCTGAGAATGTCGCTTCATTGAGAAGCGTCCAGGACATATCAAATGGCAAATCCAGTTCACTCATAAGCGCCAAAGTATAATCTAATTGGTTGACCAAAAAGACGGTCAAGACCATCAAAATAGCTGAAACTACCACACCTTTTTTAGTCAATTTCTTACCAAGAATCTCATAACCTTTGATGGTACAATAACCGAGGGCTGCACCTGCCAAAACAGACACATAGCCAAGACGCGCTACTAAGAGGGCAACTGCTCCACCGATGATCACACCGATCACAGCACCTACAATCCCTAAGAGGAAGTTTTCTTCCCGCGCTTCATAAGCCTCAACTGTATCTTGCACTTCGGCTTGGTAAGCTCTAAAGGTTGCATCGTCGATTAAGAAGATCGCATCTCCAATTTGATACAGACCAATTGGTCCTTCCTCACCCGTTTGCGCATTCACTTGCACAAATTGGTGGTTGAGCAAGAAATCAACAATATCTTGGATGGCTGTCCATAAGGTTTCGACAGCCTTGCCTTTGGTCATTCCGCCTTTGACAACGATCGAGGTCAAGTAACCATCAAAAGAGATAGCATTAATGGCTTTTGATTGTTCTTTTAATTCATTCCAAAGAATTTCACTATCTTCGATCAAGTCTCCTTCGGAACCTTGTTTCACACTGAGTGAAATGGTAAATACATTCTTGGTTTGAGCGCCTTCAATGACTAACAAGAAGCCTTCACGCTCCCCGTACATCACACGAGCTTCGCCATCAAATTGCAGACCAAGATCGGTAGCAATACTATATAAATATTCTGGTTTCATGTTTCCCCCTAGATTTTCAGGAAAGCTTGAGCTTTTCCCCATACTGTTCCCATTCTACCATAGGAGAAGCAAAAAGGACATATACATTCGTATACATCCTTCTTTCATTTGTGTTACATTCGGGTTTAATTCTCAACACGAACGCCAAATGTGTCAATTTTAAGTTGGAAAATCTGACCATCTAGCCCGAGTTTTTCGAGAGCTGCGACAAAGGCTGCTGTATGCTCTGGCGCTAAGAGGTTCATGATCGTTGGGCCTGCTCCCGACAGATAGGTGGCGTAAGCCCCATGCGCATGGGCGACTTCTTTGACCTGAGGAAACTCTTTGACAAGAGATTGACGGTAGCGTTCGTGGAAATGATCAGACTCGATGGAGCGACCAGCCGTCAGCAAATCTCCCTTGAGGAGAGCTGCGATAGCGACATTGGCTACGCTACTAGCTGCAACAGCTTCCTTATAAGACCATTCTTTCGGTAGGACATTCCGACTATCACTGGTCTTCAATTGGTAGCTCGGTACAAAGGCCACAAGGTCACAGCTTGGGAAGTCAGCCGTGACATATTGGACATCTTCACCGATGTAGCTCGCAATGACCATATTCCCAAAGATAGCTGGAGCTACATTATCCGGATGACCTTCGATCTCGGTCGCGATGCGCAATTTCTCAGCATCTGATAGCTGGAGGTTGGCTAATTGGTTAGCCAATTCAATCCCTGCGACAATGACCGAGCTAGAAGAACCCAGACCACGCGCCAAAGGCACTTCACTAGTCATCTTGATCCGATGGGGTTGCATATCAGTTGAGATAGAAAGAGCTGTTGAGAGCAAAAGGTTTTTCTCATCTGTCGGAATCCCTGCTCCAAGATCATGCTCAATAAACCAAGCATCAGCTGGTTCAAGGACTTCAATAGTCAAATAGCGAGTCACGGCAATCCCAACAGAATCAAAACCTGGCCCTACATTGGCACTGGTTGCTGGAACAATAATTTTCATGCTTATTCTCCCAAGACTTTAAAGGTATTCAAGAGTTCGAAATTCGCCTCTGAATCCAATTTTTCAACCAAGTTCTTGAATTGTGTTTGGTTGACTTGGTGGGTAATGATGACGACACTTGCAAATTGACCATCTGAGTCTTCTTGGAGGATTTGCTTGAAGGAAGCTCCTTCTGCATTAAAGATCTCCGCAAGACGCAAGATTTGACCAGTCGCATCTGGTGCCTTGATTGAGAAGTAATAATTGTTCTTCACGTCTTCTGGTTTAGCCAATTGAAGAGGGCGGCTGTATTCATTGAAGGCTTTACCGATTGTTCCTTCTTTTAGTCGACGGACAATGCGAACGATGTCGGCTACGACACTGGTCGCAGTTGGTTTTTGACCAGCACCTGGTCCGTAGTACATAGACTCCCCAATACCGATGGATTCCACATAGACCGCATTCATAACGTCGTTCACTCCTGCGAGTGGATGTTGTTTTGGAAGGAAGGTTGGTGTCACTTCTGCTGCGATCCCTGACTCTGTTTCAACGATAGAGCCGACAAGCTTGATCACATAGCCAAGGCTTTGAGCAACTGAGACATCTTGAGGAGTGATTTGGCTGATTCCTTTGTGACCTACTTGGTCAAATTGGATATTCATTCCAAAAGCGAACTGGCTCAAGATCACCATCTTGTAAGCAGCATCAATTCCTTCAACGTCGTTGGTTGGATCACTTTCAGCGTAACCAAGACGTTGCGCTTCTGCTAAAGCATCCTCATAAGTCCAGCCTTCTTCGACCATTTTGGTCATCATGAAGTTAGATGTTCCATTGACCACACCAAGAACCTTAGTCACCTTGTCGGAAGCAAGGGAATTCACCAAGGTCCGAAGGATTGGGATCCCACCAGCTACGGCAGCTTCATAATAAAGGGCCACTTGGTGTTTTTGAGCAATCTCTAGCAACTCGCTTCCATGAACGGCAAGAAGGTCTTTGTTAGCAGAGACCACATGCTTACCCGCTTCAAGCGCACGGGTGATAAAGGTCTTAGCTGGCTCGATACGGCCCATCAATTCCACAACGATGGCAATGTCCTTGTCTTCAATGATTTCATCGACATTGGTCACAAAGTTGTAGTCGTGACCAGCAGCTTGTAATTTTTCCTTTTCCTCATCATCTCGAACCAAGACCTTAGCGATCTCGATTTCATCTTGAGCTGCCTGGGTGATTTTTTCATGGTTTTCTTTTAATAAAAATGGTACGCCACTAGCAACAGTACCAAATCCTAGTAAGGCAATCTTAACAGACATCCTATTGACTCCTTGAATTTTCTATAGTAGCTCCATTATAACAAAAACTTGAGCGTTTGACAGCCAATTGCCTTAAAAATTCTGAATTTTCATGACAGGATCTTCCTGTAGCAAGTTCTGGAAAAGAACATAGAATTTGTGGTACAATAAAGAAAATAATGAAAACGGTGACACTATGAGTAAACGAAGAGTACCTAAAAAAATCAAAGCCCTACTTGGAATCAATGCCCTCCTCCTAGTCTGTATCTTTATTTGTAGCTTTCTTCTGATCAAACGGATCACTCAGCCGAGTGACGTGAATACCAGTGGCACTGCCGTAACGCGTTCTCTCGAGGAAGGTAGCTCCTCTATCGAGTGGACCCGAGTGAAAAAGCCGGTCAAACTGCCCATCCTCATGTACCACTCCGTGCACAATATGGCTGAGTCCGAAGCTGCTAATGCCAATCTGATTGTCGATCCAGAAACCTTTGAAAGCCAACTAAAGGCCCTGAAAAAAGCGGGTTATTACACCCTGACACCTGAGGAAGCCTATCGGATCCTCGCAAAAAATGAAGTGCCAAAAGGAAAGAAATATGTCTGGTTGACCTTTGATGATGGCGTCGAGGATTTCTATACCATCGTCTATCCGCTTCTTAAGAAGTACAAGATGACCGCCACTAACAATATCATCACGGACTTTACCCAAAAGGAAAAAGAAAATGTCCTGACCTTTGACCAAATCAAAGAGATGAAAAGTGCTGGCTTGACCTTTGAAAGCCATACGGTCAATCATCCAGACCTAGCCAATTCCAGTCTTGAGACCCAAAAGAATGAGCTGGTCGCTTCTAAACGCCTGCTGGATAAGGTGCTGGATCAAAATACTAGCGTTATCGTCTACCCATCTGGTCGCTACAGCCAGGTCACGATCGACCAAGCCAAGAAAGCTGACTACAAACTTGGCCTCACCACTAAAAATGGACTAGCCAGCTCCGCTGATGGACTCTATTCCCTCAAACGAGTCCGGATCCTTCCAACCACTACAGGAGAGGACCTCCTAGCCATGATCCAAGAATAAAGAAAGCCCCCTGTCTGAAATCATCGTTTTCAGACAGGGGCTTTTTGTTAGAGTTCCTTATAAAAAATTTTTTAATCGTTGATTCATAAAATGTAATAGGATTCAAAAATTCTTAAAAGAGCTTCATTATTGATTCGCTATAGCCTTCGACTTTCTTTTATAAATGCTCAAAACAATTGCAAATGACAACAACTGCCAAAGAATAATTCTCACTATCTGCAAGCTATCTGATTCAGAATTTGAGACAACATGAACCAGATTTGAAGCAAGATTGTTGAAAAGATGATCTCCTAGTCCTAGCCACAAGGAACCTGTCATTTTGTAAAGTAAAGACCATTTGATACTCATCATTCCCGCTAGGATAACATAGCCAATCCCCATGGTAATAAGATTTAGGAGTGAAGATTCTCCTTGAAGATAATCTCTGAACGGCATTGCCAAGTGCCATATTCCAAATAGGAAGGCTATAAAGAATAGACTCTTACGGTAAGAAATCCCTTCAAGAATTTTGGTGAACAGGCCACGAAAAACTCCTTCTTCCATCCACACGTTTATCAGGTTAAATAAGATACTTAACATGATAAACAAGATGCCTGCTTGTGATCCTTTTTCGTTTGTTAAGGAAAAACCACTGGCATAAAACGATAAGTGAACATTGCCATGAAGAAAAAAGAGGATAAAACCTTCAATGGCATATGCAAAGACGGAACACACTAAGCCAAAAAATAGCCCCTTCCCTATACCACTCACGATGCCGTCAGAAGTGAAACCAATATCTTTCCATCTTAATTTGCAAATTGAAAGAATTCCCCACAATAAAAGTATTCCAAAAAGCTTGTGTAAAAAGTTCTCAGATAAGAAAGTTTCATCCGTCCTCATATAGAAATATTCAAAGAGCCTAGTTAGAGAGCAGACGATAAAAATCAGCGAACAACTTAAAATGGGTTTCCTTATTAGTCGATTTAGCATATCTTCCTTTCAAATGAGTCTTTTATGAAAGTTCATTTCAATATTTTACTCAGTCCAATTCCTTCTCTAGTTCTTTTAGAAAGGTGATTAAAAATTGATGGCGACTTTCTGCTATTTGCTTAGCTGTATCCGTGTTCATTTCATTTTTTAAGAGGAGCAACTTGTCATGGAAATGTTGGACGGTATCAGTGAGGGACCTCCCTTTGTGGCCACCATAGGAAAAAGTTCGCGCAATTCCTACAGCTCCTATCGCATCCAGGCGGTCTGCATCCTGGACAATCTTGCCTTCTAAGGTTTCTGGATGCTTACCGCGATTTTTGCTGAAAGAAACAGCATTGATTACCCGACAAATCTGCTCGATTTGGTTTTTAGGAGTACCGATCTCTTCTAGAAACTTACGAGCATTCGCATGATTCTCTGTTTGAAACAATTTATCATCATCAGCATCGTGAAGAAGAGCTGACAAGCCCACTATCTCCAGATCACATGGACCTTCTGCTTGTGCGATTCTCATAGCATTGGTATAGACGCGGAGGGTATGCTCTACATCATGGCCATCCGCTCGATCAGCAAATAAGGTTTTAACATACTGCTTAGCAACTTGGATTCGTTCTTCGATCATCGTTCTTGTCCTTTGTTTAATCTCTGCTCAGTTTTATCTATTCATTTGAACTAGTTATGGAGATGTGCAGTTTACTTTAAAACCACCTCTCGGTGGTGTTTACTTCTTCTTTTGTGGGAAGAGAGGGAGGCCTAGGGTCGCGATTTTCTCAGCGGGAATCTTCATGCCATCCTT